>JAZNBV010000050.1:0-42646 GCA_045587205.1 Victivallaceae bacterium
AGCGGCTTTGCGGGCAGGGTTGACGTCAAAGGCGCCGACCAGTTCCGCGTTGGGCAGACCGTTGAAACGGCTCTTGTCGCATCCGAAACCTTCTTTGGCGATACGATTTTCGGCAATGCCGCCGAAACCGATGATCGCATACTTGACTTTTGCCATCTTTCAATCCTTACTTCATGTAGGCTTCGGCGACTTTCTTGAAGGCGTCGATCATAGCCTGGGTGTGCTCTTCGGTGTAGACCGGGTGAGTGAAGAAGCTGATGGTGCGGTCGGTCATCCAGTTCGCCATCTTGCAGTTGAACTTGGTGTAGTCGATGTTGCGCGAACGCGGGTCGTTGAACGGATAGCCAACGGTACCGAAGCCCTTGCGGACGGTGTAGGCGTGTTCCTTGTACATTTCCGGCCACAGCACGCTGTAAACCGGCACGCCTTCAGCGGCAACAGCCTTGATGAAGTCGGCAACCGAAACGGTCAGCTTGTCGGTGTCCAGAACGAAGGGAGCCCACCAGAAGGAGTTCTGGCGTTCTTCAGTATCCACCGGGCAGTACTTGACCAGCGGGTGATCCTTGAGCTGGGCAATCAGCATTTTACCGTTGCGGATACGGTTGGGCAGGTTCCAGGAATCGAAACGTTCGAGTTCCATCAAACCGATCATACTCTGGATTTCAGTCATACGGAAGTTGAACCCGACGCGACGGTGGATGTAAAGCTGTTTGCCTTCCATTTCCAGCAGGTTCAACTTGGCTTTGACGTCATAACCGTGGTCGCGGAAGCTGCGGCATTCCCAGGCCAGGTCTTCGTCATTGGTTACAACCATACCGCCTTCACCACCGGTGGTGAAGTGCTTGCTCTGGCAGAAGCTGAAGCAGCCGACATTACCGATGGTACCGGCCTTTTTGCCTTTGTACACACCGCCGAAGCACTGGGCGCAGTCTTCAACCACATACAGGTTGTATTTCTTGGCAATTTCCATAATCGGATCCATATCGGCAACCATACCATACAGGTGAACCACCACGATAGCCTTGGTGCGTTCGGTAATGGCAGCTTCGATTTTGCTGGGATCCAGCAGGTGGTCGGTGCCGACGTCGCAGAACACCGGAAGAGCACCGGCCTGCAGAGCGCAGAAGCTCGATGCGATAAAGCTGTAGGAAGTGCAGATCACTTCATCGCCGGGGCCGACGCCCAGGCTGGCAAGAGCAGTGTGCAGTGCGCAAGTACCGTTGGCAACGCTGATTGCGTGGTCAACACCCAGCCACTTGGCCCAGGCTTTTTCAAATTCCATACCGACTTTGCCGGTCCAGTAGTTCACTTTACCGCTCTTGAGGATGTCAACGACTTTGTCATAGACTTTTTCGTTGAAGCTCGGCCACATCGGGAAAGCACCATTGAAGGTCTTTTCGCCGCCGTCAATTGCCAATTTAGTCATTTTTCTGTTCCTTTCTATTAGGTACATTGCCGGAGATCCCCGGCGGGTTAAAAAAACATCTTCTATAAAGATACTGCCCCAAAGCCAATTACGCAAATAAAAACTTTGTTAAATTTGCCGTTTTAATTGTATATTTTTACGATTTGCGCAGTTGCGGCATCCTTTCAGCGTTTGTTCAGTCCCAGCGCCTGATCGATACTTTTAGCTTTATTCTGCATAACTTTAAGTGTGGCGGCAGGGTATTTGTATTCTTTGCCGAGATAATCAATAAGTTTTTGAGCGCTGGTTATCCGCGGCGTTGTTTTTTTGAGGTCGATCGATCCAACACTGCCGTCGGCAAACAATACATTCAAATGGCGCGAACCGGGTTTGTCGCAGATCACCACCAGTTTCGGGCAGCTTTTTGCCGCCTGGGTCAGATTGATTCCGCCGAAATAGAGGTACGGATTGGATTCTTCGGAAAGTCTGGTCAGGTCTTTAGCCTTTTTGGTACGCGCTGCTTTGCACGAAAAGTGTTCGATTTTCGCCCCATAGGCAATCAGGCTTTTCAGACCGGCAAAGTTGTTTTTATTCGGCAGAAAACCCTTGTTTTTAGCCGCATAGGTGCGCAAAATGCTGTTCAGTTTATAGAGCGAATTTTCGCAGTCCTGATTTTTACCTTTCTGCCGCTCTTTGTGCATTTGCATTTTCTGGGCGTTGGTGATTGCCATTGCATCTGCGGCAATAAATGTTACTGTCAGCACAGCGATCAATACTCTGAAAAATTTCATAAAAACTCCTTATTGGTTTGCAGGGGCCAGATCAAGTTCTATCCACTGGTAATCCATACCCAGATTTGATAATATTTCAATGGTGTTGCGCTGATCGTGCAATACATCTGCGGGAATATTGTATGTATAAAGTTCCACCGGAGTAATGGCATCCATCATCGGAGGCATATACGGGAACACGGCATTACTGTCAAGTTCACACTGCACCGTGTTGCAGTACACCCGCAGCGGAGCGCTTTCCCCGGGGCGGAATCCCACTACGATCCTGCCGCGGCGGCTTTTGCCGACAATTCCCAGATTGAACGGTATGATCGCCTTGGCGGTGTCTGCAGGCAGAAAACTGCGGTTGTGGCGGCCTGATTCGTAAAAATAATCCTGATTGAATGTATAAATGTGACGGCGTTCCCGCCGGCACACTTCCTGATAATTTCCGGCAATGCTGTTAAACTCTTTCTGCGTTTCTTTGCCTTCAGCATAAACTTCCGGCGGCGGAGTAAGTATGCCGTTGTTTATGTAATCCATACCCGGTTCAGTAAGATGCGGAGTGTAGCCGCTGCCGGGACAGTGATTGTACATATATATACCGTCGGCGCCGTCGGCATAAAATGCGGCGGTATATCCGCAATCTATGTAAATATCGGCATTTACCGGCAGACTCTTTTCCCGTGCCATCTTGCTGAATATTTCCAAACAGGGTGTGACTTCGACCTTTTCTCCGGCGATGAGTTTCCAGAGTTTGACTGGTATGTTGTAACAGGTCGAATCAAAATAAGGTGAGGGTATGATTATATCGATCAGACCCTCTTTTGCCCACAATGCAATATCCATACCGATTGCCAGAGCGTTTTCCGGCGAATCCGGAGTGCGTACCGCGATTTTTACCGGATGGTTCCAGCGTTTTTCTGCTTTGTCTGCCGCGGCGCGGGTGCGGCGCATAAATTCAGTCAGCACCGAACAACCGCAATCAGGCGCTCCCGGACGGACGTGCGGCGGGGTGCGCATCCAGTCGAGTTCAAGCCCATCTGTTTCAAAGCGGTCAAGATACTCTTCCATAAGTTCGATATTGTGTTCAAAGACATCACTGCGGCTGTAATCAAGCGTGTAACAGTTCCATTCGGCCTGCCGGTAGGGGCAGCGCTGACGGTCGGGACGGTTGCGCCAGAAGTCATCGTGTATAATACAGTCAGGATCATTGGCAAAGTGAATGTCGTTCATCCGCATAGAAATAAAGAGGTCCACCCCTTTTTCGTGACAGTAATCATAATTGAACCGCATCGGGTCGGGTACATTGGTATAAAGCGCCAGAGCGTTCCGTGCCGCGTTGGAAAGAAACTTTGACTGCAGTTTGCCGTTGTATAACACCCCTTCAGATGTATCGGTCATATCGTGCCAGATCGGCGTGCGGGTACGGCTGTCAAAAAATGCTCTTGACGCGTTCAGATTCAGAAATATTGCATCAACCCCGCCCCGGGCAGTGTAAAAATCTATCCGTTTTTTCAAGCGATCAGTGTTCCATTCATTTGCCGGAAGTGTGGCTGAATAAAAATCGCCGAAATCGTCGTTGATATAAACTTTCATTTACCGTTTCCTGTTTTATTCAAACAGCGCTTCGCGCAACTCATCGGCACTTACAGTGGCAGTCCCCAGCTGACGGACTACCACGCCGGCAGCGTAATTTGCCAGTTCAGCGGCACTGCGTGCATCGCTGCCGGCGGCAAGCGCCAGACTGGCGGCGGCAACTACAGTATCACCGGCGCCGGATACATCATATACTTCGCGCGCGCGGGTCGGAATCACGGTGCACTGATTGGATTCATCAAAGAGTGCCATACCCTGTGCCGCCAGTGAAATAAGCAGATTTTTCACCTGCCACTTCTGGCGTATGATCTTTGCCACCAGCTTGAGTGATTCATCATTTGCCGCATCGCCGGTCTGCGCGGTCAGCGGAACGCCCGCCATAGCAAATGCTTCGGTCCGGTTGGGTTTCATAGCAGTAAGCCCGGAGAGATGCATCTTATTGCGCGGGTTGGGGTCAAGCATTGTAATGATTCCGAGTTTATTTGCATAATCCACCAGTTCCTGCGCCATAGCTTCCGAAAAGAGACCTTTGGCGTAATCTTCCAGGATCAAAGCCTTTATTTCGCCGTAGTCAAGATGTTTTTTGACGCGTGCCACCAGATCTTCCCGGAGCTGTTCTGCTGCCGGAACGGGGTTTTCAAAGTCAATGCGCAAAAGCTGCTGACTGCCGGCGATCACCCGCTCTTTGCGGATGCTGGGGCGTTCAAAATCAGTCAGAACCCCGGATGGATCGATTTTATATTCGCGCAGCAGCTGACGGATAAGTTCGCCATTGCTGTCATTGCCCACCAGTCCGAAGGCATCAACTTTGCCGCCGAGCGTAACGATGTTGCGCATAACATTGGCTGCGCCACCCAGACAGCAGCTGGTTTTGGTGACCTGAACCACCGGTACCGGGGCTTCAGGAGAGATCCGGTCAACCGATCCCCATATATAACTGTCGATCATCAGATCGCCGATCACCGCTATGCGGCAGCCGGGAAATATTGACAGCAGTTCAACAAGATTGGAATTTTTCATCTGCATACAACTCATCTGCCGTTTTCCGGGAGTGAAAATGGCAAAAACCTTATTTTACAGTGTTTATATTGTAATTATCACAATGAGAATATAATACTCTTTTACCACTTCTGCAAATAGCAAAGAGTTTTTTTGTTGCAAAAGCCCTTCTTTTAAAGTTAAAAAAGTCATTTTAATATATATTCTGTGGAAAAATGTACTTTTCAGAGCTGTATTCCATTATCACAATAAGCAATAAAGTGTACACAAGAGGGAGCGCAACAGGCAGAATATGCTTATACTTTTTGCCGGAGTTTTCCGCGAAGATGATATTGACACACCGGAAAATAGAGTAATTTATCCCCGGCAAACCAAAACGGCTGCGGCAGAATTTTCACCGCAGCCGTTTTTATTTTTTCAGATTTTAAATCAGGATTTTTTTATACACATAACATAGCAGTTGTCGTTTTTCAGTTCCACGCCTTCGGTTATATGTTCAAAGCCGGGGAATTGCCGGTTCCAGGCCAGCAGACTCTTGAGATAAGCTATCTGGGGACTGTTGGCGCTGCCGAAGTTTTCGCCCGACATCAGCATCGGGATCCCGGGCGGGTAGGGTATGATGCTGTTGGCGGCGATTCTGCCGAACAGTTTTTCGCAGGGAACCATTTCCACATCGCCGGAAACGATTTTAAGAAACGCTTCACGCGGAGTCATTTCTGCCTGCGGCAGCGTGTTGAATGCTTCGTTGAGCCGCTGGTTGGGCTCTTCTCTTTTGAGGTAACCGAACATTCTTTCGCCGAGTTCCCGCAGTCCCATCATCCGGTAAAAATCACCGTACTGGGCGGTAAGTTCGGGCAGCACATCTGAAAGCGGAGCGTTGGAATCGTAGAGCATCTTGAACTTGATAAGTGCATTGAGCAGAGTGCTCCATTTGCCTTTGGTGATCCCCATTGAAAAGAGGAACATCAGCTGAAAATCGGTCGTGCGGGTCGGTACGATCCCCTGCCGGTACAGATAGGCGCTGACCAATGCCGCCGGAACACCTGAACTTTTGAATTTGCCGTCATCGCCCATACCCGGAGCCAGAATACTGACTTTGATCGGATCAAGCATAGCCCAGTTATCCTCCAGATCACTGAACCCGTGCCACGCGGCGCCCGGTTCCAGTATCCAGCAACGTTGATCGTGCCGCAGCAGATCGCGCGGTGCCGAGGCAAAATCATAAGTTGTGCCGTTGCTGTAATCGGTCACCGTATCCGGATTCCACGGCTTGAAGAACCAGGAGCCTTTGCCGCTGCAGTTGGCGTGCAGTTTGGCAAGTGCCTGACGGAAATCGACAGCTTCATCGATCACATCCTGCGTAAGGGTTTCACCGTTGTTGCGCATCATAGCAGTGGCTATATCGTTGGAGGCGCATATAGCGTACAATGGAGAAGTTGTGCTGTGCAGCATATACGACTGGTTGAAGCGCTTGAAATCCAATACTTTGCGCCCCTGACGGATGTGTATGAAACTTGCCTGTGAAAGCGCTGTAAGCAGTTTGTGCGTGGAGTGCGTGGCAAACACCGTTGCTCCGGAGTGGCGCGAGGCATCACCGCGCATAGCAAAAAAGTTTTCGTAGATTTTATTGAATCTGGCGTATGCATACCAAGCTTCATCAAAGTGGACTACATCGGAACTTTTGCTCAATTCAGCTTCGGTTTTTATGCCGTTGTAGCACAATCCGTCGTAGGTGCAGTTGGTAAGTACAGCGTATGCAGCTCCACGGTCGATATTGAATTTTTCTCCGGCGGCGCGGATTTTGGATGAAATCGCTTCCGGAGTCATTTCGCTGCGTCTGACCGGACCGATGATGCCGTAGCAGTTGCGGCTGGGTTTCATATAAACCGGAGTTGCTCCGGTCAGGATCAGCCCCTGCTCAATGGATTTGTGGCAGTTGCGGTCGCAAATGGCTACACTGCCGGGTGTCAGACACGCCTGCATAACGGTACGGTTGGAGCCGGAAGTGCCGGCGATCACCGAATATGATTCATCAGCGCCGAAGGTTTTGGCAGTGAGTTTTTCGCTTTCGGCAAAGGCTCCGGAGTGGTCGAGCAGCGAACCGATGCTGGAGCGTTCAATACCTGTATCAGTGCGGAACAGATTTTCGCCGTAAAAATCATAAAACTTTTTTCCGGCGGGACTTTTGGTAAAACCGATACCTCCCTGATGTCCCGGTGCCGCCCAGGAGTATTCGTGCTGCTGTTCGTTGTATTCCCAGATGGCTTTCATCAGCGGCGGCAGCAGATTTTTCCGGTAACGCTCGATCGCCGCAACAATACGCCCGGCAATAAAATCGGGACTGTCCTCAAAGATCCATACCAGTTCGCTGGAAAATTTCAGCATATCAGGTGAGAATATATCACCGCATTTGTCGCGGTCAGCCAGCAGAAAAACCGGCGCCTGTTTTTGGTGGCGGCTGATTCTGTGCAGCAGATCGATACTGCCGGAGTCCGGGCGCGGTTCCGTTGACATATCGCTGGCAACCAGAAATGCATCCAGATCCATATCATTGGCAGCAAGCGGTTTGGCATCGTTGTATGAATATGCGCGCAAGACGGTTATATGGCGGTTTTTCAGCGCGCTTTCCAGGCGGTTGACCGCCATACGCATTGTTTCGCTGCGGTGTACATAGTTGTCTTCCACGATCAGGACCCGATAGGTTTGCAATTCGTTAAGCATAGTAAAATCCTTTCATCTTACATATTGTGCCAGAGGCAGTTGACCTGATGCGCCCATTTGTGGATGAGCCGTTCGGCTTCCGGATCGCTTTCGCCCTGCCAGACCAGTGCTGCCACTGCCAGCAGGACAATGATTATGGCACCGGCAAGTTCCGGCATTGTGAACCAGGGTTCAGCAGCACCTCCCTGTACATTGTTTTTGCGCTTTTCCAACCGGGACTTGAGGTAAACGATGATCCCGATCGCCATAAAACAGAATGCCATTGCAAGATATTTCAAGCCGGCGGCATAGATCATCCAGATTGCGTAAACTGTACCGGCAATTCCGCAGAGCAGTGCAAAGTTGCGATGGGGCGTCAGTGCGGGGGGCAGGTCTTTCTTCCACGCCAGTTTCCAGAGATACCCGGTACTTGCCAGATAGGGCGGCAGAATCATTACTGCGGTAATGGAAAGCATTGTGTTCCAGGCGTTGTTGGCAAAGTAAACCATAATCATAGCCAACTGCATAAGGCCGCTGGTGACATACAGCGATACATCCGGCGCACCGTGTTTATTTTCGTGGGCGAAAATCTGCGGGAAAGTTCCGTCTTTAGCCGCCTGATAAGGTATTTCCACAACCATAATTGTAAATGCCAGCCACGAACTCAACAGCGCTATGATCACACCAAGATTCATCAGCCAGCCGCCCCAGGAGCCGACCACCGAACTCAAGATGGGGGCGGTGGAAGGATTTGCCAGACCGGCGAGTTCAGATTGGGTCATTCTGCCGAAAGGCAGTACAGAAAGCAGTATATAAATAGTCAGGCAGACCGCAAAACCGCAGATCGTGGCAATACCCACGCTGCGGGCGTTGCGCGCTCTGCCGGAAACTACCACTGCCCCTTCAATCCCGATAAACGCCCACAGTGTAACCATCATAGTGGATTTGATCTGATTGCCCATTGAGCCGAGTCCGGGGGCGTTGCCTGCAGAGTGGCTTGAGCACGCATCGGCAAAGAATGTCCAGTGGAATACCCCCAGCATAATTATAATAAAAAGTACTATCGGTATAAGTTTGGCAATGGTACCGATTACGTTGACCGATGCCGCCTGATGCGTACCGCGCAAGACCAGAAAGCACATTATCCAGATCACCAGCGATCCGCCGATGATCGAATAAATGTTGTTCCCGCCAGTGAAGGTACCGGGAAAAAAGTAGTTGAATGCATCCATCAGCAATACGGCATAACCGACATTGCCGAAAACATTGCTCAAATAGTACGCCCACGCCATCTGGAATCCGGCAAATTTACCGAATCCCAGCCGGGCATACATATAAATACCCGCTGCTGCATCCGGCCGCGCCTCGGAAAGAGTCCGGAAGGTATTGGCTATAAAAAACATTCCAATTCCGGTGATGATCCACGCGATCAATACTGCCGTCAATCCGGCACTTTGCGCCATATTCTGCGGCAAACTGAAGATCCCGCCGCCTATCATAGCGCTGACTACGATTGCCGACAACGCAAATGCGCCCAACTTTTTGTTGACATCTGTCATAAATTCCTCCTCTGTTTGGTGAGTTGGAACTATAGACCTATGCCATAATTTAAAAGTTCAGCGGTTTTTTGAGTATTGAAAACAGCTTTTTTACGGATAACTTTTTACAATCCGAACAGCCGTCTGAATCTGCCGAGCAGCCCTTTCGGCGGCGGCAGTTCTTCCCGGGGTTCCGGCATCCAGTCGCAGAATCCCGGCAATTCCGCCCATTGATATTCCGCAAGGTACCGGTTGCCGCCGGCGCTGTAATCAATGAATAATTCCTGCAATTCTTTCAGGGTGAATTCCTGCCGGGTGCAACGGTAGAGACCGGCAGGATTTTTGTATTCCAGACTGCTGCCGTCACTCTGCAGAAAATGGCGTTCATCGCGCTCTAAAACCACAAATTCTTCAGCACCTTCAGCCAGCCGCTGAAGAAGCAATGTTATATGTTCACTGCCTTGCAAAGGTATATCATTGATTTTCATATTGCACCTTTCAAGTGATGTTGAGATAAAAAAAACTCCGGCTGACATTGCTGCCGTCCGGAGTTGAAAGATAAACTTTTCTGATTGCTTACAGCGCAACAAATCTCGAACTGACAGCATCCCAGGTGTACTTTGCCGGCAGTTTGGCGGCAAATTTTTCCGGATCGATACCGATTTTCTTGAGCGGCGCAGTAAAGCACATCTTGACAATATCTTCCGGCGAAAACGCCTTGAGCGACGCCACTACATTGGCGCACTGCATAATGGTAGCCGAAGAACCGACCAGGCATTTCTTTTCCGGGTTGTGCAGCAGACCGTTTTCTTCCAGCACAGCGTAGTTGCCGAGAGTTTCGTACACACCGGGAGGCATACCGGCGATCGGCGATGCATCACTTACGCAGATAACATTATCCACACCCTTGGCGCGGATCATAGCCTTGACCACCGGCGGGGGCAGGTGATGACCGTCGGTGATCAGACCGGCGGCAACGCCGTCTTCGCACAAACCGGCCCAGATCGGGTTGCGGTGGCGGTCAATGCTGTTGGGGCAGCCGTTGCCCAGGTGGGTAAGCCAGCTGGCACCGGCGGCGGCGCAGGCGGCTACATCATCAAAACCGGCAAGGTGGTGTCCGAGAGAAACCACCACGCCCTTGCTGACAGCGTACCTGGTAAATTCTGCGGCGCCTTCGCTTTCAGCGGCAATGGTGATGACTTTGATGGTATTGCGGCTCCACTTCATCATCTTGTCAAAAAATTCAGCGGTGGGTTTCTGCACATACTTGGGATTGTGCGCTCCGACCGCTCCGGGCTGATCGCTCAAAAACGGACCTTCGGCGTGGATGCCCAGAATGATGTGACCGACTTCAGGATCTTCCATAGCATCGGCAATGATGCCCAGATTCTTTTCGTAGATTTCAGGACTGGAGGTAATAACTGTGGCAAGGAAACCGGCGGTACCGCGTTTGTAGATTTCGCGTGCGGTCATCAGCACCTTTTCCAGAGTCAAACCTTCTGCGGAGTAATCGACGCCCAGAAAACCGTTGACCTGCAGATCGACGAAACCGGGCAGATTGTTGATTGTAACAGCCATTTTATTTATCCTTTGATTTTTTGGTTGTTTTATTTTATGGCAGATTTAATTTATCACGCATACAATATTTTTCAAGCAGTTACGCTGGAAAAACTCTTATTTATACAATTATATTACTTATAGAGCCGATCTTTATGCTTTTTGCCGGAGATGATACTGCTATATAATTATCGCTCCAGCCGTGGGCAATGCCGCTGGAATCTACCGTTTCAAAAATAACCGGGAGCGTGGTATTGCGGAAACTCTCCGCAAAAGCTTTTTTCATAGTTTCCCCCAGCACTTCCAGTCGCTGATGCCGGATTTTTTTGAGCGTATCCGGTACCTGATTTTTCATAACTGCCGCCGGAGTACCGGTGCGTTTGGAATAACTGAAAATGTGCAGATTGGCAAATTGCATACGCTTTATAAAGTTGAAACTCTCTTCAAACTCATCATCTGTTTCGCCGGGAAATCCGGCAATGACATCGCTGCCCAGATGAATACCGGGGATCAGATCCCGGGCTGTGTTGACAAAGTATTCAAACTCTTCAACAGTGTAATGCCGGTTCATACGCTTCAGAACACTGTTGCTGCCGTGCTGAAGTGCAAGGTGCAGGAAACGGCATACTTTTCCGGGATAGCGCGCCATAGTTTCCAGCAGGGCAAGGTTGTCCAGCGCCGGTTCTGTGGAGCTTAAACGCAGGCGCCAGCTGCCCGGAATATTTTCGCAGAGTGTTTCAATGACATTGCAGAGATTTCTGCCTTCATCGGAGTAATTGCAGGTATTGACTCCGGTCAGAATGATTTCCGGGACTCCGGAACCGATCGCCTGCCGGCAGTCTTCTATAACTTCAGAAAATTTGCGTGAACGCGACGGCCCGCGCGTGTACGGTACAATACAGTAACTGCAGAAATTGTCACATCCTTCCTGGATCTTGATAAAGGCGCGGGTGCGGTGCGGAAACAGACCGCAGGCATTTTCGGCAAAATTTTCTGCCGTTATATCACGACTGCGGATGATTTCCGGCTGGATGGATGATAAAACGCTTTCCGCCAGATCGCGTTTCTGCACATTGCCGAGTTTGAGCCAGTTTTCTGTGCGGATATGTTCATCATCTATTTCAGCGGCGCACCCGGTGAAAATTATCCTGGCTTGCGGATATTTCTGCTGAAACTTCCGTGCTGCCTGACGGCTTTTGGCTGCGGCGGCAGCGGTAACGGCACAACTGTTGATTATCACCAGTTCCGGAGCTTCAACGGCTTTTTCCGGCTGAATATAAAAGCCCATACCCAGCAGACGGTCAGTCAAAAGCGCTGTATCCGCCTGATTCAGCCGGCAGCCCAGCGTGAAGATCCGCGCCGGACGCAATGCATTTTTATTATTTTCAGCGGATCTGTCCATTGCCGCGTACAACATATTTATAAGTTACCAGTTCATCGACTCCCATCGGACCGCGGGCGTGCAGTTTATCTGTGGAAATGCCGATTTCTGCACCCATACCGAATTCGCCGCCGTCAGTAAAACGTGTGGAGGCATTGGCATAGACCACTGCCGAATCTACTCCGGCAAGGAATTTTTCCACCGCCGCATCGTTATGACTCAATATGCAGTCGCTGTGGTGCGACCCGTAGAAATTGATGTGTTCGATTGCCGCATCAACTCCGTCAACTACTTTGGCAGATATCCGCAGATCCAGATATTCGTTGAAGAGGTTTTCTTCATCCAGTGCTTCCGCCTGCGGGGCAAATTTGCGGAATTCTTCATCGGCAAACACGGTTACGGAATTTTCTGCCAATTTTGCATATACCGCCGGCACCAGAACATCCGCCGCTGCCTTGTCGATAAGAATAGTTTCCAGAGCGTTGCACACGCCGGGACGCTGGCATTTGCCGTTGATGATGATCTTGAGCGCTTCGTCCAGGTCGCAGGCACGGTCAATATAAGCGTGACACACTCCTTTGTAGTGCTTGATTACCGGCATCGTTGCCCCGGCAACCACGGCGCGGATCAGACTTTCGCCGCCACGCGGAATTATGACGCTCAAATATTTATCCATTTTCAGCATTATCTGTACTGCTTCGCGGTCGGTCCACGGTACGATCTGTACTGCTCCGGCGACCAAACCTGCGCTCTGACCGCCTTGATCGAGTGCATTGGCAAGCGCCATATTGGAGTTGAAGGCCTCCTTGCCGCCGCGCAGGATAACTGCATTGCCGGCTTTGAGACAGATCCCGGCGGCATCCACGGTTACATTGGGGCGCGCTTCATAAATGATTCCAATCACACCCAGCGGAACCGCAATCTTGGCGATTTTTATGCCGTTGGGGCGGGTGAATTCGGCAATGACTCTGCCGGCGGGGTCGTTCTGGGCAGCGACTGTACGCAAGCCGTCAGCCATAGCTTTGATGCGTTCTTCTGTAAGTTTCAGGCGGTCCTGCATAGCGTTGGAGAGATTGTTTCTGACCGCATTTTCCATATCAATGGCGTTGGCGGCAAGCACTGCCGGAGTCGCTTCAATAACGGCATCGGCCATAGCGTTGAGGACTTTGACTTTTTCTGCGGAAGAAAGCAGTGCCAGCGCGCGGGCGGCACGGAGTGCTTTTTCTCCCATAAGGGTCAATTCTTTTTGCATAGAGTCTGTGTTCATAAGACTGTGTACCTCTTGAAATAGTTTTTTTTATGGCTCTGTTCCAAACCTTTTCCCGGCATTCAAGTTTTTAAAAAGTCAAATACAAAAGTTAATCATATAGCCTTTTATTGACCTGCCCGTGTTGGGAACAGAGCGTTTTTTATTTAATCTTCATAGTAATCATTGCCTGGAAAATATTCTTCTGCCATATCGTGCATAACCCCGCGTTCGCCCATCAGCAGCAAGCCGTCGTGAAGAACTATTTTTGTGTTGCCGCGCGGCATTATAAAGGAGTTGTTGCGGCGTATGAGCATAACCCGGATGCCGTCCGGCAGATTCAGTTCCGCCAATGTCCGGTTCAGACACGGCGAATCATCGTGGATATCAAATTCGTGCATAGCGCTGGAAAGCACCCCGGTTTCCTCCAGTTCCAGCGGCATACGCTCTTTATCCAGCAGCGGACTGTCGAGTTTCAAAAGTTTTGCCAGCGGCATAAGGGTTTTACCCTGGATCATTACCGAGGTTATGACCAGGCAGAATACCAGATTGAACAACACCACTGCGTTTTCGCTGGGGACTTCGACGCCCTGCAGTTTGGCTGTCAGCGGAAAAGTTGCCAGCACGATCGGAGCCGAACCGCGCAACCCCACCCAGGATATAAAGAGCCGTTCACGGTAACTGAATCTGCTGCCGGAGAGAGTTGTAAAAACTGCCAGAGGTCTGGCAATGAACATCAGCACCGCTGCCAGCATAAGCCCCCGCAGCCAGATCTGATCCCAGATAGAACCCGATGGCGAAAAGAAAAGCTGATTTATGTTTATAAGCATACCCAGCACGGTAAACATAGCCACTTGCATCAGCCAAGCCAGACCATTGTTGAAACGCACTTGACTCTTCTGGTAATTGTAGCGCTTGTTGCCCATTGTCAGGCCGGCAACATATGCTGCCATAAATCCGTTGCCGTAGAGGTATTCGGTAATACCGTAGCTTAACAGTACCACGGCTACTCCCAGTACAAAATAGAGTCCTTCATATTCCAGCCTGGCACGGTTGAAGAGCCAGCTGCCCAGCCTGCCGATACCGTATCCGCAAGCGGTGCCGAGCGCCAGTTTCAGCGGTATCTGGATCAGAAGCATCCACGCCGGTGTATCTCCGGGATTACTCATAAAGCCCACCATAAAAATGGTCAGCAGTGCCGCCATCGGGTCGTTGCTTCCGGATTCAAATTCCAGAACCGGTGCCAGGTTGCCGCGCAAACTGACTCCTTTGCTGCGCAGTATGGAAAAAACTGCTGCCGCATCAGTACTGGAAACCACCGCCCCCAGCAGAAAACACCACGCCGGAGACCAGTTCAGAATAAAATACGCTCCGCACGCCAGCGCAAGCGCAGTTATAAACACCCCCGCTGTGGAAAGCAGTATGCCGGGCACAAAAATCTTTTTTACACTGCGCATATCTGTTTCCAGACCGCCGGAATAGAGAATAAAGATCATTGCCACCGTACCGATGATGTTGGCAAGATGCACAGTGGAACCGCCCGGTATAGCTGCCGAGAACTCCTGATTGTTGGCAAGCAATATACCCGCTCCCATAAACAACAGCAGTACCGGCATATTCAGCCGTGAAGAGAGCCGGCTGGAAAATACTCCGAACAGCAGCAGAACTGCTATAACTCCCAGTTCCAATGCGATTGAATTCATAGAATATATCAAAACTCCGGTTTTTGGTTTTATAACATATAAATAATATAATGACACCGACGGATTTTTCAAGTTGAAAAAAAGAGTAATCCGCCAAAAAACACTTTTTTGCATACAATCAGACAACAGGAATATTTTTGATGGCAAAAAAAAGTTAAATAATCTAAATCTTGAACTGAAAAATTTGATTTTCGACTTTTTTGATGCTATTGTATAAGCGATAGTATAATAGGATTATTGTGCAAAAATTATGATGCAGTGCCGTAAAATTTATTGTAACCTGTTGATGCTGAGTGTGATGCTCTTTATGCTCGGCGTTACAGTACGCCCCCGTCTGGCGGAATTTTCCGGTTCGGTGTGTTCCTGGAGCAAGGCTGACGGACAAATTGAGTTCAAGTGGAACAGCTGTTCAGGCGCCGTGGTGTACCGCGGTCAGCAGCTTACTGTCTCGTTGGGCAGTGAACTGGATTTTATCGTGCCGGATCAGTTAAATGGATTGATTGTTCCCGGTAAACCGTTGACCGGCAGCGGTTTTGTGCTGCAGAAAATGGCAGTTGACCGGTGCCGTTTGCATATATCGCGTGCGCCGCCGGCAGTGTAAATGAACTTGTTTGTCAAGACAGTAATCTGTAAATAAAGTCGGAGTAATAAGTGATGTTTAACAATATAACTAAAAAAAAGGTTTCGGCAAGACGATTCCGGGAGTTGATAGTATGAGCAACAATGTAAACTATCGCGCCGCTATTGACAACGCCGGAGCAATGACCAAACTTTCTGTGTGCGGAACTGTGCTCGCAGCGGTTTTTGCTCTGTTGCTTTTGTTTCTGGGCGTGATAAAGAGTTCTTTTTCCAATTCCGATGCTTTCGCGGTGGTGATCATACCCTACACCGTGGCGGCGCTTTTCGGGCTGGCGGCAATTCTCTACGGTATGTTCGCCAAAGGTGCGGCAATCGAAAATGAAGAAAAAATGCTGTTGGCAAAACGGCACGACAATAATATGCTGGCGGTGGATGAAGATGCGCGTTTCACCCAGCAGCGCACATTCAATAACTACACACGTTATGCACCCTATGTATTGAGCATACTCGGTGCGGTGCTTATTGCAGTGCTGGTGCTGGTATTTTTCAAACACTGGGCGGATCGCAGCGCTGAACTGCGCGAAGCGGTGCTGCGTGATAATCAGACCAATCCGATGTATATGGTGTTTCTGGCGGCGGTGATCGGCGTCATATCTCTTTTTGCCGGAGCATTTTACAACGGTCAGTCGCGTGAAGAGGTTTTCCGCTGGCTGCGGCCTTTCGGCGCGTGGATGATTGCCGGTGCGGTGGCTTCCGCAGCGGCAGTTATCGCCGGACTCTGCACCAAATCAGGTCTGAAAGATTATGATGCAGTCATTGCCAGAGTTCTGCTGGTGATCTATCTGGTGCTGGCTGTGGAGCTGGTATTGAGTTTTGTGGTGGAGTTCTACCGGCCGCGCACCCTTGAAGAATCGCGACCGGTCTTTGAAAGCCGGATTCTGGCACTCTTTACTGAACCCGGCGGGGTGATGCGTAACTTTGCGGATATGCTGGACTATCAGTTCGGATTCAAAGTTTCCTCAACCTGGATGTACAGTTTTGTGGAGCGGGCGATTTTTCCGCTGCTTCTGCTGTGGGCACTGCTGCTGTGGGGCTCTACAGCGATTCACGAAGTTGATTCCAACGAAGTGGGGCTGCGCTCCAACCTCGGCAGACTTGCCAATACAGAAAAGGTGCTGTCTCCCGGTATTTACTTTACTCTGCCGTGGCCCTTCGGCACATTGGAAAAGTTCTCCTGCGACCAGATTTACGAAGTTGTGATCGGTCACGATGAGCACGAGCACGAAGAAGAGGAAGAAGAATATGTTGACGACGGTCACGGACACGCACCGCCGCCCAAAAAAGAAAAACACGAAGGCCCGCTCAAGGTCGTACTCTGGACCGCTGAACACGGCGAAGGCAACAACAACTTTATTGTGGCAAACGATGTATCACATTCCGGCGGCGACAAAACCGGCGATGTGCTGGGCGACTTTTACTTTGTCGGACTCTCTATGCCCATACAGTACCACATCCGTCCGGACGGGGTTTACAATTATGTGTACGGCAGCGTGGATGCGCGTGCCGTAATTAAAAATATCGGTCATATGGTGGTTACAGAATACCTTGCCAGCGCGCCGTTTTACCACGTTATAACCAGCGGCAGACGCGATGCGGAAGAAAAACTCCAAAGCCGTATCCAGGCCGAATGCGATGCGCAGAAACTCGGTGTGCAGATCGTGGGAGTGAATCTGGTGGGTATCCATCCGCCTACCCAGGTGGGTACCGAGTTTCAGAAGGTGCTGGGCGCTATGGAAGAACGCGAAAAAATGGTGCTCGCAGCCGAAGCTTACAAAGCCGGGGTGCTGCCCCAGGCGCAGGCTGATGCGCTGGCGATCCGTGAACGCGCTGCGGCGCGCAGTTACCAGACTGCCACGGTGGCAAAAGCGGTCAGTGAACGCTTTGTCAAGCAGCTGCAGGCGTATCAGACGATGCCCAAACTGTTCCTGCTGAAGAATTATCTGGATTTTCTGGAAAAAGATTGCAAAGATGTGCGCAAATATGTGTTGAGTTCTTCATTGCAGGGCGATGTATATGAACTCAATCTGGAAGAAAAAGAGCGTTTGAATCTCTTTGATGCCAATTTGGGCGAGTAAAACGGTAATATAAAAAGTTTAATATAGAAAGGCACAAAAGTTATGTCAAGTAAGGTTTTCAAACATTGGCCCACACTCCTGCTCGGGGTGTTTGTATTTGCAGTACTGCTGGTGGCAGTCTTTACTTATCAGGTGAGTTCCACAGAAGTGGCGGTTGTTGAACGTATGGGGCAGATGCTCAATGAGCATCCGGAGCCGGGATTGCATTTCCGCTGGCCGTATCCCTTTGAAAAGATCACCAAATACGACAAGCGTCTGCATTGTTTCGGCGGTCACGAAGGTCAGATCGAAGAAACCTCCACAGCCGACAAGCAGAATATTCTTGTCGGGGTGTTCATTACCTACCGCATCAGCGATCCGCTGGTATTTGCCAAACGTATGACCAGTTTCAAAAAGGCGGAAAGCGAATTGGACATCTGGATGCGCGGAGCCAAAAACGCCGCTTTCGGCAAATACAAATTCGATCAGATCCTGACGACCGACTCCAAAAAGATGCGCCTGGGTGAAATCGCGGAACTGGTGAAAAAGGATATGATGGAAAAAGCCAAGCCATACGGTCTGGAGATCTGTTCGGCAGGTATTACTACATTGAATGTGCCTGAAGCTGTCAGCAGCAAGGTTTTTGAACGTATGAATCAGGATCGTATGCTTGCTGCACAGCGTTATCTCGGCGAAGGTAAACTCCGTGCCGAAGAGATCCGCATTGCCGCCGATAAAGAACGCGCCAATATCATTGCCAATGCCGAAGCACAGGCCAAAGAAATCAGCGCCCAGGGTGATGTGGAAGCTGCCAAATATTTGCGGGTGTTCGATCAGAATCCGGAACTGGCGGCATTTCTCCGCAAACTCGACAGTTTGCGTACGATTATGAAGAGCAAGACCACGCTGGTGCTTGATACCAACACCGATCCCTTTACACTGCTCAAAAGCAACGCTGATCAGCTGGCTCCTGCGGCTGCTCCCGCCGTTCCGGAAAAAAGCGCAAAATAATGAGGCCTGGTTATATGCAGAACAATATCAACAAAAACACGGCGCAGGATTCCGAACTGTACAATCAGTACAGCGGCGGCGTCCGGGCGTTTATGAAGGCCGGCCACTGGGTCTTTCTGGCTCTGGTGGGGCTGATTTTTGCGATGCTGGTCTATTTCTTTACTCTGGGCGGATATTTTGCAGTTTCGCCGCAGGAAGCGGTAATCGTGCTGCGCTTCGGTAAATACGAAAAGACCTATACCAGCGACTGGCACTGGTTTCTGCCGGATCCGGTGACCGCCAAAGTAGTGATTCCCACCAGTCCGCAGACATTGCAGGTATCATTCAATGCCGGAATCACTCCTGACAAACTGCCGCCGCCGGGAGCCAATGGCGAGCTGCCCGGTCTGCAGCCTGACCGCGACCGTTATCTGCTGACTGCAGATGCCAATATCATCCACGCCAGCTGGAGTGCCCGTTTTCAGGTAAACGATCCGGCACTGTATTACCAGACACTGCGTGTTCCTGCCGACCCGGCGGGCGCTGACGAAATCATTGTTGATGAAGGCAGCGAACTCGGCCGCCGCGGTCCGCGCACACTGCTTGGCAGAATGCTCGAAAGCGCTGTGATCGTGACCACCGCCAACTGGACTGTCGATGAAATACTTTACTCCAAGCAGACCGAATACCGCGAAGCTGTGGAACGTTGCTACCGGAAAATGGTTGCCGACCTTAATATCGGTGTTGTTATCGAAGAAGTCCGTATCAACGGCAAAGTTATGACTCCCGCTGTTACACAGGCGTACTTTGATGCATTGACAGCCGCCCGTGCCGAACAGGGTACAATGATCGACAAGGCACGCGAATATGGTGTAAGCACCCGCGCACAGGCCAGCGAAGAAAGCTCCCGGATCATTGCCGCGGCAGAAAATTACCGTACAATGGTTGTTGCCGATGTCAAGGCGGAAAGCCTTTACTTCGAAAGTTTCCTTAAAGAATACAATGCCAATCCGCGCACGGCGCTGATGTCACGCTACAACGCAGTGCTTGCCGAAGTGCTCGGCGGCATTGATCAGAAGTTTGTGCTGGGCGCCGGCAACGGCGGCAAGATCTGGCTCAAACTCGGTCCGGAAATCCCCAAAGCTGCCGATCAGCCCAAAAGTGAGCAGGCACCCAATGCGCCCGCCAATTCCCAGGCGCCGGCAGGAGGTAATTAAGTTATGAGTGAAAATATCAATATTGCAGTAAACAGCAACACTGCCAATGCCGAAAACAGCCGCAAGCGCAGTCTGGCGCTGGTCGGTTTTGCTGTGCTGGGCGGAATGCTTACCGCCAACAGTTTTATTTTGAGTTATTTCCTGCCCGAACAGACTTTTGCCGCCACATTCAGTGCGCTGTTCGGCGCGTTTGTGCTGGCTATGCCGATAATTTACACAGCGGTCAAGGACCTTTTTTCCGGCAAGGTGTATATGAACGAATTGGTGGCGCTGGCGATTCTGGCGGCGTTGGCGGGCGGTAATTATCAGACCGCCGGCGGACACTTTCAGAATGCCGGTGTGATTGCATTCTTTCTGCTGATCACCATTATTATTGAAAGCCGCACGGCATCCGGAGCCCAGCGCTCGATCGAAGAATTGGTCAAACTTACGCCCAATCAGGTGCACCTGATCAAAGATGGATCCGAAGTGGATGCCGATGTAATGAGTCTGGCACTCGGCGATATCATCCGCGTGCGTCCGGGGGAAAACTTTCCGGTCGATGCTGTGGTTATTTCCGGAGAAACGATTGTCAATCAGGCATCGATCACCGGTGAATCAATGCCGGTGGACAAGGTTGCCGGAGATGATGTCTATGCCGGTACGATGAACCTGACCGGTCTGGTGGAACTCAAAGTTACCCGACTGGGTGAAGATACCACTCTCGGCAAGGTCAAAAGTATGATTATGCAGGCGGAAAACTCCCGTACGCCGATCGTGCGTATCATTGACCGCTATGCCGGGTATTATACTCCCACAATTCTGATGCTGGCGGGTATCACCTGGTGGTTTACCGGTGATATATCCAAAGTCATCACACTGCTGGTTATCGCCTGTCCCGGAGCGATTATGCTTGCCAGTCCCACGGCTATTGTGGCGGCGGTGGCAGCGGCGGCGCGTCTGGGGATCTTTATCAAAGATGTCAGTCATTTGGAATTGGCGGCCCGGATCCGCAGTTTTGTGTTTGACAAAACCGGTACGCTGACCGACGGTTTGCTGTCAGTGGTAAAATTGGTGCCGTTCGGCGAAGTATCGCCTGCAGAAATGCTCAAACTGGCGGCATCGGCGGAAGCCAACAGCAACCACCCGACCGCAATGGCATTGGTGAAACTTGCCGAAGAAGCGCAGTTGGAACTTACTCCCGTGAGCAATTTTTCTGAAACGCACGGTAAAGGTGTCAATGCAGTTATTGACGGCGTCAATGTTGCCGTGGGCCGTTCTGCGTGGCTTGAATCGCAGGAATTGACCCTGCCGGAAGATTTCAATGCGGCAGATACCGAAGGCTTGAGTGTGGTCTTTGTAGCTCGCGAAAAAGAGATCATCGGATGGATCGGTTTGAGTGACAAGATCCGCAAAGAAGCATCCCAGGCGCTCAAAGATCTGCGTAATCTGGGTATCCGTCAGGTGGCAATGGTTACCGGGGACCGCGAATCGGTGGCGGAAAAGGTTGCCAATACTTTGGATATCGATGAATTCCGCAGTGAATGTCTGCCGGAAGCCAAGGTTGAATATGTGGAAAATGCCAAAAAGAGTTATCCCACCGCAGTGGTCGGGGATGGTGTCAACGATGCTCCGGCACTGGCAGAAGGGGATCTTGGTATAGCAATGGGAGCCATCGGCAGCGATATTGCCATTAACAGTGCATCTATTGCGCTTATGACTAATGATTTGCGCCGTATTCCGATGCTGATAAATCTTTCGCAGAAATCGCGTATGGTCATTTATCAGAACCTCTGCATAGGTATATTGTTTGTGTTTGGCGGTATGGTGCTGCTGGTCTTTGACAAGATGACTCCGGTTGGCGCTGCGATCCTTTACACATTGAGTACATTGGTGGTGATTTTCAACAGTGCGCGTCTGGTGCGTACCGGTGAAGAACTTACTCTGGAAGAAAATAAACAGAAAAAATAAATTGCGATCCGTTCCGGCATATAAAAAGTGCCGGAGCGGATAGGTTTGGATAATACGAAAGGCTGAAAAATATGGCAAAAGATGTGATTCGCGCGGTAGGCTTGACCAAAGTGTTCCGCGATTTCTGGAACCGCCCCAAAGCTCGCGCGGTCAACGAAATCGATTTTACGGTCAGGGAAGGCGAAGTCGTCGGATTGCTGGGCCCAAATGGTTCAGGAAAATCCACGACGGTAAAAATGATTCTGGGTTTGCTTTATCCCACAGCGGGACAGCTGACAGTATTGGGCAAGGCCCCCCGTGCGGTGGAAACCAAGCGCGAGATCGGTTATCTTCCGGAAGAATCCTACCTCTACAAGTATTTGACTGCTGAAGAAACACTGGACTTTTTCGGTGCATTGTTCAATCTCTCCGCCGCAGAACGCCGCAACCGTATCGATCAGCTGCTGGATATGGTCGGGTTGGCACACGCCCGTCACCGCCGGGTAGGGGAATTTTCCAAAGGTATGGCGCGTCGTATCGGTCTGGCGCAGGCAATGATCAACGACCCGTCGCTTTTGATTTTTGACGAACCGACCAGCGGACTTGACCCGCTGGGCTGCCGCGAAGTCAAAGATTTGATTATGGAGCTGAAAAAACGCGGCAAGACCGTGCTGATCACCAGCCATCTGTTGAGCGATGTGGAAGATATCTGTGACCGGGTGGTGATCCTGTACGGCGGTAAAGTGCGCGCCCAGGGCAGTTTGAACGAACTTTTGACCGTAAGCGACAGCACCCGCATTGTAACGCCGACTTTGTCCGGAGAAGCTATGGAAAAGGTTCTGGCGGTATTGCGTGAAAATCTCAACGGCGAAGAGTTTGTAATGGATCACCCGCGCCGCACATTGGAAGAGTTCTTCCTTGATGTTATTGCCAAGGCCAAGAATGAAAGCGTGGAAACCAGCGGCGCCCTCGGCGGCGGCATTGCTGATTATCTGTCAGCTGAAAAGGATGAAGAAAGTGCCGTTATCAAATCGCTGATCGGCGAAGAATCCCCGGCAAAGGTCAGGGAAACTCCCGAAGTTGCCGCCGCCAAACTTGCCGGTGAATTGAAAGCCGCAGAAGAAGAACGCGTGGCAGCTCTTACCGCCGGTAATGAAGAAAAGCCTGTTGCCAAAGCAGAAGAAAAGGTCAAAGCTGATGCCGAAGCGCTCAAAGCAGCCGATGCCAAGCTCGATGATCTGTTGAAAAACCGCTAAACCAGGATTTGTGAACGAAAGAATTGATTATGAGTGCATTTTCAGCAATCGTAAAACTGACATTGCGTAACGCGTTGCGTTCACATATTTTCCAGCTGCTTTTAGCATTGCTGGTATTGTGTGCGGTGGCGTTGCCGATGACAGTTTCCGGCTCCGGGGAAGGGGCGCGTTCCTACATACAGATCGCGCTCAAATACAGCCTCGGCACAGTCGGGTTTATTCTGGCACTTTCCACAGTATGGATATCCAGTCTGGTAATGACCCAGGATGTTGAAAGTTACCAGCTGCATATGGTGGTTGCCAAACCTGTATCAAGGGTCAGGATCTTTATTGCCAAATATTTCAGTGTGGTGCTGCTGCACGCGGTACTGCTGATTTTTGCCGGTATAACCATTTACTCGGTAGTGATGTGGCGTTACGCGCAGAATGACTTTCCGGAAGAAGAAAAAACGCGTATCGAAAATGAAGTTATGGTGGGCAGACGGGTCTATTTCCCCAAGCCGCCGGATATGGAAAAACTCACCCGCGAAGCATTGGCACAGCAGCTTGAAGAGATGCGCAAAGCCGGTCGCGGCAAAGTGGTTGCCGATGCTGCTGAAATGGAAAAAGAGATCCGCAACGGCTTGAGCGAAGAAATGCTCCGTCAGCGTTCGGAAGTATTGTTCCGCAAGTTCGGTGAATGGGAATATGAAAATCTGCCCAAAGATATGCAGAATCCCATTTATCTGCGCTACCGGTTGTATGTCGGTAAGGTCGATACCCAGTCGCAGCGCAACACCACCGGCTGGTGGGTCGGTTATTTCGTGGAGAAAAAACAGTCGGTCGGCGGCGGTACAGATGTAATGCAGAATGTGCCGGTTGCCGAAGAAGATTACAGCCGTACCTGGGTGCCGCTTACCCAGATGCCCGAACAGAATTACGCCGGGGAATTTCACGAAAAGGTGTTGCCGGGCAAGGTGGTCGATCCCGACGGCAATGTTAAATTGCGTTATATAAATATTGACAATTCGGAAGATAAAGTCTATTTTCAGACGATCGACGGGCCGAAACTGCTGATCAAGATAACCGGTTTTACCGGGAATTTTATACGCGCTCTGCTGGTGATACTGCTGATGATTATGGTTTATGCAGGTATTTCGTGCGCAGCGGCTGCAGCATTTTCGATGCCGACGGCGATTTTCACCGTGTTGAGTTATATGTTCCTTGGCAGTGTGGCGCCGCTGGTTATAAACACCAGCCAGCTGTCGGATCCTTCCAAATATACAGGTTACTGGATAGGGAAGGTGGCAATGATGATCGTTGCACCGCTTCAGGAGTTTGAAATTTCGCAGAAGATCGCCGGCGGTGAGCTGGTGGAATTCTCTTACATCGGCAGTTTGTTCGGGGAATATTTCCTGCTGCGCGCTCTGCCTTTTATTCTGCTGGGATTGTGGTTGTTCTGGCGGCGTGAACTGGGATTGGTGATTCGCAAATGATAAACTTTGAAAAAATCGGCAAATATATGATTGCGCTGGCGGTATCTGCGATGCTCATTTTCGGCATCAGTGCCACCCAGCGGAAACTCGATACAATGATCCGGCAGCACGATCTGTTCTTTACCGGACAGATCAACAACGCTCCGCCGCTGGTGGCATTCACCACAATGGCGCTGGGCAGTTTCCGCGGTTTGGTTGCAGACCTGCTCTGGCTGCGTGCAACAGGATTGCAGGAAGATAAAAACTATTTTGAAATGGTGCAGCTTGCCAGCTGGATAACCAAACTGCAGCCGCGTTTTGCCGGGGCAACGGCATATCTGGCGTGGAATATGGCATACAATATATCTGTAACCTGTTCGCTGTGGCAGGACAGATGGTACTGGGTGTGGGAAGGCATAAAACTTATCCGCGATGAAGCATTGCTCTACAACCCCGGAGCCTCGCGTCTGTACTGGGAACTGGCGGTCATATTCCAGCAGAAACTCGGTAATGTGCTGGATAACGCAAGCTATTATTACAAAGCCCGTCTGGCTACGGAAATGGAAGCGATTCTGACGCTGGAACCCGATTGGGAACTCTGGAGCCGGATGCCCCGCGATGCAGAAGGTTTTATGAAACTTTATCCTGAAAGCGATCCGGTGTGGAGCGCTGCCCGCAAGGCCGGATTGCCCGGCTTCAGTTCGCTGCAGGAAGAGTTCCGCCGTACATCGCTGCTGCCGGCAAAATTTGTCGATGCACTGGGCAATGCGGAAAAAGCACGCAATATCGATGCGGCGCTGCGTACAATCTGGCTCTACGATAAATACCGTTTGCGCGCAGATTACATACATCAGCTCAATCAGGAATACGGCTCAATGGATTGGCGACTGGCGGAAGCCCAGGCTATCTACTGGGCAAGCGAAGGCATACGCATAACCGGTCACGATACACAGTGTTCGCGTCTGATTTCCACGAGTTTGCAGGAAATGATGCGCGCCGGTCGTGTTCTGTGGACAAATCAGGACGGCTACCGTTATTTGATTATGGCGCCGAACCTGGATCTGGTGATGGCGGCGATCCGGACTTACGACTGGGCTTATGATAAATCCAACAAGCTGGAAAGTTTCCGTACCGGCAAGATCAATTTTATGAAAAATGCCTGTGTACTGCTCTTCTATTTCGGCAGATTTGATGAAACCAAAAAAGTGTATGAACTGCTGAAAAAAGATGACAATACTGTAAAATATCCGCCGTTTGCCAAGTTCCTGGAACGCGAACTCAAGGAGTTGATCTCCACGGCAACCTTCAAGCAGATAACGGATATAATCAACGCGTTCATACAAAACGCGCTCAATGCGGCAGTAAATGATGACGAAGAAAAGGTTCTGATGTACGAATTGATGTCCAAGAAGGTATATGCAGATTACCAGAAGGGTATCCACAGCGAAAAAGAACGCGGGCGCCGCGGTCTGGCTCCTTATAATGAAATCCGCGACCAGGTGGTTAAAGATTATCTTGCCAATGCCAATCCCCGCGCCGCAGCAATCATCCGTGCCAAGCTGAAGAGCCAGCAGATAGTGCGCGATATTGAAGCAGAAAAAGAACAGAAAAACAAGTAAGAGTTGACAGCCCGCCGGAGCGGTTTCCGGCCTGGTTTTGATCAATATAACCAACAAGAAAGGTAGAATCGGTAAAACACTTATGGAAGGTGGACTTACTGGAAGTCGGTCACTGACACTGATCAGTGAGATTCCGGGGGATTCAGCAGAAGACCCTGGGAGTAGCAGCTGCAATGAGGACAAACGTTGCGGCCGTCACAGCAGATGGCGGTCGTTAGCAGCACGCACAATATCTGTGCCGGAGGTACGGATATGAACAATGAAAATATGTTGGCGTGGATTCTCCTCATTGCAAGTATGGCGATGGCCATATTTGTTTCATTCTTGTGCTCACTTCTGGAGTCGGCGCTTTTGAGTCTGACTCCCAGCCAGCTGGCGGAGATCACTCAAAAGAATCCCCGGCGCGGCGATTTGTGCTCAAGATTGAAAGATGATATTGAAAAACCACTGGCGGTTATTCTGATTTGCAACACTGCGGCGCACACCATTGGTGCTGCGATCGCGGGTGCTGAATTTGCAAAACTCTTCGGATCCGGCTGGCTGGGGCTTTTTACATTGGTATTTACTTTGTTAATGGTGCAGTACACGGAAATACTGCCCAAAACGCTCGGAGTGCATTACAATTGCAACATAATGTCTTTTTTTGCACCGACGCTTTCCGGGATGGCGGTAATATTGCTGCCGTTGATCAAGCTTGTACACTTGATCAACCGCCCGTTTGAAGTTAAAGAAGATGACAATCAGCCCACCGCCGCAGCGGAAATCGCCGCGCTCGCAAGTATGGCGCGGCGCGAAAAAGAGATCAGCAGTCAGCAGGAACGTATTCTTCTGGCAACGCCGAAACTTTCGGAACGGCGTGCCGATGAGATTATGCTGCCGGTAGAAAATATATCATTTGTATCATCGGAATTGACTCCTGCCGAGGCACTTAATGCGGCACCGACGGATTTCCATACCCGTTACCCGGTGTGTGAAGGCGGCGACCGCGACAAGGTGCTCGGTTACATCAATTTCAAGGAATTGGTAGCGACGTTCCGGGCGCATCCGGAGCGTACAAAATTGCGTGATATTGTCCGGCCGATAGCGTTTGTTTCGCCGGATTTATCGGCGGCAAGCCTGTTGGAACGCTTTGCTGTACAGCACGTACACCTTGCCATAGTGCGCGATGCCCAGGGAAAAACACTGGGTTTGATCACTATGGAAGATATTGTCGAAGAACTTATCGGCGATCTGGACGATGAATTCGATCCGCTGCCGAAGACGTTCTATTCACCCAGCGAAGGATTCTGGGTGATCGGCGGCGGGGTGATTATGTCTATGCTGTCAACGGAAACTCCGTTGTCGGTGCCGAATGTACCTTTGACGCTTTCGGACTGGTTCTGTACGCAGATGCACCGCGCCCCCAAGACCGGTGATATAATGAAGTTTGAAAATGCGGAATTTTATGTCCGCAAGATCCGCCGCGGGCGGGTGTTGGAATTCAATGTAAGACGTACCGGTATCTGAACCGGAAGAATAAGGTGGAAAAATGATAAATAGTTACAGTCGGGTCAGTTTGGCGGGCATATTGCTGATAGCGCTGAACGTTTGCGGATGCATAAATGTCGAATATACCGGGCAGAGTTTTCCGCCCTTGCCGGAAGGCACAACTGTAACGCTCTATTCGCCTGAATCTCCGGCTCCGGTCAGCGGTTACCGGGCAATCGGCAGAGCTACAGTGACAGCTCCGCAGGGGTGGAGTATGAGCGAGGTGCGCGAGAAACTCGTTGATCTGGCTCTGGAACACGGCGCGGATGCTGTCAATGTGGTCGAAAGCAAACGCATACAGGTAGGGTTGAATGCCCCCGATCAGAATGTGTCGCCGGCACCCAATTGGGGGCGTGATACGCGCAACGCCGGCGGAGCTTTTGTTTACAGTAATTACTTTGGCGATACTGTCGCAGCCGAAAAAGCTGATCCGGTATATGAATTGCAGGTAAAAGCATTGCTGCTGGCAACCGATGCGCGTTTCAAGGCAATGGAAGAACTCTACAAAGCCGAACGCCGTAAACTGGAAGCAAACAGTGCAGCAGCGGAAAAAACAGCAGCTCCAGCGCCAGATACCCCCGAAACTGCGGTTCCGGCGCCAGATACCCCCGGAGCTGCGGTTCCGGCAAAGAAATCAGCTCCGGCGCCCCGCCGGGCAATGCCGGTAAAACTCAACAGTGACCGCAATGCAGAGGTAATACTGTAAATATTGAATTATCCAACAGGAGTTTGTTTTGATTATGGATGAAATGACAATAAAAAGATTTGTAGCCAAAAAGCTGCAGGAAGGCGTTAAATTGAGCGACATTCAGACAATGTTGGCAGATGAGCTTGCCTGCCGGATGACTTTTCTGGAACTGCGGTTGCTGGCTGCTGAATTGGAAGATGTGGATTGGAAGCAGTTCGATCCGCAGGAAAAGAAACCCGAAGAAGCTGCAGAAAGTGCGGTTCCTGCCGAAGAAGCTCCTGCAGCCGCTGCGGTTCCGGGTGAAGGCGCGGAAAACGCTGCTCCTGCCGGTGGAGCCACCACGGTGGAAGTCAGCCGTCTGACCCGCCCCGGCGCAGTTATGCACGGCACGGTCAACTTCGGTTCCGGAGCTTCTGCAGAGTGGGTGCTGGATGAAATGGGCAGACTCGGTCTGGATAAAGTCAACGGCCAACCCACAGAAAATGATCTGGTGGAATTCCAGAATGAACTGCGTAAACTTTTTGGACGCTGAAGATTATGCCGGAATTGAATATTGTCACCAATCGCGCGTGCGAGATGATCGATATAACGCACCGTGTCAATGAGTTGATCCCGGCTGATATGAAAAGCGGGCTTTGTCATATATTCTGTACGCATACCACTGCCGGATTGACGGTAAATGAAAATGCCGATCCGGATGTGCGGCACGATATATTGAAAAAACTCGATCAGCTGTTTCCGGTAAATGAAAGTTTTTATCAGCATTGCGAAGGCAACAGCGCGGCACATATCAAAGCCAGTCTGATGGGCTTTTCACTGATCGTGCCGGTGCGTAACGGCAAACTGCATCTGGGGACGTGGCAGGGTATATACTTCTGCGAATTCGATGGCCCCCGCAGCCGCAAAGTTGAAATAACATTGCAGTAAAACAGATTGACTTTCCCTGTATAAAAAAAACTCCAACGGTATGACCGCTGGAGTTTTTTTGTACAATGTTATCTGCCCGGCAGGGACAGATTTGAGAGTATTTTACTGATTAGCCAGATAAT
Organism: Victivallaceae bacterium; assembly: GCA_045587205.1. GTDB lineage: Bacteria > Verrucomicrobiota > Lentisphaeria > Victivallales > Victivallaceae > SIG78. The sequence continues at coordinate 29,321 of JAZNBV010000050.1, forward strand.
AATCGCTGTAGCGTTTGATCTGGCTGTATTTATCGCCGGGAGTCTTTTCAATGTATGTTCCGCCCAGGCAGAAGCAGGCAAAACCGCCGGAGGCATCTGCCCACGCCGCGGCTGTACGCAGATCGAGTTCGCCGGGGGTTTTGCCTTCGGCAAGCTGCATAATTACTGAAGCCAGCAAGCCGCCGGCAAAGTTATCACCGCAGCCGGTGGTATCCCCGCGCCGTTCGGGGTGTTCGGCAAGATCTTTGTTGACCAGTTCATTTACCGCCAGCGATGCAAGGTCGAATTTCTTGAACAGTCTGCCGTCGGAATAGACGTGGAAGTTTTTCGCGCCGTGGGTAATAGTCATAGCGCTGACGCCGCGGGAGGCAAAGAAATCGACGATTTTTTCCAACTCTTCTTCTCCGGAAAGGCGGCGCGCTTCATCCCAGTCAACCGCCAGAATATCGATGTATTTATAAGACTCATCGCTTTCACCCAGCGGCCAGCGCCCGGCAGGGTCGCGCATTTCGTTGCGGAAATCGAACACGGTGGCAACCATATTGATCTTGCCGGCAGCTTTGCCGCGCTTGAGCAGCGCTGTAAGGCCGTCGTGGATTTGCGGCACCAGTGCAGTGGCACTGTAGCAGAGTACATCGGCATCAAAGAATTCATCGCCCAGATTATCAGCATTGTAATTAGCTGCGGCGCCAACTACATTGACAAAAGTGCGTTCGCCTTTGCCGTTGTGGTAAGTCGGGTCACTCAACACTTCAGTAGAGGGGGTGGCACCGGCAATGCGCTTGTAGTTTGTTATGTCAATAGGTGTTTGCTTGACGATGCTTTCGATGAAATCGGCCTTTTCGTCATTGCCCAGGGCCCCGTAAAAATTCACCTTTACAGGATAATTGCAGCAGAGCTGTGCGGCATTGATCGCCGCTACAACCGCCGGTCCGCCGACATTGCGTCCGGAAACCGGTTCATTGGCGGTAAGTTCCGCCAGCAGTTGCGCAGCGGGTACATTAGCGAACTTTTCCAGCGATTCCATAAACACCAGCTGCCCCGGCACCAGACCGCCGTCGCCGTTGGCAATACTGGAATACTTATGGAAGGCTTCAGAGTTGAAATCAACTTTGGCATAGACACAGTCGGCCAGAGAACAGCCGACTACCGACACAGTAACAGGTTTTTTGCTCATATATCATCCTTTCGGTTTTGTTGTTCATTACGGGTAAAGAGAGTACATTCAGCTGCCATAAATATCAGCATCGGCAATGCCGGCAGCAGATACCATCTGCCGTCAAGGTAATGATCCGCCGCGGCAAAAAGACCTTTCTGGCGCAGTACGCCCATTGTTCCGCGGCCGTGGGTTGCGCAGTGGTTGTTTTCCAGCAGATTGGGTATATCCGGCAGCAGGTTGAAGATATTAGGCAGAAGGGTTATTGCTGTTGAGATCGGATATTTTCTGACCAGTGCGGCAAATTTTTTATTTTTCCACAAATTTTGCTCCTTCAGCGAAGAATAGCGTTCCGGATCAGCAGCAAATGTATCCTCCGCATCTTTGAGCAAACGCTGTAATATTACTGCCGAATTCTCTCCGGTAGCGTGGGCAATGATAGCCGAACCATTATGAAAATAGAGGTTGGTGCTGGCTCCTTCCACACCGCCGATAAGCCGCTGGTTGCGGACCAGCATCGGCATTGTCAGCGCTCCGGCAAGAAAAACCACAATTACAATGCCGGTAAGAAATTCTCTTACAGAACGGCTCCCGGCAAGCACAATAAGCGGTAAGCCAAATACAATGACCGGCAGATTCACCGGTTTGACATAAAATCCGGTAACTGCCAGCAGAGTGAGCAGCACCAGAAAAAGCGGATTTTTTCTCTGCAGAAAAGCTGTTGCCGCCCAGAGCTGCCACGCGGCGATCACTCCCAGAAGAGTATCCGCCAATATCTGCGGAGCCAGAGCAATGGCAGTGATGTTGAGCGCGTAAAGCCATCCGGCAAACAATGATGGTTTATCGCCGGAAACACTCCGGACTGCCAGCACAATGGGTATGATTCCGGCTATGGAAATGATTATTCCCGCCAGCGCTGCAGCAAGATAACTTTCCCCGCCGATAATTACACTCAACGCCAGAAAAACCGGATAACCCGGCAGACGGTCAGTTGCAGAAACTGTTGTTCCGGGCGCCGCTGCAAAGCCGTCTCCGTTTGCCAGAGCCAATGCCGGCTGCCAGTAGCCCATACTGTCAGGACGCAGGAGGGTTTCCGGCGCGTTCAATGCCGGCAATGCCAGCAATATTCTGATAAGTACAGTTGCTGCAATAAGCACTGCCAGGTGTCCGGCAAAACGGCGCGGAGAGATATTCTGCAGATACCGGTTATGCAGAGCAAGGGCTTTTTCCTTAAAACTCATCGTCCAGAATACTCATTTCATCTTCAATAAAATCGAGAGCCTTTTTCAGGGCTTTTGCCCGGTGGCTGATTTTATTTTTTTCTTCAGAAGACATCTCTGCAAAGGTGCGGGTCTCTCCGGCGGGAACAAAGATCGGGTCATAACCGAAACCGTTTTCGCCACGCGGGGTATCAGTGATAGTGCCTTCCATAACCCCTTCAAAAGTTTCAATGACTTCGCCGTTGATGGCAATAGCTATAACGCAGACAAAACGCGCTGAACGGTCACTTTTGCCCTCCAGTTCGCGCAAGACCCGAGCAATGCGGTCGGCATCATCTTTACCGTAACGAGCTGAATAGATGCCGGGGGCGTTGTCCAGTGCGGTGATTTCCAGACCTGAATCATCGGCAAAGGTGGGGCGGTCGCAATATTTGCACGCTTCCAGAGCCTTCTGTGAGGCGTTTTCTTTGAACGTTTTACCGGTTTCCGGCGAGGGGGTGAACCCCGGATAATCGAGCAGACACTGCAGTTCAGCGTCCTGTGCACCCAAAAGTTCACGATATTCTTCAAATTTATGGGCATTGGCGGTTGCGGCAACGATAACTGTCATATATATTATCTCCTGTTGTATTTTTACAGTTTATTATAAATAATAACATAAAGCATTTTGAGTGTTTTGGCAAATTTGAATATGCAGAAAGCTGAACAATTTCCGGAGATTCTTGAAAAATACCGCTGTCAGCGGCTGCGGGTCGGTTTTTCCGGCGGTTCTGACAGTACCGCACTGGTACTGCTTCTGCTGCGCTGGGGATTTGCCCCCGGACAGTTGGAGGCGGTACATTTCGACCACGGTCTGCGCGGCAGTGCAAGCAGCGGGGATGCTGTGTGGTGCGCTGATTTCTGCCGTAAATACGATATACCTTTTCAGTTGGTCGAACTTAAACTGTTACGGCGTGAGCGCAATGGGCTTTCACTGGAAGATATGGCAAGAGAGGCGCGGCTGGAGTGGTACCGCAGAAATGATAACGGCTGTCCGGTGGTTCTGGCGCATCACGCCGGCGATGCGGACGAAAATATTCTGCTGAAACTGGCACGCGGCGGCAATGTCAGCGCTTTGACCTCGCTGCGCAGCTGCCGCAAATTGTGGAACCTTACCGTACTGCGCCCGCTGCTGGATTGGCGCAAAGAGGAACTGGAAGAGTTCCTGCTGGAAAATAATGTGCGCCAGTGGCGTCACGATCAGAGCAATGATGAAAATGATTACCACCGCAACTATCTGCGTAACGAGCTTTTAAAGAACTGGTGCAGTTATCACTCTCCAGTCAGCAGCGGCTTGCAGGCGGCGCGGCTGGCACTGGAAAGTGATGCCGATTTTATTGAACAGTGCGCCGCTGAAAAACTTTCTCTGCTGGGGGAACCGGTTCCGGTGATCACCCGGAAAGTTTTCTGGCAGAGTTTGCACAACGCTTTGCTGGTAAGAGTACTGCGCAGTTATATCGTGGAACTTTCCCGCGAAGCTGATATACAGCTTACCCGCAAACAGATTTGTGCTTTTCAGAAATTTATCCGACAGCCGTCAAGCGGCAGAGTCCGAGTTTTTTCTCTGAATAAAAATTACGGATTCAGCTTAAAAAATGATCTGCTGACTTTTACCCGGTCAGCAGATGATCCGCCCGCAGAAGAGCCTGAAGCGGCAGTTTGGGATTACCGGCAGAAAAAAAACTTTGAATACTGCTCGTGGATACTTGCTGCTGAATTAATTGCAGGCAGTGTATGCGATCCGGCTGAAGGAGTGTTTTATTTTGATGCTGACAAAATGCCGCCGCATCTGGTTTGCGATCTCCGGCGCGGCGGAGAAGTTATGACCGTGTGGGGTTCAACTGTTCCGCGCCGGGTGAAACACATACTTTCCGGAGTGGAAAATAAAGACTCGATGCTGCTGCTGCGCGATGAAAATAATGCAGTTTATGTGTTGGGCAGTTTGCGCCGTTCTGCGTTGGCTGAAGTCAATGAAAACACGAAAAATACGTTGAAAATTTCTGTGAAAAGATAGAGCTGACATCTGTGTCTGCAGGGCTTAAACAGTAAAAAATCTGAAAAAACAGTGAATTGCAGTTGCAAAAAACATAATGAAGATCTATCTTAACAGATTATGAAAACAAGTTTTACAAATTATGATGGTAAGCAAATGACTAAAGAAGGTAAACGCGGGCAGATACTTGATGCTCTTGAACAGCTGCTGCCGGGCCGGCGGTTTCACGAAATAACTCTTGATGAAGTGGCGCGCGCTGCCCAGGTGGGCAAAGGCACAATCTATTTGTACTTCAAAGATAAAGATGCACTTTTTGCAGAAATGGTTTGTTACCGGTTGGAAAAACTTCAACAGCAGATGGAACAGCTTGCCAACTGCGATGTGGCGGTGCTGCCGGATCGGATCTTTGAACTGGTGGGCGGCTTTATACGGCACCACCGCAACTGGTTCGGTGCGATTGGTGATTATGCTTCACATATGGCAAGAATGAGCGATGAACAGCATCAGAAAGTTAAGCTGCAGGGCAGGGCTGTACTGGATACGCTTGCAGCTGTAATGAAAAATTCAATGCCGCAATGGGAAGATAAAACTGCCGCATTCAATGCCCGTGTTCTGCTGTGGCTCACCGATGGATATGTCCGCAGCGAAATGACCGGCGAAGATGCTCTGCCGCCGGCGGAAATGCTGCTGGAGTTCTACCGGCGCGGTGCCGGTCTTTGAATAGGATATTATGAGAAAACGCTTGGTTTTCCCATAATATCTCATATAAAAATTTTACTTGAGCTGTTCAAGTTTTATGCTGTTCCCGGCAGGGGGTAACAGGAAATCCCAGTACTTCAATCCGGTGGGAATACCGGCAAGTTTGGCTTCGTCGGCAAAGAATTTCATCCAGTTGCCGGGTTTGACTGCCAGATTGGAATTGCCGAAGGGCTGTGCCGCAAAGAAAACTACACTGCCTTTGCCGAGTTTGCGTTCAAAGGCGGCAGGTTTACCGTCAGGGTAACTGGCAATGATCCGGGCATCGGCGGGAACGGTTATATCGTACGCTTCAAGCGGCATATCAGCCGGACCGGGAAAATGCTTTACTTCGGTAAGCGGCAGATTGACATTCTGATATCTGATCTGATTTCCGGTAACGCGGCGGCGCCGGAGCGGCCAATCCACCCCGGTGAGTTCATTGCGTTCCGCCGGTACGGTGCCGTCGATTTTTTCTGCCATAAATCCGGGATCAAAAATCACCAGTCTGCCACCGTCTTTTACAAATTTTGCCAATGCTTTTGCGCTGGCGTCATCGGTAAAATGCATCCGGGGAATGTAAAGCACTTTAAGTTCATTCAAACGAGCTTTATTAAGTCTTATGTGAGTATCAAAGACAAATCGGAAATCGCTTTTGAGATGTTCACCGAGGAGCGAGTAAACCGTGTACGCTGTGTGGGTGGCGCGGTCGTTGAAAGCCCACTGGTCAAGATTGCTGAACCAGATGCCGCTTGCCGGCTTTTTATTCTGCGGAACAAAACCGGGAAAATCGTTGAGCTGGCGCATAATGTTGAGCATTGCCACATAGCCTTCAAACATACCGGAAAAACAGGTTTTATCGATGTACCACTCAATGGTACGGGCGCCGTTTTTCATAGCCTGACTTGCCCATTCGCGCATATCATTGACAGAGGGTTTGCCGCCGTGATAAATAAACGCCTGCAGAATGGACTGGGTACGGGTGTTGGGCGCTGCATTGTGAATCAGTTTGGTACTGTAGCCAACGTGATAGAGCGCGCGTTCCATACCGAACAGCGACTTGGTGCTGGTGGGGTAGGGGTCGCAGCTGACTTCATCCCCCAGATCATCCAGCAGCGCCATATCCAGCATCGATTTGCCGGAAACCGTATTGGCATTGGAAACGTGCCAGATGGCATCGGGAAATTCCTTGCGGATCAGCGCGGTCCACTTTTCAATGGCTTTGCGGTGTTCATCGTTCCACCAGCGGTAGAACGCTATGCGTGAAAGCTGTTCTTTTTTATCCGGAGTTGCGGCAAAGAGCGGCAGACCGTATTTGCCGAAACCGTATCCGGCTTTGATTTTTTCATCCAGAGCAGCCAGTGCGGCACTGTTTTTGTTGCTGGCGGGACTGAAGTTCATTGTGATCTGGTTGGTGGGTTCATCACGGCCGCGGATGATGGCGATATTCTTTTTTATGCGTGCAATATCTTTGTTTTTGACAAAGTTGTTTATGTAATTTATGCCCGCCTGAACAAAAGCCGGGTCCACCGGGTCAACGCCGAATATACTGCTGTTGGTGTACACGGCATTGAGTTTACGCGCCTGACGCGCTGTATCGCTGGAAAACATCGAAAAAAGCATACCTTTGCCGTATTTGGCTTGCAGCTCTTCGAGTTTAGGCAGTTTTCCCGGCATCCGGTATTGACTCCACGGGTACTGCGGACCGGCGCTGCCGGCAGCCATAGTGCTTTCGACAATGCGCACCAGATAAGCATCTATTTCAGCTGCAGAATATTTTTTCCGCAAACTTTCCGGCAGCGAAGAGGGCTGATAGTGCATCGACCAGAGGTTGCTGCGGATGGCGCCTTTGGGGGCTTTTTCAATAATGCTGTTGATATCGCATTTGCGGTCAACTGTATAGCTTATATTGTTGAGTTCACGGGAGCGCTGAATAGTGATTTTTTCGGCATCCACATAAAGGTCAGCCCAGCCGTTGAGGTCGTTGAACCTGAAGCTGCCGCAGTTGAATGAGCTGTCTTCGACAATACCTTTGGCTTCGCGGGTCAGATTGAGCTTGAGTTTTGCGGATTCCTTGTATGTTATGCCGACTGCGCTCCAGGGAATAAAGAACCGTGTCTGCCAGGTATCGGCATCTTTTTTTACATAACTCTTCCAGTTTTTGCAGTTACCGGTTACATCGCTCCGCCAGGGGTCGCCGTGAACTTTCTGATACATCTTGTAATCATTGTGTATGCCATTGGAGTTGACCATAAACTGCCAGCCCAGCCCCTTATCGGGATTGAAGATGAATACCGAGTTGACATCATCGTGCCAGAGTGCCGGATCATCATTTTTCTTGATGTTTGCTTTCAATTGCGCCGGGGAATCCGGGTTGATAAAGGCTATGAAAAGACCTTTGCTGTCAGCTCCGATCCGCACGCGGGTATCGAGTTTGCTTGGTTCGTTGAGCCGGTAGAATCCGCCCAATTCGTATTGCGGATTCCAGGAGTTGTCAGTGAGGTCGCGCTGGATGTAGCAGTTGTATTTGCTGTACGGCAGGACTACTTTATCCGGGAAGTAGGAAAATTTCAGATTGTCCATAAGGAGTTTGCCGCTGCCGGCCTGGAAGGAAAAAGATATCTGCGTAGTGTAAGTGTCTGCAGGTATGAAAATTTGTTTGGTAAAACGGCTGAATTCGCTGCCTGGCGGTGGTGCGTCGAATCGAACTGTCCCATTGCTGCCGTTGCGTCCTTTGTGTTTGTTTAAAGCGCAATAGATAGATATTGGAGAAGCCGTACCGGAAACAAGTTTGCTGTCAAAAGACATAGTAAGCACTCCGGGAACCGTGCTGCGGAATCCGGAATACATCCAGCCGGGATAACTTAAATAGAACGAACCGTTTTTCGATCCGGGGGTGATTTCCAATGCTCCGGAGTTGTTTACGCCGCCGGTTTGCGGAAATGCGACATTTTTGGCATACTCACGCGGCCAGTAGGCAAGTACCGTTTTGGGCTGGTTGAAATGCATATCGAGTACCCGGTCAAACGGCGGTGCGGCGGCAAAAGCTATTGAAGAGACAGCCAGTGCAAGTAAAGTACAGAGCTTTTTCATAAATTACTCCTTGAAATTGTTGTTTGTTCATTTACTGTATAGTAATGTAATATACACTCTGGAGAGTAAAAAGCAAATACTGCAGAAAAAATGTGAAAACTTTGCAACAGGATATTGCAAATTGATAAAAGCGGATTAAGTTATAACTGACGGATCTGAAATTTTAACTTTGAGGAGATATTGAAATGCCTGATAAAAAAGCACTGAATTTTTTTGAAAAACTGCTCAATACCGTAGGGCCTTCCGGTTATGAAGAAGAACCCGCAGCAGTGTTCCGCGAATATTTGAGTAGCTTCTGCGACCGCGTGGAAACTGATGTAATGGGCAATACTGTCGGGGTGGTTAATCCTGATGCGGAATTCCGGGTGATGCTTGCCGGACACTATGACGAGATCGGTTTTCAGATCACTTACATAAGCGATGACGGTATGCTCTATTTCCGCCCCAACGGCGGAATCGATAAACTCAATGTTCCGGCGTCGGAAGTGGAGATCCGCACCGCCAAAGGAATTGTTCCGGGCGTTATCGGCAAAAAACCGATCCATCTGTTGAGCGAAGCTGAACGCGAAAAAGCTGTGCGTCTGGAAGATATGTGGATCGATATCGGTGCAGAGAATCGCAAGGAAGCCGAAGCTATGGTGGCGGTCGGTGATCCGGTGGCGCTGCGGCGCAATGTGCGTTTTATGGGCAAATACCGTGTGATGAGCAAGGCTCTGGATGACCGGATCGGTGCTTTTGTGGTTGCCGAAGTGTTGCGCAAACTTGCCAAACGCAAGATCAATGTGGGGGTATATGGTGTTGGTTCTGTGCAGGAGGAACTCGGTTGCCGCGGTGTGATTGCCGGAACTTACAATATCAATCCTGCGGTGGGATTTGCTATAGATGTGGGTTTTGCTTCTGACCTGCCGGATATTTCCAAAAAGAAGTTCGGCGATGTTAAACTCGGAGCCGGAGCGATGCTGGCGATCAGTGCAGATGTAAATACTGTTCTGCGCCGCAGAATGATCGAAATAGCCAATGATAAAAAGATTCCTTATCAGGATGTTGCGGCACACCGTGCTTCCGGCGGAACTGATACAGCGGCTATCCAGTTGAGCCGCGGCGGAACCGCAACGGCATTGGTCAGTATCCCGAACCGTTATATGCACAGTCCGGTGGAAATGTGCGACCTGCGCGATGTTGATGCGGCAGTTGATCTGCTGGTGGAAACTATTGCATCTTTTACCGGAAAAGAGACTTTCCGTCCCGGTTTGGACTGAAAGATTGCAAAAATAGCAGAAAAGTTGCTGTTTGAATACTTGCAATAACGCAAGATTGGGTATATATTGCTGCATTGTTTGATAGTTTTTGTAATGGCTGAAGTTATGGAGGTTAGTTAAAATGGCGGATTTTCCAAGACTGATGGTATTGTCAGAGAAGTTCCGTGGACTTGTTTTTGAACTGAAGGAAGATTCAGTCAGTGTAGGTCGTAACGATCAGCGTGATATATGCATCAAAGATCCGAGTTTGAGTTCGTACCACTGTGATTTTATTCACAATGAAGATGGTTTCTTTGTCTGTGACCGCGGCAGTACCAACGGTACACGCCTGAACAACGTGCCGCTGGAACCGGAACAGATGTATCCGCTTAAGAGTTCGGATCTCCTGCAGTTGGGCAGCGTTGAAGTTATGTTTGACTTTGATGACGGTTCCGGACCGGCAAGCACCCGGACTGAAACCGGGATCGATCTGACCAGTACGCAGACCGGTATGTCAACAGTAAAGGATTTTACCAATCTTTCGCCGTTTGCCCGTGACCAGAAAGCGGATTCGCGTAACAAAAAGCTGCTTATCGGCGGTATTGTTGCTGTTGCGGCCGGAGTGGCGGTTCTGTTGATCTGTGTAATAGTCAAGATGGTGGAGCGCCTGTCGATGTCAAGCTGATGCTTTGCCCGGCAAATGCTGCAGAGATTTTTTGCAGAACAGATGATTCTGCAGTTGAACAACACCGACAAAAATCAGGAGCCGGAACAGACGGCGGCGGTTTTTGTCGGTGCCGTTTTGATATTGAACAGAAATGTTGGTTTTTTCGTCATATCAGTAACGGAGAATATAATGCAGGAGTTTTTACAGATTTATGAGTGAAGAAAAAAAGGATAATACACCCAAGATGCCGGAAGGCAACCGCAACAATGGCAATGTCCGGGTGTTCCGGATTCCGGCGGCAATGATCTTCTGGACACTGCTGCTGCTGTTTTTTATCGGGTTTTATATTTGGAAAAGCAGCACCGGCAATACAGTTGCCCAGTGGGATCAAACCAAATTTGAAAACCGCATCAGCGATGTAACCAGCGCCAGAGTCACTCCGGAAGCTGATTCAATGCTTTATATTGAAGGCGAATACAAGTTCAATGACGCGGAAATGACGGCTGCCAAACTCAAGAGTGAAAATCCGCCTGCTTACGGCAGATTCCGTACCCGGGTAATCAAAAACAAACTGATCGACGAAAATCTTTCCAAGCTCAATATCAAGGTCGAGCCGCGCGATAACTGGTTTACTTCGTTATTGTCGATGGTGCTGCCGGTGCTTATCATCGGGATCATCATTTACATACTTTTTTCGCGCCAGATCAAGATGTCCAACCGCAGTGCAATGCAGTTCGGCAAATCCCGTGCGCGGATGATTATGCCCGATGAATTGAATATCAAATTCAGCGATGTTGCCGGTGCCGATGAAGCCAAGGAAGAGATTGTGGAAATTGTGGAATTTCTCAAAGATCCTCTTAAATTCAAACTGCTTGGCGGCAAGATACCGCGCGGCTGTCTGCTGGTCGGACCGCCCGGAACCGGTAAAACTCTGCTGGCAAAAGCGGTGGCTTGTGAAGCCGGAGTGCCGTTCTTTTCCATCAGTGGTTCGGATTTTGTGGAAATGTTTGTCGGTGTGGGAGCCAGCCGGGTGCGTGATATGTTTGATCACGCACGGCGCAACACGCCCTGTCTGATTTTTATTGATGAAATTGATGCCGTGGGCAGATCGCGTTTTTCCGGTATGGGCGGCGGACACGATGAACGCGAACAGACTCTGAACGCTATGCTGGTGGAAATGGACGGTTTGGAAAACCGTTCCGATGTGATTGTGCTTGCCGCCACCAACCGGCCTGATGTACTGGATCCGGCATTGCTCCGTCCGGGACGATTTGACCGTCAGGTGGTGCTGGATCTGCCGGATATCAAAGGCAGACGGCAGATATTGGATGTACACGCCAAAAATGTTCGCTTGAGCAGCGAAGTCGATCTGGATGTCATAGCCCAGTCCACCGCCGGTTTCAGCGGGGCGGATCTGGCGAATCTCTGCAACGAAGCGGCGTTGCTTGCTGCGCGTTACAACCGCGACAGTATTCTGCAGTGCGATATGGAAGAAGCGCGGGACAAAGTCTGTTTCGGGCGCGAGCGCCGCAGCCGCAAGATCAGCGAGCGCGAACGCAAACTTACTGCATATCACGAATCCGGTCACGCATTGGTCGGTTTGCATTGTGAACATACTGATCCGCTGCATAAAGTTACGATTATTCCGCGCGGTCAGGCATATCTGGGAGCAACTTTTTCTATGCCCAGAGAAGACGTTTACACCAAGAGCAAACTTGAATTACTTGACCAGATGGCTATGACGCTGGGTGGACGCGCTGCCGAAGAGATCATTTTCGGCGATATCACTACCGGCGCCGGGCAGGATATTGAAGTTGTCAGCCGGTTGGCGCGGATGATGGTTTGCGCCTACGGTATGAATGAAAAAATCGGACCGATCAAGTACGGAGATTTCCGTTCGCACGTGCATATCAGATTCGATGCGCCGCCGGTGCACGAATCCAGCGAAGAGACCGCGCGGGAAATCGATGTTGAAGTCAAGAAGCTGATCGATGAAGCGCACGCCAGAGCATTGCAGATATTGACTGATCACCGCGATGAATTGGAAAAACTTGCCACCACGCTGTTGGATAAAGAAACTCTTTCTGCTGCGGAAATTGATGTGCTGCTGGGGCGCGTAACTGAACCTGTTAAAGAAGAAGCTCCGGAAAAAACGGAAAATGACGCTGCTCCGGTTGAAGATGCTCCGGCAGAGAATGCTCCCGAAAGCGCTGCACAGGAAACTGAAGATGCAGCTGAAAAATCGGCGGAACAGGATGCACAATGAGCAATGTTCCTGACGGTGCGGTCACGGCAAGTACCCACGGCTGTTTGATAAATTGTTTTGCCACGCCCCGGGCATCGCGCAATGCGCTGGTTGCGTGGCACGACGGCCGCTTGAAAATAGCGCTGGCGGCGCCGCCGGTGGATGGCGAAGCAAATAAAACTCTGGTGAAATTTATTGCCGAAGTTATGAAAGTACCCAAAAGCGCCGTCTCTGTAACCAACGGTATGACCGGACGGCGCAAAACAGTGGCTGTATGCGGCGTATCATTGGAATATGCCGTAAAAATATTGTCAGAACAAGTTAATGATTAGTATAAAAGGCAGAGTTTTCTGCCTAAAGCAGGAGGATGGATATGAGTGAAGCTAAAAGTTACACCTTTTCGGTTCGTGTTGAAAATAAATTCGGGGTGCTTTCCCGTATTGCCGGTCTCTTCAGCGGACGCGGCTACAACATTTCTTCGCTGACGGTGAATTCCACCAGCGATCCGGAAGTGTCACGGATGATCATCGTTACCAAAGGCGATGATGCCGTTATTGAACAGATCGAAAAACAGCTCAATAAACTCATTGAAGTCATCCGTGTTGACCGGCTCAGCGGCGAAGATTTTATCGAACGCGAACTCGCGCTCTTCAAGATCGCTGCCGATACACCGGAAAAGAAAGCACAGGTTATTCAGCTGGTCGAAATATTCAACGGTAAATTCGTTACTGTCGGTCCCAAAGAACTCGGCGTGGAGATCTCCGGCAGAGCTTCGCAGATCGACAACTTTATGAATATGGTCAGTGATATTGGTATCATCGATATGGCACGCAGCGGCCGCGTTGCTATTGCCCGCGCCAAATCTATGGAGTGAGGGGCGGGCAATCTGGCGGCGGATCTCGCGCCTTGCTGCCTCGCACACCTCGGTCGAGTACCGTGG
>JAZNBV010000051.1:0-17579 GCA_045587205.1 Victivallaceae bacterium
ACACTTATAGAAATGTGCCGTCCGGTCAATGCCTCATACGCCTTGCATTCTTTGATGGTTTCAATCAAGCCTTTTTCAAAAAAATCGACCCGTTCAAGATACTGCCGTTCAGTCCGCTCCGGAGTTTTGGCAAAACCGCAATGCAGAGAAAGTATATCAGTATATTCTCCGCAAATATCCAGCACCACCTTGTTCCACTCCCGGTCGTGCGGATAACCGGTAACGATGATGTTGCATTCCGGATCCAGCTTCTTTTTGAGCAGTTTGCCATGTTCGCGGGCGAGTCTGCCGTATTCAGCAGCGGACATATGCCCCATTTCCCACGGGCCGTAAAGTTCATTACCCAAACACCAGTTTTTGATATTGTAGGGTTTTTCCACACCGTTGGCACGACGCTGATCGCTCCAGTAAGTGCCGCCGGGAAAATTGCAGTATTCGTACAGACTCAAAGTATCCATAAGAGTCCGGTTGGCAACATTTACAGTCATCAACGGCTCGGTATTGACTTTGCGAGCCCATTTCATAAATTCATCCAGCCCGAAGGTATTCGGTTCCAGCTGATGCCACGCCGGTTCGAGCCGTGATTTACGGTTGGGACCAACGCTGTCCTCCCAGCGTTCCAAGTCAATATAACAGCCGCCGGGGTAGCGGGTTACGGGCATATCAAGTTCACGAACCAGACTGATTACATCTTTGCGGAAGCCATCTTCGTCAGCCACCGGCGATTCGGGCTCATACACGCCTCCGTAAACATTACGACCGAGATGTTCTACAAATCCGCCGTAAATCTCTTTTTTTACTTCGCCGATTACCTTGTTTTTATCCAACAACCATTTTACATCAAACATAATCCACCATTATTTTCCATAAATTTCTATTTCTTCAAGCATACGGCCGCGGGTTGAAAATTCCGTCAGTTCAACACGGACTTTTCGGGTTTTGACCGCCTGCAATTTTACTTCGATAACAAATTTATCATTATTGGCAAAACTGCCAATTTGAATATATTTGCCTTCCGGAGTCACAGCCAAAATCGTACCGGATTTTAACTGTGCGCCCAAATTTGATTTGTGCAGATAAATCATTGCTTTTTCGAGCGTAGAATCTTTTTTAAGCTCAAATTCCAGCCACGGCTGTTTATCGTTTGGTGCCGGAGCCCAAGTCATGAACTGCATACCGGCAGTTTCCCGGATGCCGTCCTGCAGGAAATATTGGGTAGCACATTTTTTGTACGACGGGTGCTCCAGCTGACTGGAAACAGTTATTTTCGGCACATGCGGAGGAATGATCCCCTGTTTATAATCATGAATCTGCCGCCGGTTCAGTTCGCCAGCCGCCACCAGATTGCCGGAGCGGAAGCGATCTTTATCCCGTTGGGCGATTTCGTTGCGTACCGCCTGATGATCGACCGAATCAGCTTTCAATCCCGAAGTAAGATAGAGATGTGCACGGTGCGGCGGAATCGTATCTGTAAATTTGCCATTGCTCACTTTTACTGAACGCTTTTCGCCGGAGAGTGCCAGTTTTGCAACACCTTTATCCACCTGGAAAGTCACTTTTACAGGAACACTTGAGGTATTCACCGCAATCAGAGCAAATTCTTTATTCAGTCGTTTAATACCAGCATAAAGAGCTTTATTGGCGGGAGAAAATTTAACTGCCGATGTATCTTGCAATACAATTTCTTTAAGTGCAGATACTTCTTTGCCGATATGCTCTTTGGTTACCCGCAGCTGATTGCTCAATGATCCGGGCATTGTTGCTACATAACCGGTAAAACCTTTGGCATTGGCAAGCAGCCCCAGAAACATCTGTTCGCGGACTTCGTCATAACTGGGGGATCTGCTGTAAGAGCCTTTCGGGTTCTTCAAGCCCCAGTCAAAAGTGTGCAATGCCAGCCACGGCGAACGCAATGCCGAGGCGTATTTTACATATTCGTAACAGACACTCAAAGGTCTGCTGTTGGTGTTATCTGTAAAATAATCCGGGTAGGCATCTGCCTGAACAATGTCTGCACCACGGTAAAAACGCTGGATACCGGCCGTGCCGTAGTTACATATCATTATCGGGTGATAAGGGTCAAGTTCGCTCAAAAGCTTGTAAAGATCAGCATACCACTCTTCATTGTGTCCGTGCCCTTCAGGTTCATCTGCCACATAATACGCCAGCAGACCGGGGTGGTTGCGGCAAACGGAAACGGCTTCCCGCACCAAGCGCTTTTGCTCATCTGTAAGTTTATCAAGCTGCCGGGCTTTGGCGGCAAAAACCTTTTTCTTTCCGGAGGGTTCTATATATGGATAGATTACCCCGCGCATTCCGGCTTTTGCCAGACGATCAAGAAAACTTTTGAGTTCATCAGCATCTTTCCACACATCGCGAAAATAGGTCATCTGGTTGATTCCCGGAGATTTCCACTCCGGATCAATCGTAAAATAGCCCATCGGCAGGAAAATCTTGCCGTTGACATAAGTTACATTATTTTTGCCAATCCGCACTTCATCGGCATTTTTCGGCAGTTTACGGATAACTTTGGTACATTCGCCGACTTTCAGAATATATTCACCAACGGGCATATTGCCGGGAAAATCAAACTCTGCAATATTGTACTCTTCAGCTGCCGGTATGGTAAGACTTTTGCTGAAATTTTCAGGGCCGGTAAGCGTAACTTTCAACGGTTTACCGATATTTTCTGTAAGCAGGATTCCGGCTTTTATTTTGTTGAGTTTCTGGGTAAAATATATGTTGTCGCGGTAGGCGGGTTCCAAGACTTGTATCTTCACTGCTTGAAAATCCAGTTCAAGTTGGGTATTGCTTGCCGCAAGCAGATTCCCTCTGGTATCCAGCAAATCAATATCCAGAACAAAGCGGCCAGGTGCTGCCTGCGGGATAACTTCATTGATATTGAAGCTGCGCATTTTTTCTGCTTGAATACCTACTTTGCGGATGTATTGTTTGCCTTGAGCATCCCGCAAAGAAATACGGCATTGACCGATTCGCCATTTTTTACTCTGATTCCAGAGTTTTGCCGAAACAATTGCTTTACATTCGCCATTGCTGCGTTTGCCGTCAACTTTTACAGAAGCAATCAGCCACTGAAAAGGATCTGCATCAAAATCTTTAAGTTTCAATTCATTAAAGTAACGGGAAGCCGCAAAATTCAAGCTGGGATTTTTTGCATAAGAAAGCAGTTCTTTGGCTTTTACGCGTTCGCGGGCAATATTGAAACGCAGTTTGTCAAGATTTTTCACATCCCGGAAAAATGTCCCCAGAGGAATACTCATTTCCACAGTCCAGTGGTCAGAATATTTTTTTGCAGAAATAACTTTAGCGTTACTGTTCCACTCCGGCGAAAAAATAAACCGCCCGGTTCCGGTATTATCATCGTTCCCCCAGAAATCAGTAATACCGCCGTTGGCATCAACGACTATCTTGCCGCCGGACATATTGCTGCCTTCAGGGTCAAAATCAATAACCAGATTATCATTATGGGTGCGTTTGCGGTCGTCACGTGGATATTCCGTGCAGATAAGTTTGCTCATATCATCGTAAGCTTCGATTGCCAGATAAAGATTTCGGTTATCGTGAGCTATCTTGAACCGGGTCTGCACACTGCCGGGCTTGAGATGATACAATTTGGTAAAATTTCCGTGCCACGGCAAATTGGCATTCAAGACAGCTCCGGGTTTATCCAGATTATTTAATTTGCTGATTTCGAGCACGTCGCTTGCCGCCGCTGGTGCCAGAAATGCGGCAGTTAAGGCAAGAAAGCCTGAAAAAGTTTTTTTAATCATCATATCTGCAACACTTTCATTTGTCTGCTTTTATGCTCAAAGCAAAATAGATACTTGCGTAAGATGCTTTGGCTCCGGTTTTGGTAAAATAACCCTGCAGTACCACGGCGTAATCCCCCGGAGTCATACCGGCGGTGTTTACGGTGATTGCAAAATCGCCCTCATCGACAGCTTTTTTCAGGATTTTTTTATTCAAAACTATCGAGTCATACGGAGCGGGTCTGGCGGGGTTTTTGTGATGGAATTTTACCTTGGCGCTCTGGGAGGCAAAGTAGCTTGCCGGTGCCATCCGGCGCTGAACCAGTGCAGTTACGCCGTTGTACATAAAGCCATCCTGTGCTTTGACTTTGCCTTTGATTGTCAGAACAGTGCCAGCTTCGATACTTGCCGCCGCCGGGTCGACCGTAAAATATTCGTAGGGCTTAACGGGCGCAGCAAACAGACTCCCGGCAAAGAGAACTGCCAACAAAAAGATAATAAGTTTTTTCATCTTTTATTCTTCAAACTTTACTGCTTATCTGGTGTAATCCTTCAAATCGGATTGGCTCCAGACACTCAATTCCTTACCGCTGGTGGAAACAACTTTTACAGTATTTTCGGCTCTGGCACTGCCATCCATAAATAGCAGATTGGCTCCGCCGGAGTGAGCTTTTTGGCTGCCGATGGAGAGTCGTCCGGCATTTACCAAAGCCCAAATATTAGAAGCAAAACCAACCCAGGTATCGCCAAGCAGAATGGTGTGTTCGATATTCTCACGAACCTGATTCATGTTAGTAATAGCATTTGCGTCTTTGGCTTCTACATTTACGTCGGTAATCCATGTATTATATCCATAACTGGCGTGACACTTTCCCCAGTTATGTGCGTAGTGTTCGTCAGCATCCGAAGGACAATGCAAGATACGGCTGGTCACCCATATATCATTAGCCTTGCTCTGTTCCGCCCCCATATACATGGCAAGCGTTTCCGGGAACCAGCTTTGACCGTTGTTATACTTCATTTTGTAGAGCATCATATATTCTTTGTGGTCATTGGCATACTGATACCAGTAAGTGTAAACCTGCTTCATATTGGCTAAACAGCTGGAACCTTTTGCCGCTTCGCGGGCGGCAGAAAGCGCCGGCAGCAGCATTGCCGCCAGAATGGCAATAATAGCGATAACAACCAGAAGCTCAATGAGTGTGAACTGTTTTTTCATAGTGTTTTTCTTTCTTTTTAATTTATGTTATATTGTTTGTTACTTCTTATTATTTGAAAAAACCTTCTTTTTATTTTTCATAGACCTCCCATTCGTGCATAAGTCTGCCGCGACGGCCGTACTTTTTTATCAGCAGCCGGATCTTCTGCGTTTTTACCGGAGCAAACTTTATTTCCAGAAATTCCTGCTTGTTGCCGCTGAAACTTGCCACGTCTTTATAACCGCCATTGCCGTCGGGTATCTGCAGAACACCGGCTTCCACAAACGAAAACCGCTCGCCGCCGCCGGAGTGTATAACACTTCTGCCAACAGTAACAACTTTATTGAAGTCAAGTTCCACCCACGGTGTTTTATCGGCAAAATCAGGTGTCCAGGTCATCAGCGCATTAAAGTGTTTGCGGTAAACGCCATCCTGAAGAAAATAAACACTGTTGCCTTTGGGCCGATGGCTCTTGATTTCGCTTGAACAAGTTATCCGGGCGGCTCCGCGGGGCAGGCTTGCCGGATATTCCATAATTTGAGTCAGCGACAACTCTCCCGCCGCCGCCAGATTGCCGGGGCGGAAACGATCAGCATCGGCTTTACTTATCATTGCGCGCACCGCATTGAGATCAAGCGCATCAATATCCACCTTGCCCACGGCGTAAATATGCACTTCGTGAGCGCGGAAACGCTCTTTGAAGCTGTTGCCGGAAGTTGCCACAAAGCGTTTTTCGCCGAATACAGCCAGTTGGGCGGGCAGTATTCGGGAACTTTGAAAATTCACCGTACAGGGTTTGTCGGTCAGATTTACCGCAATAATAATAAAATTATCCTGATAACGCTTTACGCCGCAGAGGAAATCACGGCTGTTAACGCCGCTGAACTGGACACTGTTTTCGGTATCTTCGAGCAAAAAGTCTTTCAAACTGTCAGCTTCCGTACCGATGTGATCTTTGCCGATACTCAAATGATTGCTGTAATTGCCCCAGCTGTCAAATGCATAATAAGTCACACCTTTGACATTTGCCAGAAATGCACTGTAAAACTGCATGCGCATTTCATCGTAAGTCGGTGCTCTGCTGTGCGAATCGCGCGAATTGCGCTTGCCCCAGTCAAAACCATGCAAGCATTGCCACGCCGGCCGCAAGTTTACAGCATGGACAGCGTGATCGTAAGTAACACGATTGCCCAGTTCCGTAGAACCATCCTGAAAATAATTGGGATAGGTATCGGGAAACAATATATCGCACCCGGCATAAAATCTTTTCTGCCCGGCTACACCATAATTGCAAATCGTTGTCGGGTGATAGGGGTCGATCTCTTTCATAAATTTGAGGGCGTCAACATACCAGTCTTCGTTATGGCCGTGCCCTTCGGGTTCATCTGCCATATACCACGACAACACGGCCGGATGTTTGCCGACTCTGGTCACAAATTCGCGCAGCAGCTCCTTTTGCCGCGCGTTGAGTTTACCCTGACTGCGACCACTATCGCTGAACGGATCTTCGCCGGGAACCGGCCGGTAATAAGGATAAAGTTTAAGCATAATCCCGGCTTTATGCAGAGTATCCAATGCTTTGAGAGCTTCTTCAACACTCGTCCAGCGCGCCGGAGTTTCCGAAATGGTCACGCCGCGGGGCTTCCAATCCGCCGGCGCATAACTCTGACCGAAAACCATGAGTTTTCTGCCATCAACATGCACCACGCCTTTCTTATCCAGCCAGACTTCGCCGGGGTGATGCAGGAGCTTCTTTATAACGGTTTTAACGCCATTGGCAGAGAGTTCATAACTGCCGATTTTGGTGTTGGCAAAATCAAATTCCACCGCGTTGACAGCCATCGGCTTTTGGATAACCACTTTTTTGCTGTAATCCGGCCCGGTCAAAGTCACAGTCAGCGGCTTGCCGTCGATTTCAGAGAGGTTTATATTGGCTCTGATTTTTCTGACTTCCGGCATCGAAGCGTAAATATTGTTGCGGTAAGCGGGTTCCACCACCTGAACAGTTATGGGGTTATAGGCAATTACCGCTTCCACAGTCTGATTGCTCAACAGCACTCCGGTAAGATCCATAAGCGCAAACTCAACTTTGCATTTGCCGAGTTTTTCAGGAGTAAGCGTTACTGCCACATTGGATAATTTACCGGGCAATGCCGGAAAAACTTTACTTGCTGCGGCAATCTGATTGCCGCGCTGATCCAAAAGACGCACCACGGCTTTGATATTGCGGAAACGCTTTGCCGGATTGATGACTTTAGCAGATACATCGGCAACGATTTTACCATCTTTTTTGCGGCTTGCAAATGACAAACCTTCGACGGCATAACCGAATTCAGATGTATTCAAAGCGGCAAATTCAAATTCAGGATACTTGCGCGGGAAATTATGAGAATCTTTATCCAGCGGAAAAAGGTCGCTGCCCTCACGCACGGCATAGCGGGTACGGGCTATATTGATACGCGGAGCAAGTTTATCTTTCTTTTCGCCGTAATAAAACACCCCCAGCGGAATCGCCAGCTCAACGCTCCAGAAATCTGCTCCTTGAGCGTAAGAAATAACTTTTGTATAACTCTTGCGGCAGCGTTCGAGCACAAAACGGTCATTGCCGGTATTATCATCCATCCCGTAAAAGTCAGCTATATTGCCGCGGCAGTCAACAATTATCTTGCCCAACGCGCGATTGCGCCCGTCCGGGTCAAAATTGACCTCCACTGAATCGTTGTTCCAAATAGAAAATGCTGCAAAATCCTTCCGATAACGCATTTTGTCAATATGCGGCTCATCAGCTTTGATCCCCACGTACATATATTTGCCGTCATGAAAAAGCTTGACATGCGTTTGCGCCAGCGGTTTTTTATGGGGAGCGCCATTGATGGTGAAGTTGCTGCGGAACGGAATTGCAGCATTCAACACACTGCCGGATTTGCCATTGCAGGATTGTTTGGGCACGATAACTTTTTCCGCGTACCCTGTCCCGCAGAACAAAATTATGACAAACAGCAGAAAGATCTTACGCATAACTCAACCTCATTGAACAATCATCGGCAAAAATACCGAAGGATAACTGGTCTTGCCGGTAACACGGTCGACCAAACGCACTTCCACGGCAATCTTGTAGTTGCCCGCAGGGAATGAGGCTGTATCCAATTCAAAACCAAACTTCTGGCTTTCCACCGACGGCATATGCTTGAATTTCACCAAAATAGCGTAATCGTAGCCATCAACTTTTTTATCTTTGAAGCGGTAGCGCATATCCAGATTTTCGCGTTTAAAGAACGCTTCAGGCGCATCTTTGCGCAGAACTTTTACGCAATAGCCGCCGAAAAAGTATTTATCGCTGACCGTTAAATCACAATTCACCTGATGTTTTGAACCGGCAACGCCTGCCGGTTCAGCGGGCGTAAACACACAATTCTTGATCCACGCCGGATTTTTCACCGCCTTGACTTGGCGGGCGGCCGCCGGCAGAACCTGCGGAGTGGCGACAAATTTTTTACCGTCTTCACCGGTAATGGTAAGATAGAAACGGCTTGCACAATAGTATGATTTTTTATCTTTGAGCACCCAGCCCTGAACAGGAATACTGTAATCACCGGCAGCCATGCCACTGGTATTGATCACGATTTCGCACTCACCGGCAGCAAGCTGCACGGGGAAGTTTTTGTCATTGGTGATCCAGATTGCATCATAGCCGCTGACTTTTTTGTTTTTGCGGTCGCTCCAGCGGATAAGGTCGCTGTTGCGGGCAAAAAATTCTGCCGGAGCTTCTTTGCGGTGAACAAATGCCTTGAAACTGCCGATTTTTGCCCCGGGGACACACTCAAAAACAAGTTTGAGTTTTACGATTTCACCCGCCTTGACCGCAGCGCTTTCCGGCGCGACAGCAAATTTTTCAACCACCTTTACAGGAGCCGCACACACCACACATGCCAACAGCAGAAATGCAGCACAACTCAACATCTTTTTCAACATAAAAACAACCCTTTTTGATTTTTCAGTATAACTTTATATATTTTTATTTTTCTTTCAACTCAAACATGGCATCGACTGCAGCATTTACCAGCTGCAATCCGGCGCGGGGATCAAACTGCTGACATTCCGGCTCGTAGCCGCCGGCAACTAACGCGTTGGCATGGCAGATGTAATCAACATAATCAGTTGAATTATAGCAGATAAATGCCTTGCGGAACGGCGAGTGCCATTTGATTTCCGCCCCCAGTTCCGCCACCAGTTCGCACGGCACGCCGACCAAACAGATATCGCCGATGCTCAACAATTGCAATTCCAGAGTGTATTCTCCGTTTTGCTTGAACCGCTGCAGCTGGCGGGGATTTTCGCAAGTAGCTACATTGACCTTGAATTCTTTGATTATGGTTTTGATATGAGCATCTTTGAGCGTAAAGCGATCCGGATTGCTCCGCATATTCACCAGAGCACGCACACTTTCATTGGCAAGCGGCCGCGCAATATTGTCCATGGCCTGAAATCCGATTTGAGCGTCGCGCGGGAACTGATCTCCGGCAGCACCGGAAACAAAAGTTATGTGGCAGCCCAGAGTTTCCTGCAGATATTTACGCAAAACACCGGGATAATCCGGGGTGATCGATAAGCCGCCGGTGCCGGGAGAGTGCGAAGCAAGCGGATGAGCCGCATAATTGACCAGCAATTCAATAACATTGCGCTTGCTGTCGATAAAAGCCAGCACGCCGAGCTCATCATCGGTAAAACCGTCGCCGATCGGTTCCAGTTCGCAGTTGCGGAAGAGCATCTTGCACTTGTTTTCCGGCCCGACATAACGGCGGTTGATATTTGCCTTGCAATGAGCAGTGTAATAACTCCAATTGCCTTCAATAAAATCATCATCTTTAAGAGCAGTTACCGCTTCAACAGTACGCTCAATAACCAGTCGGGTCGATTCCTCATCACGGCCTTTCAAGCCTTCGTGATAACGGGTGTGCGGCCCGCCATGGGTGTGGGTGCAGCTTAAAAGCACATCAGCTTTGCTGCCTCCGATAAGTTCGGCACAGCGTTGGCGGATAACTTTTACAACTTCCATATCCATACCGATAAGGTCGTAGCTTATTATCAGAGCTTTTTTACCGTCGTCATCTATGCAAATACCCTGCAATGTCAGATCATCCTGTTTCATGACCGACACATCTTTAAGGCCGTAACCGGCTACACAAGTACCCACAGGAGGGGTAATTATATTCGTAAATGTTGCGATTTTCATTTTTTATATCTCCTATGAATTTTTATAAAAAATGCGCATCTCTATCAGATGTATTATACTGTAACATCAACACAAAAACCTTGATTATAAAGACAAAAAAATAGAAAAATAAGCCAATTTGAATCATGTTCATTATTTTTGTGTATTACTATCTGATAATATGCAAGTTAATGCTGTTGTAACAAACGGAATCAACCATTCTTTTTTGCTTACAGATATTGATTATCAAGCCATTGAAATATTTGCAAAAAAAATCACTGGTGTTATAGTAAAACAAAAGTTCAATATCAAATTTCAATAAGAGAGTTTTGTTTTTCTATGGAAAGAATAAAGATTGTCCAATATGGTGTAACTCACGAACATGCGGCAGGCAAGATTGCTTCGCTGCGTAAACTTACCGATATTTTTGAAATCGTGGGGGTGATCGACGACCGTGCAAGTACTGCTGCGCGTTTTCCGCAGAAAGTTGATATGTCGCTTTACGACGGATTGAACTTCATAACTCCGGAAGAATTTTTTCAACGCAAAGATATTCAGGCAGTTATAATCGAAACTGCTAACAGTGATCTGGTGCCGACAGCGTTGAAATGTCTGGAAAAAAATATTGCTATGCACATGGATAAACCCGGCGGTGAAACCATTGAACCGTTTGAAAAACTTTCTCTGGAATGCGAAAAACGCAATATACCGTTCCAGATGGGATATATGTTGAGAGGCAATCCGGCGGTCAGATTTTGTGTAAATGCAGTAAAAAAAGGCTTGCTGGGCGATATTTATGAAATTCAAGCCGATATGCATCATCATTACGGCGGCGAAGAATACAGCCAATACTTGCGCAGAATCAATGGCGGTTTGATGTATAACCTCTGTTGCCATTTGATAGATTCAGTAGTAAGTATGATGGGTGCACCGGAAAATATTACTTCATTTATCAAACGCACCAGTAACTCTCCCGTTGAAGCAATGAATAACTGCATGGCGGTTATAGAATATGAATTTGCCACCGTAACCTTGCGATCCTGCAGTAAAGATTACGGCTTGGGCCGCAGATTAAGAATCGCGGGAACCAAAGGGGTTATAGAAATGAGTCCGGTGGAGTGTTTTTCCAGACCGCTGGAGCTTTCGTTGTCACTGTCAGAAGATTCCGGAGATTATCCGCAGGGGCTGCATACCCTTAAGTTCCCGCTGCTGAAAGACCGCTACGAACCGCAATTCCGCGAACTTGCAGCAATAATCAACAAAGAACGCCCCAACAATCAGGATATATACGCCCACGACCGACTGGTAAACCGGGTAATCCTCGGCTGTGCCAATCTGCAAAAGTATAAGAAGGCATAAACAGCGATTGTCAGAGTCGGGGATATGGATGACCTTGTATTGAAAAGCAGTCTATGTTATTGCATTGCAGGAAATAGTTATTGGAAATTTATCAAATTCCGCAAAACGACCATAAAACCATTTTCCCCCCAAATATTTGACAGTAAAAAAGAGAGATACTGTATTGAGTAGTATCTCTCTTTTTATAATCCGACCGAAACAAGGAATTACGGAGTTGTTCTATCAAATCCCGGAAGTTCAGCCTTGACATTGTAAAAGAGTATTTACGCTTTCCGGATCCACCCTGACACTGCGTGGAGATAAACAAATTTTGCGTAACTTGCCGCTTTTCATATACCGCGAGATGGTGAGCGGTGTAACTGAAAGAAGCTTGGCGGCTTCTGCTCTGGTCAACGGGCGTTGTGCAGAGCATTTCCTGGACTCGGTACTATTACCATAATTTCCAAGTGCCGCAATTAAGCTTTGAGGCGAAATTTCCGGTATATGCGGTTGTAACATCATACCTGCCCGTATTGGAAACAGAGTGTTTCGGAAAAGTGTTTTCATATTGTAAAATCTGTTCGTTTGAGTGCGGACTTGATCCATCCGGATGTACCGGTTTTGTCCAGATAACTTCATCAAAGCCCTTCTTTTTTACTGATATTGTAATTTATCTGCAACATTACAAATATCGCCGGCAAAGATAAATCATACATTACAATAAACGGCTGTTTGAGGATTATATTTGATCTGATTACAGTTTTTCCGGGTCTGAAATATGATAAAATCCGTGAATATTTAAAAAATACTTCCGACCATCTCTTGACATCTATGTAGGACAGTTTCTATATTTATCAGTGCGATTCAAACCTATTAAAACCCCATAAGGAGAAATGTATGAAAAAAATCTTGTTCGCCTTGCTTCTGCCGTTACAGGCGATGGCTCTGACCATTGGTCCGGAAGATACTGTTTATGTGGTAACTCCCCCAAGACCGGTGCTTTCCGTAAAAGCAGCCGCTGAAGATCTGCAAACTTATCTGCCGCGCCGTACCGGTGCCCAAATCAAGGTAACCACCAGTGCCCCCGCCGGCAGCAAGGCCATCTACCTTGCCGCCAAAGACGGCAGTAAACTCAAAAGTGACGGGTTTATTATTGAAGTACAGGGCAACCGTATTGATATTTACGGCAACGATTCTGCTGATTACGGTACCACCCAACCGTTTAATTTTTATTTTAATGTAAAATCGCGTGGTACTTTCAACGGCGTATGCCGCTTTTTTGATAAATACCTTGACATTGATTGGGTCGTCCCCGGTGAACTCGGTTTGTGTATGCCCCCGCAGAGCAAAGTGAATATTCCTGACGGCAAATTACAGGACGAACCCAAATTTATTCAGCGGCACATCGGCCAGGTTTATGAACCGGGCAACAAACCGTATTTTCTTGACCGGAATGAATATATTACTGAATTCCGTCCGGCACTGCTGTGGTACGCTGCCCGGCTGACATTTTCATCACGTATGTTTCCGGTGGAAGGGTGTCACTCTGTAAGCAATTACAGTCTTTATGCCAACTTTGGAAAAAGTAATCCGGAATACTTTTCTCTGCAGCCCAACGGCACCCGCGGCGGGCAGTTCGGCAGCCTCTGCTGGAGCAATCCGGATGTTTCTGAATTGTTTTATAAACTTGCCGATGCGTATTTTAGCGGCAAGCAGCCCAGTGCAGCCGGACTCAAACTGCCCGATAATGCCTGGCCGATGCCGTTCAGATTATTCAAAGATGAATTTATGATCGACTCTACCGACTCTTTCGATAAGAATGTCTGCAAGTGCCAACGCTGCAAAGACAAAACACCTGAAGAGATTTGCGAAGAAGTCTGGAAACGCATTGCCGAAGTTGCCGCCAGAATCAAAGTCCGGCACCCCGATAAAAAGATCACCTCTCTGGCTTATCCGCCCAAAACCGAACCGCCGACATTTACTCTGCCGGATAATATTCTGGTGCGGTTTGCGATGCCCGGTCCGCAGGCAGTGTATAACAAACGTGCCAATACATATTATCAGGATATGCTGAAAAAGTGGTACGGTATTGTTAAAGAACCAATTCCGCTGTGGTTCTATTACTGTGCAGTAGATTACGGTCTGCCGGGAATCGTTGAAGGATCGCCGGAAATGATGAAAATCTACCTCAAACAGGTACAGCCTTATTCAGACAATCTTTATTTTGAATATTCCAGTTTCAAAAGTCAGGCTCGCCGCAACTACGAACTTTATATGATAGCCAAACTCATGTGGAACCCCGATGCCGATCTGGAAGAACTTAAAGCTCAATACTTCCGCCGCGGCTTCGGAGCCGGTGCAGAAGAAATGAAAAAGTTTTATGACCGGATGGAAGAGCTCTGGCAGAAGATCATCAAAGCCACCTGGGATCCGGGAGAGGAACGTATTCCGCGGTTGATCTACGGCGGCTGGCGTGACAAGGATTCCAGCTATCCGGTTTACAAAGATATCTATACGGCTGAAGAACTCACATCCTGGAGCCGTCTGCTGCAGAAAGCCAAAAGCAAAGTCCCGGCCGGTTCCAAATTTGCCAAACGCATAGACTTGATACAGAAATATGTGATCGACAAGATCGTTGAAGAACGCGAACTGGTGATGTTTGCCAATAACGCCATAGGCAGTACCGAATACTCCATGATCGTGCTGGAAAATGCTCCCACCGAAGCGGATTGGGCTCAAGCAGCATGGCAGAATTTGAATGCGTTTGCGGACAACCGCAAAGAAAAATTGCAAGCTCCCGGCAAATTCAAACTCCTGCTGGATAAAAACAACCTTTATCTGCGTGCAGAACTTGATGAAAAATTGCTTGACAGATCCAAAACGGTCAAGCGTTCCCAGTCTGACATCAGCAAGATCTGGCTGGATAATGACTTTGAAGTCTTTGTCAGCAACCAGTCGATCGTCCGTCAATTCCTTTTCAATGATCTCGGACAGTTTACTATCAACGATATTATAGACCGCCGTGCCTGTTCGTATAACGGCATCAGTGAAGGCGTAAAGGTCACTGCCGGCCGCGACAAAAACAAGTGGACTCTTGATATTGCCCTGCCCAATAAACTTACCGGCATAAATTCTGCGGAACCCGGCCGCTGCCGCTTCAATATCACCCGGGCACGCAACATCAAAGACCTGCCGACAGAATACAGCACCTGGTCAAGTGCGGTGGGATTCAGTTCTTCATTCAGAAGCGATATGTACGGCAGACTGGTCTGGAATGTCAATGCGGCAATGAAACATGTTTACAGCAAGCTGGCCGAAAAGCCCTCCGATACGGCAATGAATCTGTTCCGGATTTTCACTTTCGATAAAAATCCGGGTAAAAGCTGGTATAACTGGCGTCACAGCCAAACACCCGCCAAACCTGCTTACGATGCCAAACATGGTCACAACAAAGCCGGTTCGCTGAAAATCGATTTCGCCGCCAAAACTTCGGCATCGCACAGTTATTGGATTCCGGTACGCCCCGGCGAACGCATACGCATTACTGCGTGGGTAAAACATACCAGCGGCAGCGTGGAGTGTTCATCGCGTTTTATGGATGAAAAAAACCGCTGGATCGACTTCTATAACAGTTTTGGCGAAGTCAAAGTCCCCTCGTTCAACAACTGGGTGAAGTGCAGTTGGGAAATGACAGTACCCGACAATGCAAACATTTCGCAGATGACCGCCGGTTTCACCTCCAAAGACACCCCGGGCACGCTCTGGATAGATGATGTAATTATTGAAAAAGCCGGCAAGTTCAGTGCTGCGGAAGCAGAAGCCATGCAGACTTATACCGGATTGGCACAGAAACCGTCCAAGACTCCGATGACTCTTTTCAAAACCTTTACTTTTGACAAAAACCCGGGGAAAATCTGGTATAACTGGCGTCATAGTCAAACTCCCGCCCGCCCCGGCTACGATGCAAAATACGGCCACGATAAACCCGGATCGTTGAAAGTGGATTTTGCCGCCAACACTTCAGCATCGCACAGCTATTGGATCCCGGTCAAACCCGGCGACCGGGTGCGTATCAGTGCATGGGTAAAGCATACCACCGGCAGTGTGGATTGTTCTTCGCGCTTTATGGATGCAAAAAACCGTTGGATCGGGTTCAGTAAATATTTTGCCGAAGTCAAAGTCCCCTCGCTGGGCAACTGGGTAAAATGCTCCTGGGAAGTGGTGGTCCCCAACGATGCAAAAATCAGCCAGATGACTGCCGGTTTCACCTCCCAAGATACTCCGGCAACCCTCTGGATAGATGATGTAAAAATCGAAAAAAAGTAATATTAAAGGAGCTCTTGAACAAATGTTCAAAACTGTTTACCATCAATTGAGTCGTGATCTGGAAAAATATTTCCGGGAAGGCAGTTTCCCTGAATATCTGCCCGGAATCCGTCAATTGTGCAAACAGTTCAATGTATCTAAAAATACTGTCAGCAAGGCATTGCACGAGCTTGAAAAGCGGGGCGTGATAATCATTGAACCCCAGCGCGGACTCAAATTGAACCGGGCTCGCACCCGATACAGTATCCGCTTTCATACCATTGGCGTGGCCGGTATTTGCGGGCTTGAACCGCAGGAGTTTCTTGATATACTCAACCGGAAATACCGCAAATACGGTTTTTCATTGATGGGTTTGCAGATTTCAGGCTCTGCGATGCGTAACCGCGAATGGCTGCTGCGGCTGCCGGTCGATGGTATGATATTGCTTAATTCGGCATCGCATCCGTATCTGCTGGATCTTTTTTACGCCAACGGTACGCCGCTGGTGGGGTGTCCGGTTCCGGGTTATGACCATCTGGTGCAGATCGAACCGGATCATTACGCAGCATATTGCAACATATTCCGCAAACTTATGAATCTGGGACACCGGCGTATAGCAATAGTGCATTTTGAACCCGATCCGGTATTTGATTTTTATATCAAACGGATCTATAAAGCTATGCAGGATGTTTTGCAGGAGCATCTGGATCCGGCTTTGTGGTGTCTGGTTCCCCCGGAAGAACAGAAAGAGTTTTTTAAGGATGACGGCAAAAGTCTGTGCCGCCGCTTGTTTGATAAATTTACAACTATGCAAGAACCTCCCACAGTGATCATTGCAGAACAAAAACAGCTTCACTTGTTCCGCGAATTTTACGAAATGCGCGGCTATAAAGTGCCGGATGATATATCCATGTATGCCATACAGTACCCCCTCAACCGGGACCCGTTTTTTTCGGCGGCAGTACTGCGTGAAGATCACTCTGTGGAAATCGCGGTACGCAAGATGATCGCTATGCTCAACGGTAAAGAAGTCGAACCCGGAGAAACGCTCATCCCGATGAGTTTTTTCTCCGGCAGAAGTGTAAAAGATTTAACTGTTCAATAATGATTTAACAATAAGGAGGCAGAAAACACCCAATACAGCGGTTGCAGCAGAAGAAGAACAAACAATTACAACAAGCAAAGACAATTAGATTGTCAAAACAATCGAGGAAGTATTCTATGAAAAAATCTATAAAAACTAATTACTGTTGGCACACCAACAGTAAGCCCATGGGCTTACGTTTTACATTGATCGAACTCCTGGTTACTACTGCACAACAGAACTGTTTTTCAAAAATAAATAAATACACATCCTTACGCCCGGCAGGGCGCACTTCACGCTTTTTTTGCGGATGCAAAAAAAGCTCTTCACACCTTCACATCTTCACTCAATCAGCGTTCACGCTGATTGAACTTCTGGTCGTGATCGCCATTATTGCAATTCTGGCAGCCATGCTGCTGCCGGCCTTGAGTGCCGCGCGCGAACGCGCCCGCAATGCCAACTGTATTGGCAAACTCAAGCAGATCGGTCTGGCCGAACAGATGTATGCCAACGACAACAAGAGCTTTGTCTGCTGCCGCATAAACGGAAGCAGTGGTGTCCACACCTTTGGTAACGCCATCGGCCCCAACAAGGAAGACTATGCCTTTAATCAGCTTGGTAAGGGTGGATATTTTGGCGCGGTTTATAATTGGACGGTTTCAAGCAGCGTG
>JAZNBV010000052.1:0-10171 GCA_045587205.1 Victivallaceae bacterium
GGCCTCCGACTTTGGGTGTAAGCGGGGTTTATCTGGATACCACCGCCGAGATATTGCGCTGTTATAATCCGGCCCATCCGCACCCGCGCAATCCGGTTGACGGGGTGGAAAGTATGCTGAAAAAAGTCCGCACTCAAGTCAAAGCAGTCAATCCGCAGGCAATGATAATGACCGAATACATCGGTTCGGAATATTTTGCCCGTTACATAGATGCCTGCTGGATCCAGACTTTTGCGCATCCGCACGCTCATGCCTTTAATAATTACGATCTGGATTTTGCCCGCTTTGTCTATCCGCGAGTAAAATATGCAGAGTGGGGCATGTCGCCCAAAACGTTTGAAGTTGACTCGCGCCGGGCATTTTTCAATGGTATCGGCGCAACCCGCGGTGATCTTAATGCTCAACAGAAAGAGCGTTTTGCCGATATGACCAATACTTTGCGGGAGGTTGCCGCAGCTTTGGCCAGCGAAGACCCGCAGCCGTTTGTGCCGACGCTGACAGAAAATCTTTTTGCCAACAGTTTTCCGACCGCTGATTTACAGGTCTGGACATACTACAACAAAGCCGGTGAGCTTAAAAATGCCCCGGTCATGGCCATCGAACCCAAGCTGCAGAGCAAGCGGTTTGTGGAACTGCTCAACGACCGCGAACTTCCGCTTAAAGACGGACGTATTTTCCTGGATATGCAGGATTATGAAGTCGGTCTGTTCGCCGCTTTTGACCGGATCCTGACTGTTCAGGATGCTCAAGATGCGCTGGTTATTACTGTAAATGGCAAACTTCCGGCCGGCAGCCGGATCGTTTACGTTGAAAATGGTCAGCGGGACAGTCAGAACAATTACCGCACCGCCGCCATATCCGGCAACCGCTGCGAGATCAAAAAATCCGACCTGAAACCCGGCAAAGTGGTAATAAAAGTGCTGGCCGGACACCGTTTACTGGATGAAACCGTTATTTTTAACCGATAAAAATTTTCATAAAACAAGGAGGGCCAAGTATAAGATCAACTTTTGATTGGATTCAGAACAACAAACACTTATCAACAAAGGAAGAAAAAATGAAACTCACTATTTCCAGCCGCAAAGAAACAGGAAAAAAACGTTTTACTTTGATCGAACTTCTGGTCGTCATTGCCATTATTGCCATTCTGGCGGCGATGCTGCTGCCGGCACTGAGCAGTGCCAGAGCTTCGGCAAAAATGGCTTCCTGCCAGAGCAATATCCGGCAGGTGGCATTATCTGCGCTGACCTACGCCGGTGATTGCGGATATTTTCCGCCCCAATACTTTGTGGATGAATCCGGCAACCGCCTGAAAGGCATTACCTTTATGGGCACCAAATACGGCTCCACCAACTACGAACCCAGCTGGGCGGATATTCTTATGCAGATGGGCTATCTGCCGGAAAATTGCGGTGTCAAAGTCAGCACCCGTAAGATTGCCTGCGGCGGAATATTGCAGTGTCCTGAAAGTGAATCCGAAAAACAAGGCAAAACCTTTCCGTCGGATAAACCCGATACGCTGGCTTCTTATGCCGCCGTTTATCCCGGTTATGTTTACAACGCTTGCAGCAATCTCCAAGCCAAGAGCAACGAACTCTACTGGGGACCGGGGCACGGTCATAACAGCGGAATGAATGCCGACAAGCTCGGCGACCCTTCCTCTACTATGCTTTTTGCTGACGGCTGCTATGTTTCCATAACCTACGCCAGTGCTGTCGAAATGGGTACGCGTATTGCCAAACGTCACACCAACCGCATCAATGTGGTGCATTGCGATGGGTCGGTGGGGACTTACGATACAGTCATCGGTTCGCCGAAACTGCTTTATAACGGTAAAAAATAAAATTTATAATAATCAGGAGAGAAAAAATGAATTTTTCGCAAATAGCGGCAATGCTGTTGCTGTCGTTCAGCACTCTGCTCGCCGGCAGTGAAGTAAATTTAATGCCCAACGCCGCCTTGAACAGCAAAGATGGTTTTCTGCCTGACGGCTGGCACGGCTTGCGCGGTACTGAATCCCGCAAAGCATATAAAACGGAAAACGGTGTTTTGCGCATTACCGGCAAAACTGCCAACTATGCAAGTTATACCGGAGTCACCATTGTCGTGGAACCCGGCAAAAGTTATTACTGGTCTTTTGAAATGAAATCGGATCAGTTGAGTAATCACGCCGCATTTTACTATTCAGTGCAGGATGCCAACCGCAAAGTGCTGGTCAATGCCCGCCCGTTGGTGACCCGCTACACCGGTCCGCAGAACGATTGGGTCAAGGTGGGGTTCATCATTCCGTTAAGTTCACTGCCTGCCGCCAAAAAATTGTTGTTGAGCATAGCGGTTTACAATCCGTCGCGGAAAGTGCTTGCCGAAGACAAAGCGATCTATTTACGGAATTTCCATTTGACTTATTACAACGGTCAGAAAAATATTCTGCCGCCCAAGCCCCAAAGTAATTTTCAAGGCGCGGTGATGCCGGATCAGCCTTTTGCCCGGCATAATTTTATCAGTTCAGCTCTCGGCAAATCTTATTTGCTGGAAAAAAACGGCGTCGGCTTTTTCCGTATGGATTCCGGCACAATGCCGCGGCAGACGGTCACTATGCAGATCAAACACCCCAAAGGTGTTCAAACTGAACTTTATATGTGGAAGCGCGGCAGCCGGGAGTGCACCCGCATTCCCGGCAATAACGGCAAATATGTGATCGGGCGCGAATACGACTGGCTGATTTGGAGCAACTGCCTGATTTTTACCGCCGATAAAAGTGTACCCGATGAATTCAATATGGAGCTTGCTTTTGAGTGCGGCGGCAAGAAGATCGCCTTTACCGTTCCCGTTCAGCAGATCGCTGAATTTCCGGGCGGCAAACTGCCGGAAAAACTCCGTTTCAACTCCTGGCAATCCTTTCCGGTCACGCGCATAAACACCGCCGATCCGGCTAATAAACTGGCAGCTCAACTGGAAAATTACTGGAAGAGATCCGGCTGGGTGCATACCCCTTTTGTTGAAATATGCAACGTTATCCCCGCCCGTTTCCGTGCCAACGTTTCGCCGCTGCCCCTGCGGCAGGCTGTTGATCCGGCAGGAACTCCGGTGCCGCTTTACTGCAATACCGCAGTGATCGCCGCGGGAGCAGATTTTTTTTGCCGATATTTGAAGCAAAAGAAATTTGTAGACCGCATAGCCAATACTGAATATGTAAAATGGGACTATGAACCTTATAATCAGGGTCCCGTAACCATCAGCTGCTTCTGCAAAGAGTGCATTGCCGAGTTTGCCCGCCGCAACAATCTGCCCGCCACTGTAAGCGGCACTGAAATATTACAGAAACATAAACGCGCCTGGGTGGATTTCCGCTGCCGTCAGCGCGCCGAAGTTGTCCGCACCGTGGTCGGCGGCATAAAGAAGATCAATCCGGCAGTCAAATTTGAACTCTGCACGATGCCGTTCGCCCCCGGCAATGATGAAGAATATGAAACTGCTTACGGAATACGTTCTTCGCTCTATACAGATTTTATTGACCTTTTTACCTCTATGAACTATTCGGGAACGTTGAATTTTTACCGCAGTATTGAGCGTGAAGCTCTGGAACTTGCCAAAGAAAAGCGCACTTTGCTCAACAGCGGCTGGACAGCACCGAATAGCGGCAAACGGCTGGCACATCACTTGCTGGCGGCATTTTTCTGCGGCGAAAAGTATCCTTATATTGCCCAGGGGTTGTTTATTTCCAACGGTGAACAGCTCCGGGAACTGCGCAAAGTTATGGATTTTACAGCCCGCACCGAAAGCCGTTGGAGCCGGGGTAAACTGCTCCGCAATCAGCATCCGGTGACCAGGGGCTTCAATGCCGCCGATAATCTCTACATTCTGGAACGCCGCAGCGATAATGGCGAAAGCTGGCTGCTGCTTTTCAACAACAGCGATCGGGATGCAGTTTTTGCCCGTTTGAGTGCTCCCGGCAGCATAACTGATTTGGGAAGCGGCGATGTACTGGGCGGTGCGGGCGAAGTTATCACCCTGAAAATCGCACCATTAGCTTATCAGCTGCTGGAAATCTCTACTCAAAAGAAAGCCGCCACGGTAAAAAATGATTACGCCAGGGAAGAACAGGATTTGATCAAAGCGGCGCAGCAAAAGGTTATTTCCGAACGACGTAATGGCATCTCTTACTCCATTACGCCAGGGAAATGGGTCGTTACCACTCCGGTACACTCTATGCAGTTTGATCCCCGCAATTCCGGCGAAGCTGCCTGGTATGTAAAAGGCAAACTTGCCGCCCATACCATCGGACGGGATATATTTATGGATAGAGGTGTTTTTGACCTCAATAAAAACAATGTTACGCTGGAAAATGTGAAAATCAACTCCGATGCAGTAAAAATCCGTTTTGCCTGTCAACTTAAAGAAAAGCCTTACGACGGTTTGATCATCCGTCGGGAATATACCCTGCTGCGCAACGAGCCGGTTATAAAAGCTGCCATCGAAATCGTGCCGCAGGGCGGCTACCGCAACTTCCGGCTGCGTACCGTCAACAACTTTGCTATGCCGCTGCAAGCAAACCCCAATGCGCCGGTATCGGTAATTGCAATGGGCAACGTATCAGACCAAAATCTTTTCCACATCGGTTTTGTCCGTCAGGGAGCGAAATTTCCGGACAACAAGCCCTTTTTTGCCGGGAAGTATATGAAAAAACAATATCCGCTTACAAATAATAAAGTTACCGCATCTCCGGTAAATGGTAAATTGAGCTTTGAGCTGACCAGTCAGAATGCGGATCAAATCTTTGTCTGGCGCGCCCGCAACGCCGCCAGTTTGGAGATCATCTGGCCCGATGCCTACCCGCATTATGATCCACATCTGATCGCCACCTGGAAAAACGCTTATGAATTGAAAGTAATAGAAAAATAATGGATTATCAGCAAATGGATCAGCAAACTTTTGATTTGGTCAATGAAGTTTTCAACAACCTGCTGGCGCAAACCGGTGCCCAAAGGGTTACTGCGGCGTATTCTTTAAGTGATCCGCAAATCCCGGCGGGCAGCGATGATTTCAAGATCACCGCCGCCAACGGCAAACTCTGCTTTGCCGCCGGGAATACCCGGGGGTTGTTTTATGCAGTTTATGAATATTTTGAGCGTTTTTGCCATTGCCGCTATTTTTATGACGGCGACATTATTCCCAAACTGGAAAAATTGCCGCTGGAAAATATCAACTTTATCAAACATTTCCGTTATCAATACCGGGGCTTGCGCTACTTTGCCCACCGGTCACTCTACCGTTTTCAGGCCGAGCACTGGACGTGGGAAGATTGGAAAAAAGAAATTGATTTTCTGCTGAAAAAACATTTTTCCTTTTTTATGCTGCGCACCGGTCAGGATGATCTCTTTCAGAAAGCGTTTCCGGATATTGTGCCCTACCCGCCCGAAGACGGTGCCGCTCCGGAGGCGGAATTGCGCTCCTACAATGACCGCACCGAACTGATTTCTCTGCGTTACCGGGGTGAACTGCGGAAAAAAATCCTTGATTACGCCTTTGAACGCGGTTTGATGCATCCCGAAGATATGGGTCCGATGACTCACTGGTACAGCCATACACCCAGGGCTTTTCTGGAAAAAGTCAAACCGGATTTTATGGTACAGAGTTCCTCCAACTACGGCAGGGACGAATTGCAGGTCTGGGATTGCGATCAGGAAGAAAATATCGAATATTATATGCAGCTTACCCGCGCTCATATCCAGCACTACGGCAAACCGGAACTCTTTCACATCATCGGTCTGGCCGAGCGGATGTTCGGGTCGCCGGAAGAAAACTTTGCTACCAAAGTGCGGGTATTCAACAAATTTGTGCAGAAACTGCGCGAAGAATATCCCGATGCCCCGCTGCTGATCGCCAGCTGGGATTTTATGTTCCGCTGGAAAGCTCCGGAAGTGCGGAAGTTTCTTGCCGAACTGGATAAATCCAATACGGTGGTACTGGATTACACCACCGACAGCGGCTCTTACACCAACAACTTTGTCAACTGGAATCTGCCCCATAACTTCCCGTGGATTTTCGGGATATTTCAGGCATACGAACCCCATTGCGACCTGTTCTTTGACTTTGACCGCATCGAAGAGATGTATGTACCCGCTCAAAACGATCCCCAGTGTAAAGGGATGGTGATTTGGAGCGAAAACAGCCACTCCAATCCGCTTTTAATGGAATATCTGGCGAAGCGTTCCGGGGATGAAGAATTTTCATTAAACACTTTCTGCTGTGATCGTTATGGAGTATATGCTGAACCGATGCAGAATTTGTGGCTCCTTACGCAGAAAGCATTTGCCTGCAATTCGTGGGTATTCGGTTCGGAGCGGCCTTATCAGGGGATCTTTACCAACCACTTCAATCTGTTGAACAGTCTGGCGGCGACGGCTGCGCGCAAACCGGCGGAACTTTACAGCGAGTGCGCCCGCAAATATCCGGCATTGGAAATCCCCCACCGGTTCTTTGAACAGGCAGTTGAACTGCTGTCTGCGGCGGAAAATTCTGATTTACTCAAACGCGATCTGGCAGACTTGCTCCGTTCGGCTCTGATGTGCCTGATCACCCGGGAACTGTGCGGGGAAGTTATGAAACTCTGTCAGCGCATCCCGCAGAAAGCCGATTTTACCGTGTTGTGCGGTCTGATAAAAATAATGGCGGAACTGCTGGCAACACTGCCGGAATTTTCGATGAACGAAACCTTGAAAAAACTTTCAACAGCAGGCAAATTGAATTCTCACGCCGAAATGACGCTCAAAGGCAATGCCGAAAACAGCTATTGCCGCAGCTATATAGCTGAACTCTATCAGGCTGTTTATGTGCCGGAAGCTGAATTTGCCGCAGAATATTTTGCCAATTTGCCCGCCGGGGAACTCCCCGACGCGGAACTTTTGAAAGCCCAGGCGCAGAAAATCCGCGACCGCTTTTATGCCGTTCCGCTGACGGAGTGGCAAAACACCCCGAAACTTTCGTTCAGCAATGCAGTAAAAGCCATACCTGAGAGATTGCAGGAGCTTTACAAGGAATAATAACTGATATAAAAACTCCGCAACCCTGTTGAGCAGCAGTCTGGTTCAAATTCCAGCTGCTGCTTTATCGCATAACTTATAGCACAATAGCCGGCGGCAGGTACCCAGCACGGTGGATAATTCTGCGCGCATCGGGTACAATATGGTATCCCCCGCAGTCACCGGTTCGCCGATGACCTGAAACCCCAGCCGTTCATAAAGTCTTTTCTGTACTGATATACCGGAAATCACCAGTTCGGAAACCTGCTGTTTTTCCAGCTCAATAAGCATTTCGATGCCCAACCGGGCGGCAACAGTGGTTTTGCGGCAGTTTGGGGCAAGGGCAAAGAGTCGTATTTCAGCAAGTTTTCCGCTCCGGGGCGGTTCAACAGCATAATCGCCAAAGTGTTCTGCCGCCGAATAAGGTGCCTGCCAATGGGCGGCGATCATTCCGGCAATTTCTCCGGTAGAGCGGCAGCGGGCGGCACGGTAAATATTTTTATTGTGAAATTTATCCACCAGAATTGACTCATCATTGGCAGGACGCATTTTCAATTCCGCAGCAAAAACCCCGTAATTGAAACGCCACAAAGCATTAAAATCATCATCAGAACACGGCGTAAAAATTTCAACTTCGTAATCCATATATACTCCCTGCTGAAAAAGGTGTTGAGAGAATATAATCTTACGCCATAGTATTGTCAAATAAAAAAATAAAAAATATGAAAAAATGCTATTATAATGGCTTATTGCTGACGCAAACGGCGGTCACGGGGCGGATTCATAAAGTAGGACGGAGCCGGTCCGCGTTCAAGCAGCCAGTCACGGAATATGTAAAATTCACTCAAAGATGAAATACCGGATGCCCGGTTT
Source organism: Victivallaceae bacterium (assembly GCA_045587205.1). Taxonomy (GTDB): domain Bacteria; phylum Verrucomicrobiota; class Lentisphaeria; order Victivallales; family Victivallaceae; genus SIG78. The sequence goes on from JAZNBV010000052.1 coordinate 7,896, forward strand.
TTGCTTTCGCCGCCGAAACCGCGTCCCCTCAGATAATCCAATACCAGTTTACGCGACAGCACCAAACCGCGTTTTTCGCCGTACAGCTGCGCCATTTCTTCAATATGCCGCGTCATTTCTTCCGCCCACTCTTCCACCGTCGGCGGCTGATAATCTGCCTGCTGAATTTCATTGAAAAGCCACGGATTGCCCATCATACCGCGCGCAACCATTACGCAGGAGCAGTTGGCGCGTTTCCGCAAATCCTCCGCATCAACGCGCGACATTATCCCGCCGTTGGCAATGATTTGCGTATCCGGAACCGCCTTGACGCATTCGGTGATTATATCAGCAAAAACCTCTCCGGAGTAGAATTTGCTCATAATTCTGCCGTGAACAGTAATGGCTCTTGCCCCCAACGACGCCAGACCACGCACCAGTTCCAAAGTAGGTGCCGGATCATTTTCATCCAATATCCGGATCTTGGCTGTAATGGGGAAACGGGTACGGGCGGCCAAAAGTTCAAAACATTTCAGCGCATTGGGTATATCTTTGCCCAACGCGGCTCCGGCGTGTTTTTTTGCCACTTTGGGAACCGGACAGCCCAGATTGAAATCCAGCACGTCAAACTCACGCTCATTGATGGCATCAACCGCTATACGCAAGTGTTCCAGATCGCTGCCGACCAGCTGCACGGCAAGGAATTCTTCATCATCGCCGCGCAGCAGCAAACCGGAACTGTTGGTGTTGTTGTAAGCAATGCTTGCCGCATCGACCATTTCGGTAAATGCAAACAAACAACCCTGCCGGCGCAAACTCCGCCGGTAGGGTAAATCTGTGTACCCGGAAAGCGGCGCGGCAAGCACCGCGTTCCCGGGATAAATATGCTGTTTGGAACTCATCCTGCCGATCAGATACCTGCCAGCGTGGATTTGTAGGAGTCAACCAATTCGGACAGCTTAACTTCAATTTCGCTGCCGTTGCCGCTGAGTTTGAGCGTATCGCCTTCGGTAACAGTACCGACGCGGGCGAAAGGCACGCCTTTGAGAATGGCGTTGATTTCGTCGCGCTTATCCGGCGAAGCGGTCATAATAAAGCGGGTGTTGCTTTCGGAATAAAGCAATTCAGCTGCATTGAGTCCGCCGCACTGGGGAATGCTGCCCAATTCAATATTCATACCCAAACGGCCCGCCATAGCGACCTTGGCAAAACCGACTGCCAAACCGCCGAAGCCGGGGGTGTGCAGACTGTGCGCCAATTTATTGCCGGTGATCTGAGCGACTTTTTCGTACATCGCCAAAGCAGCGGGCACATCCAGTTTCGGCACCTTGTTGCCGGTATAACCGAGCATTGCCAGATATTCGCTGCCGCCGGTTTCGTCCTTGGTCACGCCCAGAACGTAAACATCATCGCCGGGGAGCTTGGCATCCAGCGTCACCGCCAGACGGATGTCATCCATCTTGGAAATCACGCTGAACAGCACTGACGGGGGAATGGAGATCTTTTTGCCGCCGCGGGTAGAGTCGTTTTTCATCGAGTCCTTACCGGAAACGCAGGGCACTTTGAACGCCTTGGTACAGTCATACAACGCCTGGTTGGCACGGACAAGCTGAGCGAGTTTGTATTCGCCGTCGGGAGTCTTTTCGCTCTGAACCGGGTCAGGCCAGCAGAAGTTGTCCAAACCGGCAATATGACCGAGCTTACCGCCCACAGCCAGCACGCGGCGGATCGCCAGGTCAATGCTGGAAGCCATCATATCATAAGTATCAATATCGCTGTAACGGGGCAGCATCGCGGCAGAAAGGATGATACCTTCGGTGCTCAAAGGTTCGATCATCGTTACCGTGGCATCGCTGACCACGTCGCGGCATTTGCCGATAAAGGGCTTGATTACGCTGAGACCTTTAACTTCGTGGTCATACTGGCGGGCCTTGAATTCATCGCTGGTGATGTTGAGACGCGCGAGCATCGCTTTCAGATCAGCTGTCATATCGCGCTTATCCAGATCAGCGGGTTCATCCCATTCGGGCTTTTTCCAGCGGGCATTCAAATACATCTTGGGCAGGCCCTGATGCATAAATTCAATATCCAGCAGCGCAACGGTCTTGCCGTCATAGAGAATATGGAATTTGCCGTCATCGGTGAATTCACCCAGCACGGTAACTTCCACATCGCGTTCGGCAGCGAGTTTCTTGAATTCTTCAATGTGTTCCGGCGGCACCGCGTAGCTCATACGTTCCTGCGCTTCGGAAACCAGAATTTCCCACGGAGCCAAACCGGCATATTTCAACGGAGCC
>JAZNBV010000053.1:0-4178 GCA_045587205.1 Victivallaceae bacterium
AAAAAAGGGCTGCTGCAAAATTTTTGCAGCAGCCCTTGATTTTTTTGATTGTTACTTCATTTTCACAATGGTTTCGGCAACTTTTTCGCGGAAGTCGCGGAGTTTACCGGCATTGAATTCCCATTTGGTCTGTTTCCAGCCGTAGCCTTCATTTTCAAGGTAGGCTTCGTAATTGGTCACCAGTGTATCACAGGCGGTGCGGATGAGTTCAGCGGCCTGTTTGGCAGCAGCGGTGCCGGGCTGTTTTTTGATAAGTTTGTCGAGCATATAAAGGTATTCAAAGTCTTCAAATGCATCGCGGAACATCTCCCAGCGGATAGAGGAAACGGGGTTGTTCTTTTCGTCCGGATAGATCAGCAGTCCGCTGCCGCATACCACGCGGCCGTCGGGATAGACATAGCGCGGAGCTTCCAGATTGCGTTTGTTGCTCCAGCCGTGGTTGAGTTTCCAGAACAATATGCCGGTGATCTGATATTTCCACATCAGAAAACCCATCATACGGCTGTCCATCAGCGGGCGGTCAATGAAAACGTGCCAGTTGGGGTAGAATTCCAGCTGCTCGCCGCGAGCAAGGGCTTCCTGCATACGCTTGTGCTGGAAGAACCCCAGACACCAGATATCCGGCGCGCCGAAAAGTCCCGGCTGCGGCCATTTGGTGACCATAATTTTCACTTTGGGCGCATTTTCGCGCACCAGTTTGGCAAATTCCTGACACAAATTGAAATCTTTGGCAGTCCACGGTTCATCCGAAAGGGTGATACGGGTGTACTTGAGATAACCCTTCTTTTCCAGATGCTTGCTCATCATCTGCAGATATTTGCCGAAAACTTTCTTGAAACGTTCCGTCAGGTGCCCATCGTGCTGGATCTGAACGTTGTTCCAGGTGGCGCCGCTGATAGAGGCTTTGGGCATATTGTAGAAGTCCCAGCCGGGGAAATAAAGCACATTGAGTTTGTGTTTGTCAATGGCAAGCGCTGCTTCTTTATCGAATGCATCGGTATTGATGGAGATTTCATCATTGGCGCTGACCGAGATCCGGGGCGTGGCACGCAGCGGGGTCACTGATACATAGTGTTCGGAGAGGTTTTTGTAGAAGGCGTCGGAATCCTTACCCAGCGAATCGCGGGCTACCCCGCTGTTGTGGGTATGTTTTTCTGCGGGCAGCTCAAAATCCCATACCTGAACTTTGACCGGGAACTGGATTTTCACATTGCCGTCGGCAGTCAGTGTGGCGGTGCTGGAGTAGATACCGGCTTTCTGACCGGGGGCGCTTTTCACCGTGATCCAGAATGCACTGGATTCTCCGGCAGGCGCAACTTTAAAAGTGTTTCCGGGCGGCAATACATCCGGGTAATAGCCGGGGAAGGCGGTGCGGACGGCAAAACTGGTGGCGGCTTCGCCGAAAATATCGGTGGTTTTGGGATCAAACCCGGTTTGGCTGATCTCCGGGATCGCCACATATTTGACTGTGAATATTTCAGTTTTGAGCTCTGATTTGCCCAGCTTGAAAGGTGTGAGTTCAAGTTTGAGATTTTTCAACTCTTTTTCCGGCGAAACGGCGATCTGGAACGATTCATATTCGTTAGCCGCCAATTTTGCCGAAGGTTCACTCTGGAGCGCTTTGATCACCGGCTGGTCGGCAGGCATATTTTTTTCCGAGGCAGGACGGCTCCAAACGGTCAGCCCCGGCTGCTTATAAAGATAATCGGTGGCAATTTTTGAGCCGGTGCGCGGCGGCGGTTCCGCCAGAAAACTCTTGCGGACTGCCAGATGGCGGTTGCAGCCGGAGGAGTCTTTGCCAATGTTGTCGGGATCATCCATTTTATACGCCGCCTGGGCGCCTGCCGGAGGCTGATTGCGCGAAAGCAGATAGACTTCACGCTCATTGAGCACCCGGCCGTAGATGTAAACTTCATCCATTGCGCCCTGATAAGGTACAGTGCCGTTGCCCAGCATAAATTCGTTTTGTTTGAGGTAGTTGCCATCCAGAGTCAAAGGCGCCGGTACGCCGAGAGATTTTTTTACATCAAAATCGGCAACTTTTTTGCCGTTTACATACCCGACCCCAATACCGGTCTGCGGATCAAAACTGAATGCCATATGGTACCATTTGCCGGTAAAAGCGGGGAATTTTTCCGGACTCCACATCAAGCCGGTGTCGCGCTTTTTGTTTACCGTACCCATAACATAGAATCCGCGGTTGCCTTTAAGGCGTTTGCGCAACTGGAATGATCCGGCATTGGTGATCATTGCCGACTGCTGCGCCCAGGCATCACCGCGGAAGTACAGACCTACGGTAATACCTTTGCTGTAATCAAACGGCTTTCTGGCAGGATCCACCAGATAGGCTTTGCGGCCATCAAAAAGTGCGGCATTGCCGTAAACACCTTTGATGCTTTCCACTGCCTGCGAACTGGCAGCAAGTGCACACGCAAGCAGCACAAAAAGTGATTTTTTCATTTTTTCTTTCCTTTCTCGGGTTGATTATTATTTATATGGTTTGAAAATTCAGTTTTTTGCTGTATTGCCGGAAGCTCTCCCGGAACACCAGTTCCTGCGCCGGCACCTGATACGCCCGGTAATAATCGCCGTTGCCGGGATTGCGCGTTACATCTTCAAGCATCTGCAGGATGGCTTTTGCCATATTTTCAAGAGGATGCGATATGCTTGTAAGCCCCATTTGCAACTGCGGATTCCGCGCTTCGGTGTTGTCATAACTTATCAGGTGATAATCCTGCCCGGCGGTGAGTCCGGAGCGGGAAAATTCTTCCACAATACCGTAAGCAATAAAATCGCTGGTGGCAATAAGCATCCGGTCAAGCATCCGGTTTTTCAATATATATATTGCAGCGGCTTTTCCGCAAGCTATTGAGGAACGCTGTGAGGTATTTTCAAAAACCGCATCTGCTGAAAAAATCTCCATATCTTTACGGGGGATATTCAATTCATCCGCCGCCAGCTGCAAGGCAGTGGTGCGGCGCAAACTGGTCTGTACCGGCGAAGTGCAGATCAGAAATTTGTTGAATCCTGCGGACAGTGCGCTCTGCAATGCTTTCAGAAATCCGGGCAGATAGTCGTAATAGATCTGATTGAATCTGCCGGGATGGGCAATTTCATCATTGCTGAAAATCACCGGGATCGGAGAGATGCTGCACAAGGCATTGCGCCAGGCGGCAGTGTGGATAGTTGAAATAAGTATGTCGTACTTGCGGAAATCGATTTGCGGAAATACACAGTGGTCAAAATCATAATTGGATACTTCAAAAACATCGGGCCGGTAGTCGGCTTTTTCCAGCGCTTTGAGCAGCACATCATTAAAGTAGGCAAATGCCGATTTGCGTAATTCGGCGTTGCCGTCAAGGTGCGCTCCGCAGAACACCACCACTTTGGGGCGCAGTACCGTGGGACGGTTGTGTTTGACAAAAGTGCCTTTGCCGGGGATCCGTTCCACCAGACCCTGCCGTGCCAGACTGCTCACCGCCCGGTCGATGGTGCGGTGCGATACATCAAAACGCTGTGCCAGCACCCGCCCCGGCGGCAGTTGAACACCCGGTTCCATAGTGTGTTCAATGATCTGCCGGCGCAATGTTTCGACAATATATTTACCGGATATCCGGACTTTTTTACTGTATTCGGTCAACGCTGAAAACTCCTTTAGTATTCCGTTGACGGAGAATATAATATAAAATCAAACCGTTGTCAAGTCCTGAAATAGAGTTTTATCAATACAAATAAGACAATCGAGTATAATAAATAAGACAAATTAAAACATTGTGCCGCAGCGAACAACTTGAAAAAATCACGCTATTGCAAGAAAAAACTAAAATACTCTGCTGCGGTTTGACAAAATAAAAAAAAAGGTTGCTGCAACCTTTTTTAAGGTTTTGCAACATCCCCTTATCGGCAAAAAAAATGGTACACCCATAGGGATTTGAACCCCAAACCTTCTGGTCCGTAGCCAGACGCTATTGAGCAGAAAAACACTCAAAAAAGCTGTTTGTGCCGTAAAAATGCCGTAATTTTAATTCGCATTGTTACTATTTGTGTGATATTTTAGCACTGTGCAACAGGAGGTTTTTATGGGCGTCAGAAAACGACAATTAAAAGGGAAAGAGACCGCAGAGTATCATTATGAATTTATGCAAAATGGCAAGCGGTACTATGGCGTATGCGAAGGC
>JAZNBV010000054.1:0-12423 GCA_045587205.1 Victivallaceae bacterium
AGCTGCCGCTCCCAAGGCCCGCCGTCCCCGCAAGGCCGCTGCTGAAGGCGAAACCAAAAAACGCGCTCCCCGCAAGGCTGCAGCCAAAGCTGAAGAAGCTCCCAAGGCTGAATAATTTAACGATATAGAAGATTTTCAGGAGATAATACAATGATCACTGCTGATGTAGTCAAGAAGCTCCGGGATATGACCGGTGCCGGTATGATGGATTGCAAACGTGCGCTTACCGAAGCCAACGGCGATATGGAAAAGGCTGTTGACGTTCTGCGTAAATCCGGTGCTGCCAAGGCCGAAAAGAAATCCGGCCGCGCCACCAAAGAAGGCAAGATCGCCTGCCTGATCGATGGTAATGTCGGTGCAATGGTCGAAGTTCTGTGCGAAACTGACTTTGTTGCCAAGACCGATAAGTTCAATGCCTATCTGGCTGATCTGCTCAAGCGTATCGCTGCCGGCGAAGGCAACGGTTGCATAAGCGAAAAAGTTCAGGAAGCTGAAAAAGAAGCGATGGTCGCTCTGATTGCCACTATCGGTGAAAATATGCAGATCCGCCGCGCTGCCCGCTGGGCCGCCGACGGCAAACTTGCCAGCTACATCCATATGGCCGGCCGTATCGGCGTGCTGGTTGAAGTCGAAGGCACTGCCGATGAAGAACTGCTCAAGAATGTCTGTATGCACATTGCCGCGTTCAACCCCAGTTTCATCGACCGCAGCGAAGTTCCGGCTGAATGGATCGCCCGCGAAAAGGAAATCGCCGCGGCTCAGCTCGCCGGCAAGCCTGCTGAAATGATCGAAAAGATTGTTATGGGCAAGATCAACAAGCGCTACACCGAAGTGTGTCTGATGGATCAGCCCTGGATTATGGACGACAAAGCCAGTCTGGCCAAGCTCTACAAGGATCTGAAGGTCAAGCGTTTCGCCCGCTGGGAAATCGGCGAAGAACTCTGATTGTAAATCAGTAAAATTACAGGCGTCCGGTTTGAATCCGGACGCCTTTTTTGTAACATTTTACAAAAGGTTTGAATTTTATGGCAATGCAGTGGAAAAAACTTTTGTCGGCACGCCGGTTGGGTTGCGCCCGTTCGGCGGGAGTACAGCAGGGGCGTTCTCCGTTTCAGCAGGATTTTGACCGGATCGTATTCTCGTCTTCGTTCCGGCTGCTCCACGATAAGGCACAGGTTTTTCCGCTGTCCGATGAAGACCACGTCCGCACCCGTCTGACGCACAGTATTGAAACAGCCTCGATCGGACGCTCGCTGGGGGCAATTGCCGGGGTCGGTATTTGCAAGAGTCTCGGCGAAACGGACATCCGCCCCAATCATATCGGTGAAATCGTGGCGGCGGCAAGTCTGGCGCACGATATAGGCAATCCGCCGTTCGGACACTCCGGTGAAGAATCTATCCGCTACTGGTTTACTCATTCGCCGGTTGCCGCAGAATTGCGCCGCCAGATGAACGCTGATGAAATAGCAGATATTGACCGTTACGAAGGCAATGCCCAGGGATTCCGGGTGCTGTCGCGGTTGGAAATGCCGGAAAATTACGGCGGTATGCAGCTGACCTGCGCGACGCTGGGTGCGGTGGCAAAGTATCCGGTTACTGCATCGGCAAAAGTGCGTCCGGCGGGTGTTGCCGGCAAGAAATTCAACTTTTTCCAGTCGGATAAAGCGCTGTTCGATGAAGTTGCCGCCACGTGTGGGCTGCTGCCGGTGGGCTGTTGCGGAGAAGGTTACTGCCGTCATCCGCTGGCTTTTCTGGTGGAGGCTGCTGACGATGTTACTTACCGGATAGTTGATTTTGAAGATGGCCACCTGCTCAAGATCATTGAATACTGGGAATTGGAAAATCTGATGCTGCGGATAATCGGCGACGCCGGCGAAACCCGCGAACGGCTCAAACTCATTCCCAATGAACGCCGCCGGGTGGAGATGCTGCGCGCTATGACACTGGGGGCGCTGGTTAAACAGTTGACCAAAACATTTCTTGAATACGAAGATGTTATGCTGGCGGGGGAACTTGAAAAACCGCTGATCGATCTGATCCCCGCCGGGAAAATTTTAGCGGAAATTTACGATATAAGTGTGGAAAAAATCTACACCTACCGCCGTGCTACGGAAATCGGTGTTGCCGGATATGAACTTACCAGCGGGCTGCTGGATGTGCTGGTAAGCGCGGTGGAAGAATATGTCGATGCAGTCAGGCGTAACGAAAAACCCGAACCCCGCAGCCGCCGTTTGATGGGATTGCTGCCGGCAAGCTGCTGTGAGCCGGAAAATCCGGAATGGATGCAGAGTGCGTATTGCCGGCTGCAGAGATTGCTGGATTATTTTACCAGTATGACGGATACAAATGCGGTATCGACATTTAAAAAGATAAAGGGTATTTCCCTGCCCGGAATGCTTTTTTAAGGCATATAAAAGGTAAAAAGAGGAAAAATCAATTAAATTTTGGTTTATTTCTTGCGTAAACACCTTATGCGTGATATATTAAATGTCCTTGAAAATGTAATTGTTTTATACATATAAATAAAAATTATTAAAACCGCCTGAAGGTTTTGTGCGTTTTTCAAGTGAGTTTGTGCGGCGAAATTTGTCCCCTTGCCGGCAGATGAGCGCGGAAAACGGCAGAATGCGGATGGCAAAAAGAGGAAAAGAAATGGCAGTCAGAATCAGAATGAAGCGTACCGGCGGCACCAACAACAGCTGCTTCCGGGTAGTCGTGATGGATCAGTGCGCACAGCGCGATGGCAAAGCGATTGAAGAAATCGGTTTTTACAACCCCAACAGCAAGGTCGAAACCCTTAACGTTGATCGCTATGATTACTGGTTGAGCGTCGGTGCTCAGCCCAGCGAAACCGTCGAAGCTGTGGCAAAACGTATCAAGAACAATATCTCTTTGGCGGATCTCGTTCGCAAGCCGACGATCTCCAAGAAAGCCAAAGCCAAGGCGGAAGCCGAAGCCAAGGCCAAGGCGGAAGCTGAAGCCGCAGCCGCCGCAGCAGCGGAAGCTCCGGCTGAAGAAGCTCCGGCTGAAGCGTAAGCTGTTTTCGGCAGCTTGAATAACCGAATAGTCAGTTGTTCTTCAAGAGGCAACTGACTGCTCCGGATTGCCGGTCGGGAATGGGCATAAGTACTTGGCTGAAGTTGTGGAGAGTATTGGTGCTGATTCTTTCGGTAATTTGGAAATTTGGGAGTCAGAGAAGATGTTTAAATCATTGCTGAAGTTGTTCGGTATCGGTGGAAAATCCTGCAGCTGCTGCGGTTGCAGTGATGACAAGATCCGTGAACTTGAACACTTTGTGGATTATGTGGTCCGGGCGTTGGTCGATTTCCCGGACGAAGTGAATGTTTCTTCCAGTGCAACGGAAAACGGTACGGTCATCCGTATCGATTGCCGCAAGGAAGATATCGGCAAGGTCGTTGGCAAACGCGGCAAGACCATTATGGCGATCCGTTCGCTGGTCTCGGGTGCCGGCGGCCGTCTGCAGCAGCGTATTTCTGTTGAAGTCGTTGACTGACAGATCGATCCGGTTGAACCGGGAGAACGGTGAATTGCTTTATGAAAATTGAAGTATTGACGCTTTTCCCGGAAATCTATCCGGGGCCGCTGGGATCCAGTGTCATCGGCCGGGCTATTGAGAACGGCATACTGGATCTCCGGGCAGTGGATCTGCGTAATTATACGCACGACAAACGCGGCACAGTGGATGATTCGCCATACGGCGGAGGTCCCGGAATGCTGATGAAGGTCGAACCGCTGACCGAGGCGCTGGAGGATTTGAAGAGCGCGGGCAAACGGGTTATCCTGATGGGACCGCGCGGCCGTAAGTTTGATCAGAAGATCGCCCGCGAATTGGCGCAGGAAAAAGAGCTGCTGTTGGTTTGCGGACATTATGAGGGTTTGGATGAGCGGGTGCGTCTGCTCCACAATTGTGAAGAACTCTCCATAGGCGATTATGTTTTGACCAGCGGTAATCTGGCGGCGATGGTGGTCGTTGATGCGGTGACCAGGCTGCTGCCCGGTGCGCTGGGATGCGATGAATCGGGCGAAGATGAGTCCTTTTCGGAGGGATTGCTCGAGTATCCGCAGTACACGCGCCCGGTGGAATTCCGCAATTTGCGGGTGCCGGAAGTGCTGCAGAGCGGTGATCACGCGGCAATAAAACGCTGGCGGCGGCTCCAGTCGGAGCGCTTGACACGGCGTTTGCGGCCGGATCTGTATAAAAAGGCGGTATTTGACCGTTTGAGTCAAATATCGATGAAAGAGTGGAAAAAAACAACTAAAAAGTTTTTGATACAAAAGGAGACATTGAAAAATGGAAATTCTCAAGAAAGTCGCTCAGGAATACCTGAAAAGTGAAGTGACCGAGTTTTCCGTCGGCGACACCGTCAAGGTTTATGTGAAGATCGTCGAAGGTGACAACGAACGTATTCAGGCGTTCACCGGTACTGTTATTGCCCGCAACGGCAGCGGCATTGCTGAAACTTTCACCGTCCGCCGCGTGGCGTTCGGCGAAGGTGTGGAACGTGTTTTCCGTATCCACAGCCCCCGTATTGACAAGATCGAAGTCACCCGCCGCGGTAAAGTCCGCCGTGCCAAACTCTATTATTTGCGCGACAAAGTCGGTAAGGCTGCCCGCGTTAAGGAGCTGCGCGACGTCCGGTAATTGATTATGTCAGACAGGACAAAAGGCGGCGGGGGGCGATATCTTGCCGCCGATGACGAACTTCTCGCTCTGGAATACGCAAAGTATCAGGCGGGATTTCGTTTTGTAGTGGGTATAGATGAAGTCGGGCGCGGACCGCTGGCAGGACCGGTGGTGGCGGCGGCAGTCGGGTTTCCGCCTGGTGTGGAGATCCCGGCAGTGAATGACTCCAAGCAGTTGAGCTGTGAGCAGCGCGAGGAACTTGATAAAGCTATCCGCGCTGTTCCCGGGGTGAAAATAGCGATTGCCGAAGTTCCGGTGGAGGTCATTGACGAAATAAATATATTGCGTGCTACGCACAAAGCTATGCGGGAAGCCGCGGCAGCGATTCCTGAAGCGGATTGTCTGCTGGTGGATGGTTTGCCGGTGCCGGGATTGCCTGCTGAATCTTTTTCGGTAGTCAAAGGCGATGCCAAATCGGCAAGTATAGCGGCGGCAAGCATAGCAGCTAAAGTGTACCGCGACCGGCTGATGGTTGAATTGGACAGCCGGTATCCGGGATACGGGTTTGCTGAAAACAAAGGTTACGGCACTGCCGGACATTTGAAAGCATTGAAAGAATTGGGTGTTACTCCGGTGCACCGCAGAAGTTTTGCTCCTGTGCGCGACATAATTGAGCCGCCGCCGGAACAGTTGGAACTTTTTTAAGCTTGTGAGAAAAAAAGTGGTTGCTATTGTGGAAAAAGTTTTTTGCCAAAGGAGGGATTCCCGCGTTACCGACGCGGGGCAGACTGCCGGGCATTGTTCAGGCATAATGGCTTGAAAAAGATGTATTGATCAAACTTTTAACATAAAAATCACTCTATAAAAATATAAATTCAGGTGAATAAAATGGCTAAATTTCCGATTGAAACAATCCGTCACAGTGCCGCGCACGTTATGGCGGCGGCGGTGCAGAAGCTTTTCGGCGATGTCAAATTTGATATCGGTCCTTCGACCAGCGACGGTTTTTACTATGATTTTGATATGGAACACCGTCTTTCTGTGGAAGATCTGGAAAAGATCGAGGAAGAGATGCGCAAGATCGTCAACGCTCATATTCCGTTTGAATACAGCGAAATGAGCCGCGACGAAGCCAGGGCTTTTCTGGAAGGCAAAAATCAACCCTACAAACTTGAGCGTCTGGCGGATATTCCAGATGATTCCAAGATTACTTTTTATACCATCGGCGATTTTGCCGATCTCTGCCGCGGACCGCACGTTGAACATACCGGTCAGATCGGTGCGTTCAAACTTATGAATGTTGCCGGCAGCTATTTCCGCGGTGATGAAAAAAATCAGATGCTGCAGCGCATTTACGGTGTGGCGTTTGCCGATAAAGCCGAACTCAATGCGCATCTGCGGATGCTGGAAGAAGCCAAGAAACGCGATCACCGCAAACTTGGCAAGGAACTTGAACTTTTCAGTTTTTCTGAAAATGTCGGACCCGGTCTGGTGCTGTGGCACCCCAAAGGCGCATTTATCCGCAATGCGTTTGAAACCTATTGGCGCGAAAAGCATTACAGCAACGGATATGATCTGCTCTATACTCCGCATATCGGTCAGAGCGTACTCTGGAAGACCAGCGGACACCTGGATTTCTACCGCGATGCAATGTATTCTTCTATGGAAATCGATGAAATCGACTACTATGTCAAACCGATGAACTGTCCTTTCCATATTGAAGTTTACAAGAGCCGTCTGCGCAGTTACCGCGAATTGCCGTGCCGCTGGGCTGAATTGGGTACTGTGTACCGTTACGAAAAATCCGGTGCACTGTATGGTTTGCTGCGTGTACGCGGCTTTACCCAGGACGATGCACACATTATCTGTACTCCTGAACAGATTGAAGACGAAATCGCCCGCGTGCTGGAATTCAGTCTTTCTATCTGGAAGGATTTCGGCTTTACGGAAATCAAACCCTATCTGGCGACCCGTCCTGCCAAGGCTGTCGGTGACCCCGCCCGCTGGGAACAGGCGCTTAATGCATTGAGCAATGCAGTGAAAAAAGCCGGGCTGGAATGTGAAGTTGATAATGGCGGCGGCGCGTTCTATGGTCCGAAAATCGACCTCAAGGTCAAAGATGCTATCGGGCGCGAATGGCAGACCACCACGATTCAGTTCGACTTCAACCTGCCGGAACGCTTCGACCTTACCTATGTAGGCGAAGATGGCAAGAAACATCAGCCCTATATGGTGCATCGCGCATTGTTCGGTTCGCTGGAGCGCTTCTTCGGTATTCTTATCGAACAGTATGCCGGTGCTTTCCCGATGTGGCTGGCTCCGGTGCAGGCCAAGGTGCTGCCGATTACTGAAAAACAGCACGAATATGCCCGCAAGGTGGTCGATGAATTGCGCGCCAACGGTATCCGGGTGGAACTTGATGACCGTGCGGAAAGCCTGGGGGCGCGTATCAAAGATGCCCGCAATCAGCGTACCAACTACATATTGGTCTGTGGCGAAAGAGAAGCCGAAGCCAATCTGATCGGGGTCCGCAGCCGCCGCGAAGGCGAGCTTGGGGCTATGAATTTGACAGAATTGCTGAAAAAAATGCAATTTGAAGTTGCGAATAAAATAATTTGAGTTATATTATAAAGATTGACACATCGCGGGTATGATGTGTTGAAATAGGCTTATACCAGGACTTTTACAGGGAGGATCAGGTTATCGCTAAGCTGTTAAAACCGGGAGATCGTTCGTTTACCGCCGAACAGGTTCGCCTGATAGGCGCAAACGGAGAGCAGTTGGATATTGTAACTTTGGCTAAAGCGCGTGAACTCGCGCAGCAATCAGGGTTGGATCTGGTGCTGGTTTCAGACCGTGCAGTACCGCCGGTAGTGCGCGTTATGGACTATGGTAAACTTCTGTTTGAACAGAAGAAAAACCTGAAAAATCAGCGCAAGAACAATGTGGCCCAGAAAGTCAAGGAAGTCAAGTTCCATATCAATATCGATACCCACGACTATGAATATAAGCTTGCACGCGGGGTGGAATTCCTCGGTAAAGGCTGCAAGTTGAAGGTCACATTGATGCTGCGCGGGCGCGAAATGGCCCACCAGGATCTGGCCTTTGAATTGATGGACAAGGTTATGGCGTATCTGGCAGAATATGGCGAAGCCGATGGCAAGCCGAAATTGCTGGGACGCAATATCACTGTATTTTTTGCGCCGCTGAAGAAGTCAGGGCGCACCGCCGAGGCCGGCCGGCATCTGCCGCCCCGGGAGGATAACGAACAACCTGAAAACGGCGATGACGACAGCGAAGAATAAGTCATTGACGCTTTCGCAAAGAAAAGGAGAAAAACGATGCCTAAATTGAAGACCCGGAAGTGCGCTGCCAAGCGCCTGAAGCAGACCGGGACCGGTAAGTACCGCCACAACAAGGCGGGTGCCCGTCACCTCATGTCCACTAAAAACGCCAAACGCCGTCTGCGCCTCCGTCAGGATGGTGAAGTTTCGCCCGCAGAAAAGAAGCGTATCAAGGTGGCTCTGCCTTACGGTCTGTAAGGTTGAGGCTTAACTCTAAACAAGCTAAACGTGAGGAATTTATATTATGAGTAGAGTAACTTGTGCAGTCGCTTCCAGAATACGCCGTAAGCGCGTATTGGAGCGCGCCAAAGGTTTTTACGGTGCCAGCAGCAAACGCATCCGTACCGCGTATGATGCCGTTGATAAGGCGATGACCCACGCGTACCGTGGCCGTAAACAGAAGAAGCAGCAGTATCGTCAGCTCTGGACTGTGCGTATCAACGCCGCCTGCCGTATGCTGGGTACCAACTACAGCCAGTTTATGAACGGTCTCAAGAAGGCCGGGATTGAGCTGAACCGTAAGATGCTGGCTGATCTGGCAGTTACGGAATTTCAGGAGTTCAAGGCTCTGGTGGAAAAAGTTTCCAGCGCCAAGTAACTTTTGATCACCGATTGAATCGGTAGTTTAAGAAATTACAGCTTGAGAGCCGGGCCTTTTTGAGAAAGGCACGCTCTCAAGCTTTTTCTTTTTTGCAGGTCAGAAAAGAAAAAGCTGCAGTAAAGCGGTAAAAAAGTTTTGTGCAGCTTGCAAATTTTACAGAGCACTGTTGAATTTGCAAGTTTTACAAAAAACATTATCCAACCAACATAACAGGTGAAAAAAATGGCTAATCAAATTGTAGAAGCTATTGAAAAGGCGTTGGCAGAAGCCCAGGTCAAACTCGCCGCCGCAACTGCTCCTGATGCAGTTGAAGCAGTGCGTATTGATCTTATCGGTCGTAAAGGCTTGCTGCCGGCATTGAGCAAACAGATGGGTTCGCTTGCCCCCGAAGAGCGCGGCGCCGCCGGCAAGGCGTTCAACATTGCGCGCGAAAAACTGCAGAATATGATTGAGGAAGCGCTGGCGCGTTTGAGCAATGCTGCTGAAGCATCCGGTGATGCCATTGATCTTACACTGCCCGGCCGCCAGATGGCAGTCGGACACAAGCACCCGGTGGTCAAGGTTATTGATGAATGTGCTGCGATCTTCCGTCGTATGGGGTTTATGGTCGCGGAAGGTCCGGAAATCGAACAGGTGTATTTTAACTTTGATGCGTTGAATACCCCGCAGGATCACCCCAGCCGCGATCCCGGCGATACATTCTATTTCCCCGACGGTCGTTTGATGCGTACCCAGACCTCGCCGGTGCAGATTCGCGTTATGGAATCGCACGAACCGCCGGTGCGAATCGTTGCGCCCGGCCGCTGTTTCCGGCGCGACACACCCGATGCCACGCACAGTATGAATTTCCACCAGATCGAAGGCCTTTACATTGATAAGAATGTGTCACTGGCTGACCTGAAGGCGGTGCTTCAGAATTTTGCTACTGAAATGTTCGGTCCGGAAGTACGCATCCGTACCCGTCCGCACTTTTTCCCCTTTACCGAACCGAGCGTGGAATACGATTTTTCCTGCATTATGTGCGGCGGCAAGGGCTGCAATGTCTGCAAACAATCCGGCTGGCTGGAAATTGCCGGTGCCGGTATGGTTGACCCCAATGTGCTGCGCAATGTGGGGTATGATCCGGAAGTGTGGAGCGGTTTTGCGTTTGGATTCGGTATTGAACGGTTGGCTATGATGCGCTACCGCATTGCCGATATCCGCTGGTTGTATGAAAATGACGTGCGGTTCCTCGCTCAATTCTGATTCAGGAGTTTACAGATTATGAAAATCGGTTATAATTGGCTTAAAAGCTATGTGAATATTGATTGCGATCTTGCCACATTGTGTGATAAATTGACAATGGCGGGGATCGAAGTCGAAGGTATCGAACAGGCTGCCGGAGTGCCTGATGGTGTGGTGGTTGCCAAAATTATGGAACGCAAACCGCACCCGGACAGCGATCATATGTCGGTCTGTCAGGTGTTTGACGGTACTGAAACTATCCAGGTGGTCTGCGGCGCGCCCAACTGCGATGCCGGTAAAGTTGTCCCGCTTGCCAGGATTGGCACGGTCTTCAACACTCCCGAAGGCTCGTTCAAGATCAAGCGCTCCAAACTCCGCGGAGTTGAGTCCTGCGGTATGATGTGCGCCGCAGATGAAATCGGCGTACCCGGCGGTCACGACGGCCTGCTGGAGCTGGATGAAACTCTGGAATTGGGTTCGCCGGTTGCCGCGTTATTTCCCGGCGATGCCACGCTGGAACTGGAATTGACCCCCAACCGCCCGGATTGGCTGTCGCACGTGGGGATCGCCCGCGATGTGGCGTGTCTGCTCAAGAGCAAATTGGTGATGCCGGAAATCAAGGTGCCGGCGGTGGAAAATCCGGAAAAGATTGATGATCTACTTACAGTTGATGCTCCGGATCTCTGCAAATGCTACGGCGCGCGTATTATCCGCAATGTCAAGATCCAGCCCAGCCCGGATTGGCTGCAGGAACGCCTGATCAGTGCCGGTCTGCGCCCCATCAACAATGTGGTTGACGTTACCAATTATGTGATGCTGGAACTCGGTCAGCCGCTGCACGCATTTGATCTGGATAAACTTGAAGGCAAGCGCATCGTGGTACGCCGCGCCACTGCCGGTGAAGTTATCCGTACACTGGACGGAGTTGAACGCAAACTCGATGAACGCGCTCTGGTCATTTGCGACGCGGTCAAACCGATGGCGATCGCCGGCGTTATGGGCGGCGAAAATTCCGGCGTCAGCGAAAATACCGTTGATTTGCTGATCGAAAGTGCAATTTTTGATGCATCCAATATCCGCGCCACCAGCCGCCGTATCGGTCTTTCCACCGATGCCAGTTACCGCTATGAACGCGGCGTTGACTTTGACGGCTGCGACCGCGCCGCTGACCGCTGCGCCCAGCTGATACTGGAAACTGCCGGCGGTTACATTGCCACTGACCTTATCAAAGTCAGCGGTATGCGTCCCGAAAATCCGGTAGTCAAGTGCCGTTTTGACCGCATCCGTTCGCTGGTCGGTGCGCCGTTGAGCAACGAAGAAATAATTGCCATTCTTGAAGGACTGGAACTTGTCATCAGCAATGTCACCAATGATGATTGCGTGGTCACTGCTCCGCTTTTCCGTATGGATCTTACGCGGGAAGCTGACCTTGCCGAAGAAGTTGCCCGTATCTACGGACTCGATAATATTCCGACTGTGCGCGTGCGCTCGACCGTGGTCGATACCATCCGCAATGATACATATTTCAAGATTCAACAGCTGCGCGAAGAATTGATCCGCCTGGGCTTGTTTGAATGTATGCATTACAGTATGGTCAAGGAATCTTCGGCATTGAGCGATCCGCGCTTTACCGCTGATGATCTGATGAAGATCGGTAATCCTATGAGTCTGGATCTGGCGGTATTGCGTCCTTCGATGCTGGGCGAAATGCTCGAAAGTGTGGAACGCAATATTGCCCGCAGAAATCTCTCTCTGCGCCTTTTCGAATTGGGCCGCAGCTTCTGCAAGAATCAGGCGCTCTTCCCGGAAGAACGGCAGAGTATTGCTCTGGTGCTCACCGGTCCGCGCCACCCGGAACGCTATTCGGCGGAAGCTTCCGAGTGCTGCGATTTCTACGACCTCAAGGGGGTAGTCGAATCGCTTTGCACGATGCGCCGCATTGCTTCGTGGGGCTTTGAGCCGGTGGAAGATGAGCGTTTTGCCGGTAAAAAAGGTCTGGCGCTCTACATTGATGGTAAATACGCCGGTGCGCTGGGTGAACTCAATAAGCGCTATACCGCCAAATGGCGTACTTCCAACGCAGTGTTTTATGCCGAAATCGAAGTGGAAAACCTGCTGGCAGCCAAACTTCAGCCGGAATTTCTGATCCCTGTGTCCACATTTCCTGCTACCACGCGCGACGTGGCGTTCATCAAGCCGGCGAGTCTGACTCACGCGGAAATTGTCAAGTTCGTCAACAATATACATTTGAAGAACTTGGAAAAGATCGAACTCTTTGACCTCTTTGCCGATGAAAAGACGCTGGGAGCAAATAAGGAAAGTGCCGCATACCGTTTTACTTTCCGTGCCGCCGACCGTACTTTGACCGACGACGAAGTCAACAAAGCATACAATAAACTGCGTGACCGTCTGGCAGCAGATCTCAAGGTGGAACTGCGCTGAAGAGCGCGTTGTAAACAACTTGTACCGGGGATGTTGCAAAACTGTTTTGTGGGGAAAAAACCTTTTTGAAAAAAGGTTCTTTTCCCCACCTTGTCCCGCCATAGCCTTTGGCGACGGCGGAACCCCATTTCTTGGCACGGCGTAATGAAATGAAGTCGGCTCCAAAA
>JAZNBV010000055.1:0-50193 GCA_045587205.1 Victivallaceae bacterium
GGAAGATTTAAAATAAGTATAGAAACGCAAAAATGACAAGGGACTGTTGTATTTGTACCCCTGGCGAAAAAATCTGCAAATTATTTGCAAAATCTGTTTTTACAGCTACTTTATAGAAAAGTTATGGGATGGCTGTGAAAACAATTCGCTGTTTGCCGCCAAACGGCTGGCTGCGTATCTTAAAGAGATCACAGGAGCGACTTTTGCAATTATGTCTGAAGACTCCTGGACTCCCGAAT
Organism: Victivallaceae bacterium; assembly: GCA_045587205.1. GTDB lineage: Bacteria > Verrucomicrobiota > Lentisphaeria > Victivallales > Victivallaceae > SIG78. The sequence continues at coordinate 240 of JAZNBV010000055.1, forward strand.
ACCCTGCTTTTGTGATCGGCGATACCCACTTTGCCCGCAGCAACGGTATTGATTTCCGCAACTTCAAACCCGAAGAATATCTGTATAAAAGCATTGGCAGCAACATCGTTATCGGCGGCGGATTCAACTTCGGTCAGATGATCGCCATACATAAATTGCTGGAAGACCGCTTCAACTGCCGCTATCTGGCGCACGATGCCAAACATTTCCCCAAACAGAAAACAGCAGTGATAAAAGCAATTGACAAACGCGGCGAACCTTCGTTCAGCAGGCGCGATATCTATTCAGTCAATCAATCGCAGAAGATCGGCACGCGTTTGCTGGAGTTCCACCGCTTCAACCGCGGTACCATTCACGCGCCTGGAGCCAATATACATTCGCGCCAATTCCCGCAGGTTCACTCGATCTACAGATTTGTTGATCCTGATGTTTACTTCAAAACACACAGCGAATATTTCAGTATGGACGCTAAAGGCAAGCGTTTCCACGGCGATGCCAAACGCAGCGTCGGCGGCGAAATCTGCTATTCCAATCCCGCTGTTGCCGAAATCGCCACTGCTCAACTGCGCAAATTTATTGCTGCCGACCGTAAAAACACGCCCAAAGAGTTATGGCCCACGCTTTACAACATCAATCACGCCGATTCCACGAATTATCTTTGTTATTGCCCTGAATGTAAAGCCATTACTCAACGCGAAGGCAGCGAAGCGGGTCTGCTTTTGACCTTTATCAACCGCGTTGCTAACGCCATTGCCAAGGATCATCCTGAAATAACGATCGGGACTTCGGCGTATGTTTCTACAGAAAAAGCACCGCGCTATATCAAGCCCGCCAAAAATGTTGCCATTGAGTATTGCGATCTCTATTTCCGCAGCGATTGTTTCCGACCGCTGACTCACCCGATCAACCATAAACAACTGGCTGTGTTCAATTCGTGGAAAGAAAAAAACATCCCCATAACCACCATTTATGATTATTGGAATATGGGCGGCAGGTGGTATTTTCCGCCCCACGTTGACACGGTTGCTCCGACCATCAAAAAAGATCTGCTGCTCTTTTACAACGCGGGCATCCGCAGATTTTTTACCGAAGCCGAGCATCTTTTCTACGAGGTTGACGGCAACTTTTACGAACTGCAGCTCTATCTGGCCGTGCAGTTGCTGGACGACATAACCAAAGATGACAAGGCTTTGACTGACGAGTTTATAAAACTCTATTACGGTGACGGCGCAGAATACGTTTCGCAAGTGTATTACAAACTTGCCGCTGCGATCAACGATTGCACGATATTACTCAACTGCGGCAACTTTGCCCGCCCCTATCAGACACCTGCTTTTATGAACGAACTCTACACTTTGCTTAAAAAAGCGCAAGCGGCAGTAAAAAATAATTCACCTTACCAGCTGCGCATTGAACGGGAACTCCTGCCCGTACTGCGCACGATGCTTTATTACGATAATCTGCGGGGCAAACTTGCCAAAGCTGAACTCTTAAAGGAGTACCGCAAGCTGCGGATACGCCAGATCAACTATCTTTACACGCCTTTGGAAGCAAAAAAACTTCTGCCCAAAGTTGAAGATGAAATCGCCAAGGTTTCATTTGAATTTGCCACCCCAAAGAAATTCGCCCATTTGCCTGCTGATGAGATCCACAAATTTTCTGCTATCGACTTCCACGCCCGTTCACACGTAAAAGATGCGCAATCGCCGCTTAAAACGGTTGTGCGCGTCGGCAAATACCACGATTGGAAGCAGACTGCCGAGATCCACACCAAACCCAACAACCCTTCACACGGCAAATCTATCTACGGCGTAACCAATCAGACCCATAAAAAGACTAAAACCATTAATGTGGAAAAGCCCGCCATTCCGCAAGACGAAAAATATCACTGGTACTGCATACGCAACGTGGAACTCGGTGCCCAAACCGTCTTCTGGGGCTGGGGCTGGTGGACTAACTGCCGACTGGATAAAGCATACCTCGACGGCGCCGATAACCGCTGGGATGTTTGGTTCAGCCTGAAAATCGTCGGCCCCGCATACGTCAAAAACTCCCGCCAGGAAAATAATATGTTCCTCGAATGTGTAGTTATGACCAAACCCAACGCCGTCAAATAATATTTGCCAAAAGGGGTTGTTGCAAAACTGTTTTGTGGGGAAAAAACCTTTTTGAAAAAAGGTTCTTTTCCCCACGTCCCTTTTTCCAAAAACTTTCGCAGGAATTGCTTTTATTATTTCAATAAAAGCAATTCCAACTTGTTTGTTTTAAGATGATTGCAATATTTTTTTCTGAAAATTCAACCGGTTGAAAGAAAAAATGCGATAAAAACCATTTTTTATTTTCAGTTTTTTCCGGCGGTAATTTTTGCAACGAATATTGAATTATCACTTCCGTATTTCATACATACAGTCCAATCATACGGATTCGGAGGATTGGTCTGCATCCATTCTGAAGCAATCACCCAGGCCTCGGAGTCAGAAATGGTGACACATCCGAAATTACCAAGCCTTGCACCTCTTTCCGGAACAACAATTCTTTCGGAGGAACGGATCAGGCACATTTTTTCCGTATCAAAACGGGCTATGAAAAGCGGCGCTCGATGGCGGAATATATGATCATTATTTGCATTTTTCCGAGTGTAAACCAGATATAATTCTCCGCCGCAGATCAGCCAGTGCTGTTGGGTATTGTAATTACCTGATTCGCTTCCGTCATCGAAACAAAGTATTTGCGGAGTATCAAAATTCAATCCGTCTTTGCCGGAAGTTACATAACCATAGGTATCATTACGCATAGCAAGGAAAAATCTGCCTTTGAAATTGATTATTGACGGTTCATACAACCCGCGCGGAGTGGTTGTCGAAAGTGTTTTCCCATATTCCAGAACTTTGATTTCCCTGCCGTCAAATGAACAGCGCATTACCATTGTGTGATAGGTGTTGTGCCACGGATCTTTTGCTTCATCATATGACATAAAATATACCGGGATGAGCAGATCGCCGTTTTCCAATTCACAGATTTGTCCACTGCCGCTGCCACAGGAAAAAAACATTTTCCCGTCCGGCATAGCAATTTGTTGAAAAGGTCTCCAATCGCCTTTTTCCCGGTCAAAAACGCTCCACAATGTATGCCGGGGACGGGGGGGCGGGAAGCAGTGCTTTTTCACCATAAACCGCATTATGCCCGGTCAGGAGCAATGAACCGGTTTTTTTGTGATAAAAAGGTGTGGCATCACAAAAAACCTGTTCGCAGCCGTTATCAAGTTTTTTTCTGGTAAGAGTTGCTGATTTTTTGATTGACGACCACTGTTTTCCGCCATCGCAGCTGGTGAGCATCTGCATGCCGAAAAAGATATCACTTCCGGTAAGATCAAGCATTTGAGTGGTTATCACGGCGAATCCATCCGGCATAAGTGCACCTCTGGCATGGGTGTAGCAGTAATTACCTTTGAAGCCGGTGTCGATTTTCTGTAATTGTATATTCATAAATCATACTCCTGTTATCTGTTTCTGCTCAAATATAATTGCTGATTGTGATAAAAATAAATATTGAAAACAGTTAATGTCCCAATTTTTATGAAACTCAAGCAAAAACTTGTAAATAAACTTTTTTCTGACGCATAAAACATATCACATAAGCAGAGTGACCTGTTAACCGGACAAACACGGTTTTGATCCACACGGTGAATACAGTCTGCAGCAAGGTGTTTGCAGGGCTGTCAAAGCGGATAAGCAGGAGTGTATTGCCGTACTCGTAAAAGAAAATGCTTTGTTCCCAATAAGGGTCGGTAATTGAGGAGGGGAAAAAGACCTTTTGAGGGAAGGTCCTTTTTCCCCTCCTCAAACTCCACCCCTTTTTTCCAAACCTTTCCTTGGCATTTATCTTTTTGCAACGCAAAAAGATAAATGCCCTTCAAGTTTAAAAAAGATTCCCGCCCAAAAGTTAATCATATAGCTTTTATTTACCTGCCCGTGTCGGGAACAGAGCGTTTGAAAAAGGTTCTTTTTCCCGCACCCTTTTCCCAAAAACTTCAGCCGGAATTGCTTTTATCAGGAATTAAAAAAGTTCTTTGTTCTGCAGATGCATCAACCGGGCAAACAGCGTACCCGGAAAGGTGCTGATTGCCTGATTGTAGGTTGTAACTGACTGATTATAAGCTGTCTTGGCTTTTTCATACTGTTGAGCCAATTCAGTTAATTCATTCTTCAAACCGGTTATTTCGGAAGATTCACTGTTGATGTCGGCAATAAAATCTGCCAGACGGACGCGGAAAGCACTTTCCAGCGCCGCTTTGGCTTGCATATCACTGCCGGTGGTCTTTTGAGCGATCAGATTTTTAAGCTCATCAACGCTTTCAGGGGCAATATCCGGCACTGCGGCAAGCAGATCGGCTGTCACTTCGAACTGCCGTTTCAGATAGGCGTTGACCACGGCAAGAGAGTTTTCCGCTACATTGCGTTTCATAATCAAACTGTTGAAAATAAAAATGAACGCAATAATCAGTATTAAAAAAATAAGTCCCGGTATTGACATAGTCTTACAGATCCTTTCCGGAGTTTTGGCTGGATTTTTTATTTTACAGTATAGACCCAGTCATTTTCTTCAGCGGAAAATTTGCGTTCCACGCTGTAGGCTTCCGGATTGGCTGCAGCGCGGTTGAGCCAGCCGGCAACGGCGGCTTCCTGCCCGGTCAGACCGGCAGTTTCCGCCAACTTTTGAGCAGTTCCGCAACTGCCCTGCGGCAGATTGGCAAAGAGTTGATCGCGGATTTCCAGAATTCCCTTGGCGGCAAGTTTGTACGCCTGAACGCCGGGCTGGTGGAAGGCGTTGATATTGATAAATTCCGCATAAATTGCCACTGCGCGTTCATACAGCGCGATCAGCGATCCCAGATTGGCGGGCGAAACAGTGGTTATTTCCATAGTTATGACCGGGCGTTTTTTGCTTTCCAGCGCGGCGGCAAGTCCGTAGAGGAAGCCGTGTAGATAGTCGCCCATTGAGCGGTCGCCATCCAGTGGAACATATTCCGGGTCGCGCAGAACTTCTATAAAAGTGGCAAAAAAGTCATCGCGGCCGTCGTTGAGCTGCTGGATGAAAGCGTGGGCATCGGTGCCTCCTTTGTTGCCGAAAACATTCAGCCCCTGGTGCACGGTTTTGCCGTCCAGATCCAGTTCTTTGCCCAGACTTTCCATAACCAGCTGCTGCAGATAGCGTGAAAGCAGCACCAGCCGGTCGGAGTACGGCACGATGACCATATTGCGGTCGCCCCTGCCTTGACCGGCAATGTACCACATAGCCGCCAGCATCATAGCGGGGTTGTCGCGGTAATTGCTGTTGCGTGTCCAGGTATCCATACGGCAGGCTCCTTCGAGGAACATCCGGAAATCGATACCGCTTAACGCTGCGGGCAGGTGTCCGACAATGCTGGTTTCGCTGGTTCTGCCGCCGATGGATTCCGCCATCGGGAAAACTTTTATATAATGGGAATCTTTTGCCTGTTTGTCGAGTTTGCTGCCGGTCATTGTTATGGCGCAGGCAAAGTCGGCAAAGTTCAAGCCGGCTTTTCTGTAAACATTTTCCAGCGCGGTGAGGTTGTTGAGGGTTTCCTGGGTGCCGCCGGATTTGGAAACACAAAGCTGGAGAGTACTTTCCAGATCGATTTTTTCCAGCACATCGCGCAACCCTGCCGGGTCGGTATTGTCAAGGAAATAGACTTTGAGGCAGTTTTTCCTTTCTTCAGGGCTTTTTTCGTTCCAGTAAGGGCCGTTGACAGCAAACTGCAGCAGCTGCGGGCCCAGCGCCGAACCGCCGATACCGTTTAGCACAACAGCATCGAATCTTTTGCCGGTGCCGCCGGTGATATTGCCGCTGATAATATCACCGGCAAACTTTTCCACATCCTTAAAGAGCGCCGATGTCCGGTACGCCGCGCGATCGGTAAAGTGGGTAACTTTGCGGTTTTCGTCGGGGTTTTTGACCGCCCCGGCTTCCAGTGCTGCCATTTCCCGTGCAGCACGGACAAATTTATCCTGCAGCGCATCAAGGTCGCTCCAGCTTACATTCATACGTGAAAAATCAATGGAAAAACCACTGTACGCATCACTCATTTTCATAAAAAAGATCTCCCGGTAAAATATTTTATAAATTAACACCCGTATTTATACTGCGGGCGATGAACTCCACAAATTCCCGATCTGTTTCCAGCCAATCCACGCTGAAAATCTCATTTTTTCCGAGCCAGCGGAACTGCTGATCCTCCTGTGGCACCGGAGATGTGTTTTCCGTTGTCAATGCCCGGATAAAATGCAGCACCAGCACTTTATCCGGCAGTTGTACCTCCAGACGGTACATTTCATCCAGAACAGTCACTTCCAGAGCCAGTTCTTCAATCAGTTCGCGCTCCAGGGCACGGGCATAACTTTCGTGTTTTTCGACTTTGCCGCCGGGAAATTCCCATTTGCCGGCACAACTTTTGCCCGCCGGCCGGCTGCAGGCAAGCAGGCGCCGCTGCGGGTCAAAGATCACCCCGGCGACAACATCAACAGTTTTTTTCATTTATTCATTCATCGCACTGCGGATGGCGCGGATCAGCTGCTGCTGACCCTGCACTCCGATATGCACGCTCTTTACTTCGTTGTTTTTAAAAATCATAAAAGTCGGGATCGTGCGGATATTGTACTTTGCTGCCAGTTCCCGGCAGGAATCAATATTGATCTTGCCGACTTTGATTTCATCATCGCTGAACTCTGCGACGGCTTTTTCCAGCACGCTCATCATCATTTTGCAGGGGCCGCACCAGACGGCGTAAAAATCCGCCACCGTTACGCCCTGACTGATTGCCGATGCAAATTCCTGTTCGTTCCATTCCTGTACTTTTGCCATAATATACCTCCTTTACGGTTAACCCGGCTGATAAAACCGGACAACTGCGTGTATCTCAAAGTTCCAATTTTTTACGCAGCTTCAGAGTATGTTCCTTCAGACCTTCGCGCAGCGGCGTGGCAGGCACATACAATCCGGCGTTCCGCAGATCATCCAGCCGGTAAACCCGGTGGCAGAGAAACGGCCGGTGTCCGGGATTGGCTTTCAAATATTCATCATAGTCTGCATCGGCAGTTTTCAGCGGCACATTCAATGCATCGGCTATGATCTGATAGTATTCGCGCGATTCAACGATATCCGGGCCCGCCATATTGAACGCTTTGCCGGAACTTTTGCTGTTGCCGATGGCACTGATGATGGTTTTTGCCAGATCCCCGGCGGCAATGGGCTGCTGCAGGAGTCTGCCGTTATCCACAAGCTGCAATGTTTCGCCGCGCAACAGCCGCGCAATCAGTTCTTTATCGCGGCAGTGACCGGGGAAACACCCCAGTTCCGAGGGCATACCGTAGATGTGGCACGGCCGGAAGATGGTGTATTTGCAATTTGCGGGGGCGTTTTCGCGCAGATAATTTTCTGCCATAAGCTTGCCCCATCCGTAGGCTTCCAGACCGTCGTGATCCCCGGTAAGCAAAGGCGAATCTTCCACAGGCTGCGGGTAGCGGCGCAAAGTCGGTTCATAAACCCAGTCGGTAGAAATAAAAAGCAGCTGTTTTGTTTGCGGCGCAAAAAGTTCCAGCGTCTGGCGCATATCGTCAGCATTAAAACAAATAACATCAATAACGGCATCAAATTTTTCGCCGGCAAGACTTTGCGCGATTTTTTCCATTGCAGCTTCATCGTGCCGATCCCCGTGGAGTTCCACAACTTTGCCCACCGCCGGACGGGTACCGCGGGTAATGGTGTAAACCTGATGACCTTCTGCCAATGCCGCGCGCACTACTGCACCCGAAACGTGACCGCTGCCGCCAATAACTAATATCTTTTTCATAAAAAACCTGTCGTATCAGAGAAATTTCAGTACGCCTGTCGGGGATATTTCCACGCTTTTACGCAGATCCAGCAGATGATTGGCTTTGCCGTGGCTGTAAGGGAATTTATCGAATACCGGGCATTTGACCTTGTCGGCAAATTCCTTTTTAACGCTTTTTTCCGCCTTGCGGCACTTGGGGAATCTGCCGAACACCACCGCAGAGCAATGGTCAAAAAATCCGCTTTTGCGCAAACGCTCCAGCGCAGCGGCGGCGCGTTTGGCATCCAGATTGGGACATTCCATAAAAATCACCCTGTTGGCTGTATCGGCTTTATACTTGGTGCGGTTCATTACATCCAGCAAGCTCAAATGGCCCGCCAGGATCACACCGCTTACTGCCTGCTGACCGTCTTTGATCACTTCAAGGTTGATATCTTTGCGGGGTTGACCGCTCAAGCCGAGATTGATACTTTCCAGACTGGCTTTATCCACCCGCAGCAGATTGGTCAGCGACGGTCCGCAAACGGGATGCCCCGCCTTTTCTTTGAGCATTGCCAGATGCAGACAGGTTATATCGCTGAATCCCTGCACGCGCATATCAGGGCGGGTACGCAGTTTTTCCCAATTCAGATGTTCCACGATCCCGGCGGTTCCGCTGCCGCCGCGCACGCACAATATCAGATCCACTTCCGGATCCAGCCACGCCTGCTCGATGTCGGCGATCCGCAATTTGCCTTCCACATTATCTTTGTAGTTGCAACAGGGTTCGCCGCGGCGGGCATTGGGCATAACTTTGACCTTTTTTCCCGCCTGACGCAGATAGTTTACAGCCCTATCCATCGGTTCACTTTTTGCTGCGGGCAATCCGGGTGCAACCAGAGCTATGACCCTGATCGAATCAGGAAAGACATTTGCCAGCGGATTATTTTCTTCGGCAGCTTTTACAGGAATTATGCTCCACGCAGCAAAAATAGCGCAGATGATCACTTTCAAGGTAAATTTACCGGCAGTACCAGCCATTGTTCATTCTCCTTTTTTCATACAGCAGTCGATTTCAGCAAGGAACTTTTCCGAACCGTTCCACGCATCGGGCAGGATCGAAGCCTTGCCGCGGGAATCCAGGTCTTTTTGTGCGTAGAGTTTTTCCAGCAGCTCCAAAGCCATAGCATCTTCCAGATCGCAGTTGTTCACCTTGACCGCCGCGCCGAGCGTCACCAGATGATCGGCATTGTCGTCCTGATGCAGTTCGGCAGCAAAGGGGTAAGGAACCACCACCGAGTATTTGCCGAAAGCGTTGAGTTCGGCAACGGTACTGCCCCCCGAACGGCAGATCACCAGATCTGCAGCACTGTACGCCCAGTGCATTTCAGCTATACCCGGCTGCAGAAGCAGCGGAAAATCCTTTTGAGCATAAAATTTGCTCATAGTTTCAAATTCGCCCGCGCCCGTAAGCTGGATAAGCTGCACATTGCCGTGTCTGGCGGCAAGGGCAGTTACTGCCGAAGCGAATACTTCGTTGAGTTTGCGCGCACCCTGACTGCCGCCGAAAAGCAGAATGGTAAAGTTTTTGCTGTCAAGGCAACTGTTAAACCTGTTATTCAATTCTGCGATCGCCTGCTCTCTGGTCAGCGTATCCGCCTTGAGTTCGGGCCGCAGCGGCATACCGCTGACAATACACTTGCAGCGAACTTTATCGGCATTGACTGCGGGGAATGCCGTAGCCAGCACCTCTGCCCAGCGGCTCAATATGCGGTTGGCTTTGCCGATTCGGGCATTGCCGTCGTGCAGAAAAATCGGCAATCGCAAACTTTTTGCCGCCCAAATCACCGGCAGCGAAGCAAAAGACCCCATACCCAGTACCGCCTGCGGTTTTTCAGTTCGCAGGATTTTCTTTGCCTGTATGGTACCTGAAATCAAACCTCTGATAAACCGCCAGCAGCTGCCGGGGTGTTTGAGTGATGGCGAAGGCATATAGGGCAGAACCTGTACGGGAATGGAATATTTTTCGGCAATACGGCTCTGTTCCAGCGAATTTTTGCCGCTCAACAGCAGCAGCACCTTGCCGTTGCGCGCCTGTTGGGCGCGGGCAATGCTCAAGCCGGGGTAGAAATGCCCCCCGGTTCCGCCGCAGGTTATTACAAGATAATCGGTCATTTGGATCATTTATCCCGGTTGACAAGGTAATCAGTCAGAGTTTCAAGCAGTTTTTTCCAGCGGTTTTCCGGCAGCACCGAAAGTGCTTCGCGCGCTTCATTGCTTTTTTGCTCAATGGTTTGCTGAAGATAATCCACGCTGCCGGCCTGCAGAAAAAGTCCGCGTGCTTTTTCTATATCGCTTGCGCTGTAAACGGGCAATCCCAGCAGACTCTGCAGCTCTTTTTTGCTGCCGGCATCCAGATTTTTCAGTGCGTGGATCAAAAGCAGTGTGGCTTTAGATTCCTGCAGATCCGACCCGATGGGTTTGCCGAATTTTTCAAGTTTTCCGAAAATCCCCAGATAATCGTCACGCAGCTGAAAAGCTATGGCAAGTGCATCGCCGAATCTGCCCAGCGCCGCGGCTTCCGGTGAATCCCACGCGGCAACCTCTCCGCAGCCTGCCATCCAGCCGGCGCGGGCGGCGTAGTGCAGCAGCGCTCCGGTTTTGCCGCTTTGCATAGCAAAAAGTTCCGCTTCGGAAATATCCTCCACATTGCAGTACGACATCTCCACATCCACGGCTTCTCCGGAAACCAGTTTTATGTAACCGTACTGCCGCAATTCGCCGGAAAGTTTCAATTTGACTTCTGCGCTGCACAAAGATTTATCGATCAGGTCAAACGCCCACGCCTGCATCAGATCGCCGGCAAGAACAGCCATATCGCAGCCGAACTTTTTCTGTTGGCTTTTCTCCACGGGGAGCGCCTGCGAAAGCACGATATGCGCGGTGGGCTTGTTGCGTCTTACATCATCATCATCAATAATATCGTCGTGCACCAGAGTCCAGTTGTGGAACACTTCCAATGCGGCGGCAGCGGGCAGGATTTTTTCCATATCGCCCCCTGCGGCGGCAGCGCTCCAGAGCATTATTGCCGGCCGCAGGCGTTTGCCGCCGGCTGCCGGATAATAACGCATCGATTTTTGAAGATATTCTGGCACCACCGCGCAGGGAAAGGAATCTTCTGCTATAAGCGTATCGATCCTCCCTGCGCACAGTGCAAGTTCAGAAATCAGCAGTTCTTTCACTTTTTACGCCTCTACGCGCAGCACCCCGCCGGTATCGGCACTGGTTGCCAATGCCGCATATTTGGCAAGGTAACCGGTGGTGGCTTTGGGCGGCGGCGGAACAAAGTTCTTTTTGCGTTCGGCGATCACTTCTTCAGCGACTTCCAGAACGATACTGCGGTTGGGTATATCTATAGAGATCATATCGCCGTTTTCAACGTAGGCGATCAGACCGCCGCGCGCCGCTTCCGGACTGATATGCCCGATGCACGCGCCGTGGGTGCCGCCGGAGAATCTGCCGTCGGTGATAAGCGCCACACTGTCGCCCAGACCGCGGCCCATAATATAACTGGTGGGTGCAAGCATTTCCTGCATACCGGGGCCGCCTTTGGGCCCTTCATAGCGGATAACGACCACATCACCGGCTTTGACTTTGCCAGCCAGAATGCCGTCGCAGGCTTCTTCCTGACTTTCAAAGATCACTGCCGGACCGCGGTGTACCAGCATCGACTTGGATACGCCGGCAGTTTTGACCACGCAACCGTTGGCGGCAATATTACCGAAAAGTACCGACAGCCCGCCGGTGGCGCTGTATGGATTGTCAAGTTTGCGGATAATGGTGCCGTCGGCATCCGGAGCAGCGGCAATTTCTTCGCCGATGGTTTTGCCGGAAACGCAGGGGCAGTCGAGTTTGATCGTGCCGAGCTTGGCGGCTTCTTTCATAATTGCCATAATTCCGCCGACCGCGTGGCAATCCTGAATGTGGATCGGGCTGGAGGGCGAAAGTTTGCAGATGTGCGGAGTGGCTTTGCTGATCTCATCGAGTTTTTTGAGGTCAAGCGGCACGCCCGCTTCGGTAGCAACAGCCAGAGTGTGCAATATGGTGTTGGAACTGCCGCCCATTGCCATATCCAGTACCAGAGCGTTGTAGAACGCTTCTTTGGTGGCAAAGTCTCTGGCGCGTTTGGCATTGGGATCAAGTGCCATTTCCACAGCGCGTTTGGCGGCGCGTTTCCACAGCGCTTTGCGTTCTTCGCTGGTGGCAAGGGTGGTGCCGTTGCCGGGGAGTGCAATACCGAGAGCTTCGCACAGGCAGTTCATACTGTTGGCAGTGAACATACCCGAACAGGCGCCGGGGCCGGGGCAGGCATCACATTCCAGACAGGCGAGTTCTTCGTCGGAAACTTCGCCGATGCGGTGTTTTGCCACCCATTCAAAAACCGTGATGAGGTCGGAATCATTGCCGTTGCGCGGTTTGCCGGCTTCCATCGGGCCGCCGCTGCAGAAAATCGTGGGGATATTCACGCGCATAGTACCCATAAGCATACCGGGAACGATCTTGTCACAGTTCGGTATGCAGATGACCGCATCCACCGGGTGTGCCATAAGCATTGATTCCACTGTGTCGGCAATGATTTCGCGGCTGGGCAGGCTGTATTTCATACCGGAGTGGCCCATAGCGATGCCGTCGCAGATAGCCATAGTGTTGAATTCGTAGGGCACACCGCCGGCTTCGCGGATGGCATCGCAGACCAGTTTGCCCACTTCCTGCAGATGGCAGTGACCGGGAACGATGTTGGTGTAACTGTTGCAGACCCCGATAAAGGGTTTTTTGATATCATCACCGGCAATACCGGTGGCGCGCATAAGAGCGCGGTGCGGGGCGCGCTCTTCGCCCGACTTCATTATGTCGCTTCTCATAACAGTATCTCCTTGTTGTTGAGTAAAATCTATTTTTATCAGCCGACCAGACCGCCGCCGGCATCGGCAGAGAGGAAGATGCCTTCAAAGTTCATCTTCAAGCCTTCCGGATTGTCAGAAATTTCCAGTGCATCTTCGCGGGTGACGCGGCCGGAGTTGACCAGTTCCAGCAGGCACTGGTTGAAATTCATCATACCATCGCCCTGACCACCCTGAATGGCGCCGGTGAGTTTTTCCAGACGGTCTTCCTGGATAAGTTTGCTGACAATAGGTGTATTGATCATAATTTCGTTGACCGCCGCGCGGCCCGAACCGGTGGCAAGCGGCGCCAGACGCTGGGAAATAACAGCGCGCAAGTTGGTGGCAAGCGCTTCGCGGATCTGATCCTGTTCGTTTTTCTCAAACATATCCAATATACGCGTAATGGCCTGTGCGGCGTTGGAGGCGTGCAGAGTAGTGATCACCAGGTGACCGGTATCGGCGGCCTGCAGTGCGGCTTCAAAACTGATGCGGTCGCGCATTTCGCCGACCATAATTATATCCGGGTCCTGACGCAGGGCGTGCTTGAGCGCTCCGGCAAAACTGTCTGTATCCAGACCCACTTCGCGCTGTTCAAAGACGGACTGATCATCTTCAAACTCAAATTCAATGGGGTCTTCAATGGTGATAACGTGTTCCTGACGGTAGTTGTTGACGTACTGCAGCAGCGCCGCCATAGTTGTGGATTTACCGCTGCCGGTGGTACCGGTAATGATGATGATACCGCGTTTTGCCTGGGCGATTTCGGTCATAACCGGAGGGAGTTTCAGCTGTTCAATGGTCAGGATCTTGCTCTTGACCCAGCGGAAAGTCATACCCAGCAGACCGCGCTGGCGGTGGACATTGAGTCGGAACCGGCCCACGCCGTCTTCGCGGTGCGACATATCAAGGTCGCCGGAATTTTCCAGTGCACTGCGCTGTTTCTGACTGGTGATCTGTTCAATAAACTCATTGAGCAGTTCCGAAGTTGCCACAAAGTCGCAGCCGATCATCGAACCGTCGATCCGGTAATAGACCGGGGAATTTTCCTTGATATGAATATCGGAAGCGTTGTTTTCCACTGCGATTTTCAATACTTCATTCAATACCGTCTGTGCCATAAAAGTCCCCCCTCAAAGGTTAAAAAATTTATCGTTCAATATAAGATACCATAAAATCGCTTATTTTCAAATACAAAGTGCCAAAAATGAACTTTATCAGTATTTAATTAAGGCTGATTCAGCCGCCCAGTTCTGCAGCGTATTCCGCCAGCGTGTTGTCCCGTGCGCCCATAACCAGGATTATATCGCCGGAAGCGGCCTGACTCTGCAGCTTGGTTTTGAGTTCAGCGCGGGCTCCGGCAAGATATACCGGAAGTGCCGGATAGAGTTTTTTCCATTCGGCAAACACCTCCTCTGCGTGCGGCGAAAAACTCGATGTACCACCCGCATAAAACGGTTCCGCCAGATAAAAGCGGTCGTTTTTCCGCAGGAGTTTATTGAGATATTCCCCCAGAGTTTTCTGCATAAAACCGAACGGACCGTAGCCGTGGGGCTGAAAAAAAGCCAGAACTTTATTGCCGCTGCCTGCCAACTCCTGCGCGGCGGCAAGGATATTGGCGATTTTTTCGGGGTTATGCGCGTAATCATCGTACACTTCAGCGCCGGCAGCGGTGCGACCCTTGAAATCAAATCTGCGTGCTACGCCGTGAGTGTTGAGTGCGTGTGCAAGTGCTTCCGGAGCACTGCACTGCATAAGTTCCAGCAAGGCTGCCGCCGCGGCAATATTCAATGCTGTATGCAGCCCCGGCGCAGGCAGCTGAACATCAGCGGTACTGTTGAAATCCGCCATACTGCAGCGGTTTTCTGTGCGGTAATTTTTTATGACCCAGTCTGATTGAACATTTTCTGCGGAAAAAGTCTTTATCTCCAAACCGGGACGCAGCTTATCTTTCAGCTGTTCAAAAACACTCTGTTCCAGCACTGCCCCGCGCTGCGACTGATTGACAAACTGTGCAAACATTTCAATGAGTTCGGCTTTGGGGTAATGGTCGGTGCCGATATTCAGAACCAGGGCGTAATCGGGGTGGAACTCCAGCAGGCTTTTGTCGCTTTCGTCGGCTTCAAAAACGATTGCTCCGGCGCCGCTGCGGTAGTTGCCCGGGCAGGTGGCGGTGACAAACTTTTTGACCATTCCGCCATTGATGCATTCGGGGTCTTTCCCGGCATTGTACAGCGCTTCAGAAATAATTGCCGTGGTGGAGGTTTTTCCGCAGCTGCCGGCAACCGCCACAGAGAGTTTGCCGCCGGAGCAGCGCATTTGGATAAGCATTTTCAAGGCGGTGGCGCGGTGGATTCTTGCAACTCCTTGCGAGGCGGCAAAATCCGGGTTGCTCTCTTCCACCGCCGTTGAATAAACCACGGCGTCGGCAGGATCATTGCCGGCGGCAAAACGGCTGCCGTCCTGACCGAAAAGTTTGATCCCCTGTTTTTCAAGCATCGCTTTCAGCGGCGCGTTTTCCGGATTTTCCAACGCCCGGTCGCTGCCGGAAACGGCAAAACCAGCCGTCCGTGCAAACTGTGCCAGCGCGCTCATACCAATGCCGCAGATCCCGACAAAATGCCAGCTTTTCATAATCGGTAAAAATCCTTTTTCAGTTGGCGTAAACCGTAAAGAGATTGCTTTTGATCTTGAACGTTACCAGCGAAGTGGCTATATATGCCTGAAACACCGCCGGTTCGCCGGGGGCAAGTTCTCCGGTAAATGGCAGAGTCACCGTAACCATTGCCCGGTTGCCGGGCTTGAGGTTCAGTTCGGCGTGGCGCGGACGCGGCTTGGCGGGTATGTGCGGGGTATATTTCTTGAACGGGGTATTTTTTGCCACCGGCCGGTCGGCAGGCACCCGGCGGTAATAAATGGAAAAGTTGTTGCGGTCAAGCATATACCACTCTTTAAGCGTCAGATCTTTGCGGCCGTTGTTGATCAGCTGCACATCCACATCGCAGGGGGTGCCTGAATTGGCTTTTACATCGCGCGGAACAGTCAGAACACAATCGGCACTGGAGATGTTCGGCGGCAGAACATTGCTTTTGGGCGGTTTTATATCCGGCGGCAGTTTTTCCACACTTTTGCTGCCGGCGCATCCGGCACCGGAGAGGACAGCCGCAATAAGCAGAGTTGAACAGAGCAGATTTGAAATTTTCATAATATTTTCTCCTGAACGGTGTGTTTTTTACAAGATAGCACCAAAGTGGCGATTCTGCAACCGTTTTCAATGGTAATTTACAGCTTTTCTGCGGGGTAAATTTGCTTTTCGGCACTTTTGGCTGTATTTTGTATAGCAATACTCAATGTTTATAATATTAAAGAAAGGTTGAATTATGAAAGTCCTGGTAGTCGGTTCCGGTGGGCGTGAACACGTTTTGTGTTGGAAACTTGCCCAGAGCAAGAGTGTGGAAAAGGTCTTCTGTGCCCCCGGCAATGCCGGTATAGCATTGGAGTTTGAGTGCGTCAATATCAAAGTCAGCGAACTTGAAAAAATGGCTGACTGGGCGGTGGAAAACAAGATCGACTTTACCGTGGTCGGCCCGGAAGCACCGCTTTGCGACGGGATCGTGGATGTATTCAAAAAGCGCGGTCTGGCGATTTTCGGACCTTCCAAAGCCGCCGCGCAGCTGGAAGGTAGCAAAACTTTTGCCAAAAAGTTTATGGAAAAATACAATATCCCCACCGCCCGCGCCGCGGAGTTTGACAGCCCCGCGCCTGCCAGAGAGTATGTGGCAAAAGAGTTTGCCAACGGCGAACGCGGCATTGTGGTCAAAGCCGACGGTCTGGCCGCCGGTAAAGGCGTGCTGGTTGCGGACAATGCCAAAGATGCCTGCGATTTTATCGACCTTTGCTTTGAAGGCGGTTTCGGCGGAGCCGGCAGCCGGGTGTTGATCGAAGAGTGTCTGTTCGGCGAAGAAACCTCGGTTCTGGCGCTGGTTGACGGCAAAACCATCCGCGCTCTGGCATCCAGCCAGGATCACAAGCGTGCTTACGATGCCGACAAAGGCCCCAATACCGGCGGTATGGGCGCATACAGCCCCGCACCGGTGGTCACTGATGCGGTGCTGGCGGAAGTAGAGAAAAATGTACTCGATAATGTACTCAAAGGTCTGCAGAAAGAAAATCTCGATTTCCACGGTCTGCTGTTTGTCGGCGCAATGGTCACAGACAAGGGTGTAAAGGTTCTGGAATTCAACGTGCGTTTCGGCGACCCGGAAGTTCAGGCGGTTTTGAGCCGTTTTGAAGGCGATCTTCTGGATGTTATGCAGAAAGTCGCCGCCGGTGATCTGGCTTCAGCGGAACTGGTCTGGAGCAGTGAACCTGCAGTTTGCGTAGTTATGGCATCCGGCGGTTATCCCGGTGATTATACCAAAGGTTATCCGATCAGCGGTCTGGAAGCTGCCGCCGCGACCGGCGCCAAAGTGTTTCACGCCGGAACCGGGCTGGATGCCGAAGGCCGGATCGTCAACACCGGCGGCCGTGTGCTGGGGGTTACTGCCCGCGGCAAAAACGTGCGCGAAGCAATCAACAATGCCTATAAAGCTGTTGACTGCATCAAGTGGCAGGATGCGTTCTGCCGCCGCGACATCGGTTATCACGCGCTGGAACACGAAGAAAAACAGGGTAAATAATACCCGGGGAACGACCCTGTATGAAATACCGTGATGATTATGCCAGAGATGCCCGCGAGGCAATGAGTGCCGTATGGGTGCTTATTATTATCAACATAGTTGTGTATATACTCGGGCTTGGAGAAAACGGCAGACTTTATCTCTGGAGCGATGAACAGCATTTTGCGCCGTACCAGTTGGTAACATATATGTTTTTTCACGGCGGATTTACGCATATACTGTTCAATATGTACGGTTTGTACATATTCGGCTCGCTGGTGGCGCCCATACTGGGGCGTAAGCGCTTTCTGATACTTTACTTTTTGAGCGGCATCTGCGGCGGTTTGCTGCATTTGTGCGCCAACTGGAACAATTATCCGCCCGTGCCCACGGTAGGGGCAAGCGGTGCACTGTTCGGGGTGATGATGGCGGTGGCAATGATGCGGCCGAATGTGGAAATGTACCTTATGTTCATACCTGTACCCATCAAGATGAAAACTATGGTGGTGGTGTATGCGCTGCTGGAAATTTTCAGCCAGTGGAAACTCAATACCGACATAGCACATCTGGCGCATCTGGGCGGTTTTGTGGGGGCATATTTCTATTTGATGCTTTTCTGCCGGCGCGATGTGATCTGGAGTCTCAAGGACCTCTTCCGCGGCTTCAGGACATTCAAAGCCGCCGGCTCCGGAACTGCCGCAGGAAATGACTCCGGCAGCAGTCAGACTGAACAGCCATCCGGCGGCCCGACTCCACACATAACGCGCGTAAGCCAGCAGGAAGTCGATCGGCTGCTGGATAAAATTTCCCGCGAAGGGATCAACAGCTTGAGCGATTACGAACGCGCCGAACTGCAGTTTTTCCGCGAACAGATGAAAAACTCCGGCAGATAAGGTGGTTGGCTGATGCGTACAGATCTTTTTGATTATGTTCTGCCCGAAGAACTCATTGCCCAGCGGCCCGCTGAAAAACGGGACCGTTCGCGGATGCTGGTGCTGGACAGCGCTACTGGCGAATGTACTTTTCGGGAATTTTCCGACATAGTTGAATATCTGGCTCCCGGCGATCTGCTGGTGTCGAACAACACCAAAGTTATGCGCGCCCGGCTTTACGGCAGGAAAAACGGTTTGCCGGAAGGTGCGCACTTTGAGGCATTGCTTTTGAACCCTTATCCCGCCGGCGGGATGGTGCCCGGGTGCCGCTATCAGGCAATGCTCAAACCGGGCAAACGGGCGCTGCCGGGAACCCGGGTGGTACTGCTTGACCACGCGGGCGCTCTGCGGGACAATGCCCCGTCGTTTACAGTGGCGGAAAGATTAAATGACGGTACTTTTGTAATCGACTTTGATACGCCCGACCAGGAAGCGCTGCAGAGCGTTTACGGTCATATACCCCTGCCGCCTTATATCAAACGCGGCGATGAAGGGGTTGACTTTGAACGCTATCAGACCGTTTTTGCCAAGGTTTCCGGAGCGGTCGCCGCACCGACAGCCGGACTGCATTTTACCCCCGCCATTCTGGAAAAACTGCAGTCTGCCGGGGTGAAGCGCGCCGAAGTGACTCTACACGTTGGCGCCGGAACTTTCAAGCCGGTCAGCGAAGAGATCATAACCGATCACAAGATGCACACCGAGTTTTATGTTTTGAGCAGTGAAACTGCCGATATGATCAATTCCACCCGCGCTTCCGGCGGAAAAGTTGTCGCCGTGGGTACCACCACGGTAAGAACGCTGGAAAGTTGTGCTGACGAAAGCGGCAGAGTGCACGCCGCGCAGGGCGGAACCGATATATTTCTCTATCCGCCCTACAAACCGCGCGCCGTGGATATGCTGATAACCAATTTTCATCTGCCCAAAAGTACGCTTTTGATGCTGGTATCGTGCTTTGCCGGCCGCGAAAAGATATTGCACGCCTACCAGCGGGCGATCGAAGAAAAGATGCGTTTTTACAGTTACGGCGACTGTATGCTTATAAAGTGAGGGATAAGATGTTTACTCTGGAAAATGATTCCATACGCTACGCAGTTATCGGCGACCCGGTGGCGCACAGTGTTTCGCCGGCAATGCAGAATGCAGGATTTGAAGCAATCAATATGGGCAGATGTTACGGTAAATATCACGTAACTCCGGAACAATTGCCGGAATTTGTGGAATTTGCCCGCAGAAATCTCAAAGGCTTCAACGCCACTGTACCGCACAAAGCCGCCCTGATCCCGCTGCTGGACAACATTGCGCCCGATGCGCTGGCAGCCAACAGCGTAAACACTGTTATTGTACAGGATGACGGCACACTTTACGGCAGCTCCACCGACGGTTACGGCTTGGAAACCGCGCTCAAAGAGGCGTTTGATCTGGATATAAAAGGTGCTGATATTGTAATACTCGGCGCCGGCGGCGCGGCGCAGGCTGTGGCGTTTGAGTTTGTGCGGCGCGGTGCCGCAGCATTGACTATAGTCAACCGCACCCGCAGCAAAGCCGAAACTCTGGCAGAGGAGCTGCAAAACGGTACAGTCACAGTTTCCGCGCTGGGCAATGAGGAATCCGCCGCGATCGCCGGAGCAGTCAGCAAGTGCAGTGTGGTCATACAGGCAACCAGTTCGGGCTTGCGCGCAGGCGATGTGCCGCCGGTCGATCTGGAACTTTTGCGTAATGCTCCGGCGGTATTTGATATGATCTATCACGCCACGCCGGTGCAGGAGTTTGCGCACCGGAATAATATACCGTGTGCCGACGGCAGAGGTATGCTCCTGCATCAGGGGGCAAAAAGTTTTACTTTGTGGACTCAAAAGCCCGCTCCGGTGGAGGCAATGCGCCGGGCATTGGATGCGGCGTTGAATAAATAGTTGCAAATAACAGTATTTGTGCTATAATAAAGTGTGCAACCAACTTTAAGGAGATTTATATATGGCTTGTAATGGAGATTGTTCCAACTGCAGCAGCAAAGAAAAAAATGCAGAAGACTGCCGTTTGAAAGATACTATGAACCGGATCAAACACAAGATCGTGGTTATGTCCGGCAAAGGCGGCGTGGGCAAAAGCACCGTTTCGGTAAATTTGGCTGTATCGCTGGCAATGGCAGGTTACAGCGTGGGGTTGCTGGATGTGGATATCCACGGCCCGAGTGTGCCGCAGATGCTTAAACTGGGCAATGTCGGCGTGCGTATGGAAAATGACCGTATTCTGCCGCAGTCGATCGGTGCGCTCAAAGTTGTGTCACTCGGATTTATGTTTGACGATCCGGAAGGCGCCATTATCTGGCGCGGACCGATGAAGATCGGCGTTATCAAGCAGTTCCTTACTGATGTGGCGTGGGGCGATCTTGATTATCTGGTTATCGATTCTCCTCCGGGTACCGGCGATGAACCGCTGACCGTCTGCCAGCTGCTGGAAGGCGATAAGAGCGCGATCATTGTCACCACGCCGCAGCAGGTGGCTGCCAACGATGTTATCAAGTCGCTGAATTTCTGTCAGCAGCTGGAGTTCCCGGTGTTGGGTATTGTGGAGAATATGAGCGGTTTTGTCTGCCCGGATTGCGGCAAAGTTACCGAAATCTTTGCTTCCGGTGCCGGCGAAGCACTGGCTGAAAAGTTCGGCGTAAAACTGTTGGCAAAAATTCCGATCGACCCGGTGATCTGTCAGGGCGGCGATGCCGGAACGCCCTTTATCCAGGCGTTTGCCAAGACGGTTCCCGGCAGGATCTTCGCGGAAATGGTCGATAAACTTTTTGATTGAAAAATTATTTCCGGGAGCAGAAAATGGTGCAAAAACTGGAAAACAGCCGGATTCTGATCACCGGAGGAGCCGGATTTATCGGCTCGAATCTGGTGGAAAAGTTTCTTGCCCAGAACAATATTGTTACTGTGCTGGATAATTTTTCCACCGGCAAGCGTGAAAATCTTGCCGCTTTTGCCGGTAATAAAAATTTTACGCTTATCGAAGGCGATATACGCAATATGGAACATTGCCGTCAGGCGGTACAGAATTGCGAATATGTTCTGCATCAGGCGGCGCTGGGCAGTGTGCCGCGCTCAATCAAAGATCCGATGACGACTACGGCGGTTAATATATCGGGTTTTGTGAATATGCTCTATGCCGCACAGGAAGTCCGGGTCAAACGCTTTGTTTACGCCGCCAGCAGTTCAACCTACGGCGACAGCACCGGACTACCCAAGGTTGAAGAAAATATCGGCAGACCGCTTTCGCCCTACGCTATAACCAAGTATGTAAATGAACTCTACGCGCAGAATTTCCACGACCTTTACAATATCGATACCGTGGGGCTGCGCTACTTCAATGTTTTCGGCAGAAGGCAGGATCCCGACGGAGCCTACGCCGCCGTGATTCCCAAATTTGTGATTGCACTGCTCCGGCACGGAAAGGTCGTAATCAACGGCGATGGTTCTTACAGCCGCGACTTTACCTACATAGATAATGTTCTGCAAGCCAACGAAAAGGCACTTTTAGCGGAAAACCCCGCCGCACTCAATACCGTTTACAACGTGGCATACGGCGAACGGACTACACTTAATGAACTTTTTGAGGCGCTCAAAGAAAATCTTGCCCAATTCGATCCGGCGGTGGCAGATGCGGTTGCCGAACACGGTGCCGCCCGTGCCGGAGATATACCCCACAGCCTTGCCAGCATAGAAAAGGCGCGGCGTCTGCTGGGTTATGACCCGCAGTTCGATATCCGTGCCGGATTGAAAGAAGCCTGCCGCTGGTACGCGGAGAATCTGAAGTTCTGACCGCCCGCGTATGCGGCGCCACTAAACGTATGCGGCGCAAGGTTCTGCCGCCTGCGCGGCGCGGAATTGTGCGTTGCGGCGTGGGAGATTTTGGGAGGTTTTGAGAGGCTTTGGGAAATTTTGGGAACTGTTCTTTGCCGCTTTAAACCGGTAAGCAATATCACACTGTATTGCTTACAGTAAAGGCGGCAATGTATTCTCCCAAACCCTCCCAATACTTCCCAACACTTCCCAATACTTCCCAAGCCGCCATCAACCGTACTGCCCGCGTATGCGGCGCAATAAGAAAAAACACTCTTTTAGCAAGATCAGTTCAGTTTTAGCAAGATTATTCCATTGTAAAAAATATTTTCCTGATTATAATTAAATGCAGTGATTTATAAGCAAGGATTTGTAAGGAACAGTATGTATAAAAAATTGGTGATAATGGCTCTTTTTGCCATTGGTTGTGCCGGTCTTTCCGGCAGGGAACTTTTTGTAAACGGTAATTTTGACGGTAAAGATATGCCGGTTGTTTCCGGCTGGGCAAGCGGTTCAGCAAGGTTTTCGATTTTTACCGAAGACAGATCGTGGAACCGCTGTCTGAAACTTGAACTGCTGAAGATCGTTCCCGGCAAAGCGATCAACCTTTACCCCTATTTCGGCAGAACGCGCAATCAGGCAGGGATCGAAGTCAAGCCCAATACCACATACGATTTTTCCGTAGAGGTCAAGGGTACAATGCGCGCGTTCAGCATTGGCGTGATTGAGTTTTTCACCGATGAACCTTACTACAAAGAGGGCAAAAACCTGACCAAACGAACCTACACCAACTTCCGTTCGGTCAAACCCACCGCCAATGAATGGAGCCGTTACAGCGGCACATTCAAAACCGATGAACGCACCAAACGTATGGCGCTGGTGTTCAGCGTGTTTGATCCGGCAAAAAATCTTGACCGCTGGAAAGTCGGCGATTATATACTGTTCGATAATATCTCGCTGAAAGAAAGCAAATCTGCAATCAGTGCCGCCCCCGGCGCTGCCAAAATTGCCGCCGATGTGCCGGTCACGCCGGTGGCGGTGAACTTTGCTCCCTCAAAAAATAATCAGATGCAGGGCAATATACCCTTTTCAATTGACTTTGATAAAGAGGCCGTCACTGTTACTGTAACTCTGCCGCCCGGCAAATCCAAAAAACCGGTCAGCGAAAACAACAGCAAAGTTTGGGCTGATGATGTGGCTGAACTCTTTTTCGGCCCTGTCAAATCCGACCGCCTGATGTCGCAGTTTGTTGTTGCCAGCGGCGGCGGCCGCCACTCCACAGACGGCAGTCGCGGCACATTTGCGCTGGATTCGTGGAGCGGCACAGTCAAAGATCGCGTGATAACGTTCCGCATACCGTTCAAAACACTGGGTTATGACAAGGCTCCGGAGCGCGGAGATCACGTGCTTTTCAATATCGGAGTGCAATCTTCCGGCAGGATTTACCATCTGCCGCCCCTCAATAAAAACAGTTTCCGCGATATAGCGCATTTCAACACCCTGATCTGGGGTACCCTTGAGGATCACCTCAAAAAGAATCTGCCCGCCAAGGCTGCCGAACTTGCCAAACTCCCTGCCGATGTTGCCGTGGGTACTATGCGCTCGGAGATCCGGCGTGCCGAACTTGTCAGATTTGCCAATATGCCGTTTCTGGCAGCGCGGCTGCACCCCACGCGTGATTTTACCGCGCCGCTGGTCATCAGCCGGCAGGAGCTGATCACTGCACCGGTCAACCTCAAAGGTGCGGTCGGCGAAACGGTGGTGCTTCCGGTGGCGATTATGAACCGCACCGCAAAGACCGAAAATTACCGCGTAGTTGTCCGTACCAACGACAAAAGTAAACGTATGGACCGCACCGGTTTGAGCAACAATTTTCCCGCCGGAGATATTATTATGCGCGAGGCGGTTGCTGTAAAAATGTCCGATTCTGAATCCAGTCCCCGCGTTTTCGATCCTCTGCCGCTGATGAATCAGGCGCAGACAGTGACTGCCGCCGCCGGTGAATCGGCATTGGTGTGGATCCAGTTCAAGTGCCGCAAACCCGGCAGATATTCAGGATGGCTGCGGATCATACCGCTTTCGGAACGCGCAAGTTTCCGGAAAGCCAATGAGTATAAAGGCGAAATGCGCGATTACGAAATCAATCTGGAAGTTCTCCCGATCGAATTGAAAGCCGCCGCTGAAGGGTTCGACAGTCTTTTCCACAGTGATGACCTCTTTTATCAGCAGCAGGATATGCTGCCGGGACCGGTTATGAGCGGTCTGTGGCGGAGAAATTTCAAATTTGATGAAAAAGGCAACGTGCTGGAACTTAACGATCCTGCCGCTGCCGATAAGCTGCGCGCTGTTATCAAAAATTACAAAAATTGTGCCGAACAGCCCCGAGTCAAACTCTTCCTGGGCTACAACGAATACCGGGTTATGGAAATGACTATGAACAAAAAAATCAAGCCGCGCAGTCCGGAGTGCCTTAACGCCTGGCGCAACCATCTGCTTGCCACTGCCAAACTGATGAAAGATATCGGCTTGAAACCCGGCGAATATGAAATAGAAATATGGGACGAACCTTTTGCCAAAGATATGGATTATCTGCTTGAAATCTGCAAGATAGCGCGCGAAACGCTGCCGGAAGACACGCTGCTGATAACCTGGGGCCCCGGCGGTTTCGGCTATACGGCAGAAAAAATCCGCAAGTTCCTGCCCTACATAAATGCGCATCTTTTCCACGAATACAGCCTCTCCGGCAGCGGTATGCGTCAGTTGATGGAAGATATCCGCAAGGATCCCGGACAGAAACTCGGGTTCTATGTATGTTCAACCAAGATGGAATCACTGCATTTGTATTACCGGTTGTTTGCGTGGCGCGGTATGGAAATCGGTGCCGGACGGTGGCATTTTTACAGCGTTATTGAATCGCTCTGGGGTGTCACCGGCGAACGCAACTGGAAAGCTGCCGCCGGCAACAGCGTCTTTATGGATGCGGACAATTCGTGCATACCCACCATCCGCAGCGAGGCGCTCCGTCAGGGCTTTACCGATGCGGCGTACCTCAAGCTCCTGAACGATCCTGAAAAGGCGCGCCAGATCATAAAGCGTGTGCGTATAGACCGTTCTTTTGATTATTCCGAACCGGATAAGGCAAGAGAAGAAGTTGTCAAAGCGCTCCTGAAAAAGTAAGGTTCTGCCGCCTGAACCGTGTTGCCGTATCAAACCGCACCGCGTGCGTACGCCGGGAGTGTGTGTGCTTACTCTTCGGCAGCAAATCTCTGCAATATCTGCATTGTCGGCTCAATGGCGGAAATCAGCGCATACTCGTTGGCGGAGTGCGCCCCGTTGGAGGCAGTTCCGGTGATGCCTACAGGAATACCGGTATTGCAGAAGTGCCGCGCATCGGTGGCAGCGTTCATTCTGCGGAATTTTTTATCCAGTTGGCGGTGCTCGCTTATCAGATCTGCCAGACGCTGCAGATGCTCATTGTTTTCGTCAGATGATGCGGGCAGCGAGTTGCAGAGTACTTCAACTTCCAGACCGGTGATATTTGCAACAGTATCGATAATTTTCTGCTGGTTTTCAGCTCGGGTATATCTTATATTCAGAACCATTTCTGCGGTGTCGGGTATCTGGTTGTGCGTGATTCCGGCGTTTACCTGACAGAGGGCAAGTGAATCGCCCCACTGATTTTCTGCCGTAGGCTGGATCCATTGAGCTTTGAGTCTGGCATAGGCATCAAAAAGTTTTTCAATGCAGTTTTCTTTTGCCCACGGCACGGAAGAGTGTCCGCCGGCACCGCGTGCTGTAACTTTGAGTGTCAGAATGCCTTTCTGGGCAATGGTAAGGTATCCGCCGCCCCAGCTGTCCATAACCACCACGCATTTTTTTGCTGAATAGCCGCGCTCGACCATTCCGGCAGTGGTGCTGCCGCCGATCTCCTCGTCGGCAGTAAAGATTGCTCCGGCGGAGATGCCCTTTTTCTGCGGTTCGCAAAGGAGTTTTACCAGCAGAACCGCGTTGAGCAGATCGTCGCCGGTGCCGCGCCCGTAAAGGCGGTCGTTTTCGATTTTCAGGGTGTACTGATCTTCAGATATTGCCGGAACCACATCGATGTGGGCGTTGAAAAGATAGTCGGGGGTACGGGTCGGGACGGTGGAGGCAAAAAGAGTTTTGCGGCCGTTGATATTTTCGCAGACATTATATATATTGCGTTCATCAAGGAATTTTTTCAGCACGTCCTGTGCATTGTTCACCGCTTCAATATCCTGCGAAACCGGGCGGCAGAGCATCATATTTTTCAGCAGATCAAGGTAACACTGTTCAATCATAAAAATCTTCTTTCTCCTGATATTTTTGTCGGGTAATGTCGGGTAATATAGTACAGAGCAGGGGGATTTTCAAGGAAAAGTGATGTAAGTGAGGGCAAAAAGTTTAAAAAAAACTTGACTATTTTAAAAGATGTGGCATATTATGTCTTTCACACAGAGTTGTTTTTTCTCTGTTTTGCGTGATCAGGGACTGTCCCCCATCCTGGCTGTTCCTTCGTGAAGGTTGCGTGATTGCAGAGATTGAAGATATGGAAAAATAGTTTTTAGTTTATAAAAATGCTCCGGCGGAACGGACCGAACACCTGCACGCCGGACGAAAGAAAAGGCAAAAAAAGATGGCACATCTTAAATCAGCGATCAAACGGATGCGCACCAGCCGCGAGGCAAACGCCCGCAACCGCGCCCGTAAAAGCACTCTCAAGACTGTTGAAAAGAAGTTCCGCGCTGCTGTTGCAGCCGGTGACGCCGCCAACGCCGCAGTTTATCTGCGCGAAAGCATCAGCGAATTTGACAAGGCTGCCAAAAAAGGCGTGATCCACGCCAACAAGGCTTCCAACAAGAAGTCGCAGCTGACCAAACTGATGAACACTCTGAACAAGTAATTCAAGCAAATAAACCATTAAATTCATCTAAAACAAGAGAGAGTTCAAGATGGGCAATTTGAAGAAAAAACGCCGCAAGAAGATTGCGAAGCACAAGCGCAAGAAGCAGCTCAAGGCGATGCGTCACAAGAACAAATAAGTTTTTGGAAAAGTTCCGGAAGTTTTTGACTTGCCGGAACTTTTTTTTGCCGTGCTCATTACATTCCGTCGGCACGGTTGCGGTATTCGTTGGGGGATATACCGTAGTGCTTGCGGAATACTTTGCAGAAATAACTTACGCTTGAAAAGGCGCAGATATCGGCAACATCTTCGATTTTCATATTATTTTTGTTATTCAGAAGCGTTGCGGCGGCGTTGAGCCGCAATGTGGTCAGGTAATTTTTCATAGTGGTGTTGAACTCTTTGCGGAACACGGTCGAGGCATACGACCGGTTGATCTGCAAAGCGTCGCTCAACTGCGAACAATCAATATCGCGGTTGAAGTTCTGCTCCAGATAGTTTTTTATGCGGATCGCCAGCCGGGTGTGTTTGCCCTGCTGAAAACTGTTTTTGTCGCTGTCGGAGAGTTCGCTGCGCAGCTGGAGTATTATGGCGTTCAGAAGCGCGCTGCAGCGTTCTTTGCGCGGCGAATCGACTTCGTGGATCAGCCTGTCCATAGCCTCAAGCATCAGCTGGAGGGTGCCGGAGGCCGGCAGGGCGGTGTGGTAATAAATACTGACCTGTTCCTTGCCATTGATGTGGGCTCCGTAATGCAGCCGGATGTGGTGCAGGTGAAAGATCACCGAAAAACCCTGATACGAATAATTTCCGTTACCGCTGATAATGTGGTTGAAGCCGTTGTAGCCGCCGATGATAATATCGCAATCGCGCAGTTTGTGCTGCCCGAAGGCGCCGTCAAAATACCCGTCAATACAGAGATCGCGTCCGGGTATATCCATCCAGCAGAAACGCATTGTGCAGAGTGTATCCGTGGAACGCTCCTGTCCGTCGCGTGGCGAATACATATAATGTATATGGTTGTTCCGGCGCTGCTGCGAAGTGTATTTGTCAAAATAAACAAGCATTTCTGCAAGCGTCACCGGCGTCCCCGGCCAATTCGGTTTCTTTTTTTTGCTGGTAGTTTGCGCCATAATATTTTCCGGATTTTCCTTGGTTTGGGGGCTAATATAACACGCAAAAAAGCGCTTTTCCACTGTTTTTTGATACAAAAACAACAAAATTACAATAAAATTAAAGAAAATACCATTGAAATATCAGCTTTTGTATGTTAAACTATTAAGTGTAATATTTAGTGTAATCATTGTTGAACAGACAAAGAAAACTGGAGAAAAATTATGAAAAACAGCGTTTTTGGAAAACCCGCCAGCTGGCGGGTGAAGGTGGATACCTTCACCCTTATTGAACTTCTCGTAGTTATTGCCATCATCGCCATATTGGCAGCAATGCTGCTGCCGGCACTTTCCGCCGCCCGCAGCCGCGCCAAGATGTCCACTTGCGTAGCCAACCTCAAACAGTGCGCTTTGGGGCAGAATATGTACGCCGGTGACTTTGACGGTTTCTGGGTCATTCACCCCAATAACACTCACGCCGCGGGCAATACCTGGGGGAGAGCGATGATGTCGCTGGGGTATTTTGAAGACCCGAATGTCTTTTTCTGCCCCTCAATGATGCCGGGCGGGTGTACTCTGGTAACTAAATTTACCACTGAAAAGTTCAAAAATGCCGTCGGTGATGACTGTAATTACCACACCAGCACTTACGGTGCGGTGTACAGCTACGACGGTCACGATGTGGCTGCTACTGAAGGGCGTTATACCAATTTTACCAAGATGGAAGACCCCTCGCAGCGTTTCGGTCTTGCCGACAGCAGCACCGGTGTGGCAAACGGCGTTGGCAAAAATGCCGGCTGCTACACTATCAAAAGCAATACCGACTGGGCGGCAGTTTGGTTCGGTCACGGCAGCGACACCTGTAACGCGGCGTTCTTCGACGGTCACGTGGAGTCCAATCAGCTGCAGGCGATGCTCAAGTGCCGCAACTGGAGAAAATCCACTGGTAATGCCGGCGGTTATTATGCCCACCTTGAAAGCTCCAACGACAACAGTTTGCAGAAAGGAACCTGGTAACAGGCGGTTGCAAAGCTGCGGTTCAGGGGGCTGAAATATAGCCGGAGTACAGAAAAAAATTCAGTAGAGGTTTTTATGAAACAGCGTAAATTCACATTGATTGAACTTCTCGTAGTTATTGCCATCATCGCCATATTGGCAGCAATGCTGCTGCCGGCACTTTCTGCCGCCCGCAGCCGTGCGCAGGCTTCCAGTTGTACGGCAAATCTCAAACAGGTCGGCGTCGGGCAGACTATGTACTCTGCTGATTTTGACGGCTGGTGGGTACAGCAGCCCGGAAACAGCTCTGCTATCGGCAACACTTGGTCGATATTTATGCTTGAGTTGGGTTACATCGAATCCCCCAGTGTGTTTTTCTGTCCTACGCTGCTCCCCGGAGATTGCAAAGATGCCAAAAATTTCAGCGGAGCCAAAGGCACATATACCAATGCCTCCGGCGGTACCAGTAAATATCGCGAAACCACTTATGGGGCGGCAATACTCTATTTTTCGCAGTACGGCTACAAAGAAGACAGCATAAAGCGCAAACTGGTGAATACCGGAGCAATGCCTGATCCCTCGGCGCTGTTTGCTATTGCTGACAGCAGTGTCGGGGCAAGCGGTGCAGGCACCGGCTGTTATGTGATTCAGAAAAACACTGATTGGGCGTGTGTTTATTTCGGTCACGGCAGCGATACTTGCAACGCGGTGTTTTATGATGGTCACGTAGGCACGCATAATCTCAAGGAGATGCTGAGTTTTGAAAACTGGTCAACTTCCAGCGCTTACGCCTATTATGCACATACTCAAAGTTCCGGCGAAGTTAAGCTTTACACCGGTACCGGTGACCGCCTTTACTGAAAATATAAATCTGCAGTTTTTCAAAAGGCCACGCAAAAATGTGTGGTCTTTTTTTGTGCAGATAACTGCGGGGTTGGCTGTATTGGGTTGCCGTTATGAGTATGAGCAAAAAACAGTGCGTGATTACCGCACGGAGAGCGGCAGTTTTTTTCTGCAATATACGGAATTTTTATTAAAAAACAACAAAATTACAATAAAATAAAAAAAATTCCCATTGCACTATCATTTTTTTATGTTAAACTATTAAAAAGTAAGTTTTAACAGTAAACATTTTACAGCGGGAGAAAAAATTATGAAGTTCAAACTCACCGGAACAACTCTGTTGTGTGCCGCCGCAGTGGCGGCAATCGCTGCATCACCGGTTATGGAACCGGGCAAAAATGGCAACGCTTTGCGTTTTGAGGGCGCGCGTTACGGTTTGCAGTCCAAAACCTTTGATATGCAGCTTGAAAAAGGTATCAGTGTGGCAATGTGGATAAAGCCCGATAACTGGAACCATCTGGAAGGGCTGCTCTCCGGAGCCGGTACATTCAGTATGCTGCTGCGGAAGTCCGGCGGGATCTATTTCTGGGAATCGCGCGCACGCAACAAAAACAATACGCTGCTCTGGACCGATAAACAATTCCCGCGCCTGCCCGGAAGATGGACGCACGTGGTCTTTACTTACGATCAGAATGGCACCGGCACAGCCTACCGCAACGGTAAGCAGGTTGCCAAAGCCACTGCCGAACCCGGCAAGGCAATCAGGATACTGAACCGTTACCCCGCTGCCAAAAGTCTGTTTACACTGGGTGCCAAATACAAAGGTTTGATGGATGATGTTTATATTTACAACCGCGTGCTGACTGATGCAGAAGCTGCCGCACTTTTCAACGGCAAGGCACCGGCGGGCGCGATCGCATCGTATCTGATGGATGATCCGGCGCAGCCCGGAAAGGATTCTTCCGGCAAACATCACTTGAGTCCCACCTGGGGCGACGGCAAACCGGCAGTGGTCAAAGCTGTTCAGGTTGTGACTCCGGAAAAGGCGCCCAAAGCCCAAACGGTTAAAGAACCCGCCCCCAAAGCATCCGAAATCGCCGCCGCCGCTGAAGGCCTTGACCCGATCGGTTCGGCAGACGGCGTGCGCGGCAAGTCGGCGGTGATCAACGGTATGAACACTTTTCTGCAGGCAAAAAGTTCCAACTTTGCGTTTGATGACGGTTTTACCGTTTCGCTGTGGATCAAGCCGTTCCGCTGGGGGCATCAGGTGGGTTTGATGACCGATGTCGGTTCGTTTCAGATGCTTGAACGCGGTCAGGGCAATGGCGGCATCTACTTCTGGGAACGGCACACCCTGCACGTTACCAACGGCCTGCTCTGGGCGCCGGAAAAATACGGAATCCCGCTTAACAAGTGGACTCATATTGCTTTTACTTATGACCAGAAAGGTCACGGCATCGGCTACCGCGACGGCAAAAAAGTTGCCGAACAGCTCCCCGGTCAGGAAGAAAAAGGTCAGGGTATCGTCAGGATCCGCAACGGCAGGGGCAATACAAAGTTCGCTCTGGGCAAAACCTACCGCGGCGAAATGGATGAAGTTTATGTTTACGGCAGAGTTTTGAGCGAAAAAGAGATCGCCGACCTCTGCAACGGCAAAGCTCCGTCCGGCGCGGCGGCTGCTTATTTAATGGATGATCCCGCCAACCCCGGCAAAGATTCGTCGGGCAACAACCGCCAGCTCTATGCCGCCTGCGGTCCGCAGGGTAAACCCGCCCCCATTCTGGGCTATACTGTGGAAGCTCCTGCGGCTGCGGCAAATGATCAGCTGGTGGCGTGGACACGCTCGAGTATGGATCACTCGTTCCAGCGCGACAAACTTGCCAAAGTGAAGATCGCCGACATTCAGTCAGCAGATATGGCGGGCAATGAATACGAGTCGTTTCAGCTGGTGCTGACACCGAAACGCGAACTCAAAGATGTGACGCTTTCGGTAAGTGATTTCAAACTCGGCAATGCCGTCTGCAAAACAGAATTGCGTGCTGTCGATTATGTCAAACTGCCCACTCCCAGCAATATAAAAGTGCCCAAACGCGGTGCCAATGTGTACGGCGAATCGGTTTCAGTTTTCCCCGGCAAAGATACGGTTGCCGGCTGGTACCCCGACCCGCTGCGCGAAATGCCCGGCAAATTCGACCTCAAAGCCAACGAAAGCAAGACCTTTTTTATAACAGTCAAAAGTCCGGCAAATGCTCCGGCTGGTATCTACAGAAGTGTTGCCGCAGTCAAGGCCGCCGACGGAACAACGCTGGATATACCTTTGAGCATCCGGGTGCGCGGTTTTTCGCTGCCCGATCCGCTCGACCGCCGGTCAGTGCATACCGGCAACAACTTCCGGAGCGTGGGTCTGGTAGATAAAAAATATATGGAAGAATACTACGCGGCAATGGCGCCTTATTACCTTTCGCTTTCGCACACTTTCAACGGCATCAAGGTGAAGTTCAATGCCGACAATTCCGTGGAACTCGATACCGCTGAATGGGATAAGGAAATGGAACTGGCGATCAACAAGTATGGTATGCAAGTGATTTTTATCCCCACCATCGGTATGTACGGTCTGCCCAAGGCGCAGAATATTTCCCGCACCTGGGAAGGCATACAGATTACCCCCGGCGAAGGAAAAATCACGCCGGAATTTGAACTCAAATTCGGCAATTTTATCGAAGCTTTTGCCAAACACCTCAAAGCAAAAGGCTGGCTGGAACGCGCCGAAATGGCACTGGTCGATGAACCGCACACCAAAGGCGACTTTGCATTGGGTCACGCGGTGAGCAAACTGGTACGCAAACGCGCTCCCGGACTTAAAGTTATGTGGACAAAATGGCCCACCAGAGAGGGTATCGGCGCGGCAGATATCTGGATCATCGGCGCTCTGCAGCCCAAACAGATCAAAGCGGCGCTCGCCCGCGGGGAAAAGGTCGAACAGTACCCCAACTGGCATATGCTCATCGACCGTCCCGCAATGGACCGCCGTATGCTGGGATTCCAGATGTATAAATACGGTTTGTCGGGTGTACTGCACTGGTCGCTGGACAGTGTGTGGCGCAATCCTGATGAACTGCTTTCGCCGCAGATGCGTTATCCGGATGGCCGCGTGATCTACGGCAGCGGTCTGATTATGTATCCCGGGAAAAACAACATTCCCCAGCCCTCAATAAGGCTTGATACCACCCGTGATGCTCTCGACGATTACGAGTATCTGATGATTCTGGAAAAACTCGCCGCCAAACGCCCCGGCGATCCGGCGGCAAAAGAGGCGCTTGAATATGCAAAAAATGCGGCGGATAAACTTGTTCCCAGTTACGAAGCCGATGGCGATGGCCTCAAGACCAGCTGGGAAACTCTGGAGTGGGAAATGGATCACAATGTACTGCTTGAGTACCGCAAAGGCGTAATGGACCGCATCGAAAAGTTGATGAAGTAAAAATTATAACAGCAAGGAGCTTATAGTATGAATTTCAAAACTTTGTTCTGTACCGCAGCGATTGCGGTCAGCAGTTTGGCAATGGCTGGTTCGGCAACCGTGGAAACGGGCGTCCGCGGTAATGGCATAAAGGTTGCCGACCTCAAGTACGGTATCCATTGCGGCAAAACAGTTTTTGACCTTACCAAAGGTTTTACCGTGGCAATGTGGATCAAGGCGGAAGTTTGGGAGCACAACAAAAATATTCTGAACGCTGTCGGTACATTCAAGATGCGCTCGCGTAAACCCAACGGATTCTATTTCTGGAGTCAGCCGCACAAGAAAAGTCCGGAAAATCTGCTCTGGGCACCCAAGACAGTCACGATAAAAAACAATGAGTGGCGGCATCTGGCTTTCAGTTATGATCAGAAAGGCCGCTCGGTAATGTATATCAACGGCAGAAAGATTGAAGATCAGCAGCTGCCCGCCGATAAGATCGTGACCGTGGCAAATCATCCCGGACACAATACGCTTTTCTGTCTGGGCGATGCAGAAAATGTTATAACTTTTGATGAAGTTTATATTTACACCAGAGTTTTGACCGATGAGGAAGTTGCCGCGCTCAAGGACGGCAAAGCTCCATCCGGCGCGGCGGCAGCTTATTTAATGGATGATCCCGCCAACCCCGGCAAAGACTCTTCCGGCAGCGGCAGAGATCTGACCGTGCCGGTGAGCCAAAAGTGATTTATCAACACAAGGAGTTTGGATATATGGATATGAAAAAAATTATGACCGTTGCGGCAGTGTCTGCAATGATTTCCGGTTTGAGTGCCGCCGATGTCAAGGTTTCAATGGAAACCGGTGTCCGCGGCAACGCACTTAAATTTGCCGGCGAAAAATTCGGTATTTACAACAGCAGAACCGTGTTCGATCTGACCAAAGGCTTTACAGTGTCAATGTGGCTCAAGCCTGAACAGTGGCCGCATCTGACAGGTTTGCTGAACAATATGGGCACGATGCAGATATTGACCCGTTCCGGCGGCAGTGTATATTTCTGGGGGCAGCCCGATAAAAATACCCGTCAGGGGTTGATCTATGACCCGGAAAATATCACAATACCGCTCAAACAGTGGTCGCATCTGGCATTTTCCTACGACCAGCAGGGCAATGCAAAAGTTTATATCAACGGCAAAATGGTTTCTGCTTTCAAGAACAAAGAAAACTTCAGGATACTGAACCACCCCGGGCGCAATACCATTTTTATGCTGGGCGATAAATATGTTGGTTTGATGGATGAAGTGTACATCTATGAACGCGTGCTTGATGATTCCGAAGTTGCCGGCCTCCAGCGAGGCAAAGCTCCGGCCGGCGCGACGGCGGCTTATTTAATGGATGATCCCGCCAGCCCCGGCAAAGACTCCTCCGGCAGCAAGCGCGACCTTACAGTGCAGAATCTGAAAGCCGGTGAATCGCTGAAAGTGGTCAAAACTCTTACCGCAAAAGATATCACTGCTGCTAAAGTTGCCGAAGCCGCCAAGACTCTTGACCCCGTGGAATTTGTTGACGGTGTGCGCGGCAAAGCGGTGCGGTTGAATGGGTTCAACACCTATCTGCAGGAAGTGAACCGCAAAGAATTCAATCTGCGCGCCGGTGCAACGGTGTCATTCTGGCTGCGGCCGCAGAACTGGACGCATCTGGCGACTCTGGTCTGCAATGTCGGCGATATGCAGATAATGGCGCGCGGTCACGTCGGTGGCGGTATCTACTTCTGGGCAAACAACACTCACCCGAATTACAGCCGCGCCAAACAGCTTTTGTGGTGTGACAGATTCTTCCCGACTCCGCTGAATCAGTGGAGCCACATTGCCATAACTTATGACCAGAAAGGTCACGCCATCGGGTACTACAACGGCAAAAAAGTTACCGAACAGCGCCCCGGTGAACAACCGAAAGGTCAGGAAATTATTACTCTGCGCAACATTGTATCCTACCCCAATGCCCGGATGACTCTGGGTAAAGATTACTGCGGTGATATGGACGAAGTTTACGTTTACGGCAGAGTTTTGAGCGAAAAAGAGATCGCATCTCTCTATGACGGCAAAGCCCCCGCCGGAGCACAGGCCGCGTTCCTGATGGATGATGTCACCAACCCCGGCAAGGATTCCTCTGACGATGACCGCCAGATGATGTATGCACGCGGTATTTTCGGCGGCAAAACCCCGGAACTGGGTGGTGCTGTAAATGTTCCGGCTCTGGCGTACAACGATGTTCTGACCGCGTGGCCGCGCGGCTCAATGGACCGGGTTTTCCGCAACGATTATCTCAAAACAGTCAAGATCGGTAATCAGCCGCTGGCGGATATGGCGGGCAATGAGTATGAGGCATTCCAGGTGGCGCTGACATCGAAAAAGGATTTCAAAAATGTAAAAGTTTCGGTCGGTGATTTCAAACTCGGCAATACGGTTTGCGAAAGTGAAGCGCGGCTGGTTGATTATGTCAAACTCGCCTCTGCCAGCAATATCAAAGTGCCGAAACGCGGCGCGAATGTTTTCGGCGAATCGGTTTCGGTTTTCCCGGGCAAAGATACAGTTCCCGGCTGGTATCCCGATCGTCTGCGCAAGATGCCGGAAAGTTTTGCAATCAAAGCCAACGAAACCCGTGCTGTCTGGATAACGGTCAAAACTCCCGCCAATGCTCCTGCGGGTATCTATAAAGCAGTTGCCAGAGTTCAGGCGGACAACACAACTCTGGAAATACCCTTGAGCATCAGAGTGCGCGGCTTTTCGCTGCCGGAGCCCCGCGAACGCGTATCGCGTCATACTGCGGCGTGCAACCCGGTGGTAAGATCAAGAAATTACGAACCGTTTTACAGAATGCTCTCGCGTTATTATATTTCAGCAGACAGCACCAAAAATCCGGTCAGAGCCAGCTTCAGTGCCGACCACAACAGTGTTGTGCTGGATACCGCCGCGTGGGATAAAGAGATGGATATGGCGATCAATAAATACGGTCAGAAAGTCATTTTTATGCCGCTTTTCGGCATCTACGGTATGCCCAAAGGCGACAAAGTTTCCGGCGAACGGCTGGGCGTGCAGGTTATGACCTCCCCCGGCGTGGTCAATCCGGTCTTTGAAAAGCGCCTGACCGCTTATCTCAAGGCTATGTGTGCGCATCTTAAGAGCAAGGGATGGCTCGAATATACCTTCTTTTCACTGGTGGATGAACCGCACAGCAAGTATGACTTTGCCCTGTCGCACAGCATCAGCAGGATCGCCCGCAAGGCAGTGCCGGAACTCAAGATTTTCATTACCAAGTGGCCGACCAGAGAGAGCATCGGTGTTGCTGATGTGTGGTGCATCGGCGCCCTGCAGCCCAAACAGATCAAAGCGGCGCTTGCCCGCGGAGAAATAGTCGAACAGTATCCCAACTGGCATATGCTCATTGACCGGCCCGCAATGGACCGCCGTATGCTGGGGTTCCAGATGTACAAATACGGTTTGACTGGTATTCTGCATTACTCCATCGGTGACTGGCGCGCGCCGGAACGGCTGCTTTCGCCGCAGTACACTTATCCGGACGGGCGCATATTGTACGGCAGCGGTCTGGTGATGTATCCGGGCAAAGACGGCGAACCGGAACCCTCGGTGCGTGTAGATACTGTGCGCGATGCTCTTGACGACTTTGAATATCTTATGATATTGAAGAAACTTGCCGCCAAACGCCCCGGCGATCCGGCAGCAAAAGAGGCGCTTGAATATGCAGAAAATGCAGCAGATAAACTTGTGCCGTGCTACGAAGCCGAAGGTGACGGACTTAACGCGCCGTGGAAAGAGATGAAGTGGGAACTTGATCACAATGTGCTCCTTGAGTACCGCAAAGGTATAATGGACCGTATTGAAAAACTTATGAAATAAAAAGGTTGGATTTTTAAATGATTCAGGATGTACTCTACTTGTATCACAGCAAGGGCAATCCGCGCAACAGCGAAGGGGCTTTTGTTGAGATACCGGGAAAAAAAATAATGTTCATCTATACTTGCTATGTGGGCAATTCGTGGCGCGATCACGCCACTGCCGACCTGGCAGTGCGCGAGAGCTATGACAACGGCAAAAACTGGACCGATGAAGACCGCATAATATTTGATCACAACAAAATCGGCGCGGAAAATATTATGAGTGTATCGCTGCTGCGCCTTGCTGCCGGCAGAATAGTGCTGCTGGCGGTGGTCAAACGCCCCTCCGCAACGGATTTCGGTCTGGATGGGGGAATGGCGTGTCTGCCCTATACAAGTTTCAGCGATGATGACGGGGAAACGTGGTCGGAACTCAAGCCGGTGATGGATAAAGAAGGCTATATTGTTGTTGCCAATGACCGTATGACTGAATTATCTGACGGCAGACTGGTCATACCTTTTGCCACGCACGAATCGAATGTTTCGTTTCTGTACAGCAGCGATCAGGGCAATTCCTGGCAGCAGAAACCGGTGTGGCTGAAATGCACCGAAGCCAGCGGGTTCCATTTTCAGGAGCCGGGCATTGTAGAGCTTGCCGACGGAACATTTTTCAGCTATTTCCGCACCAAAAGCGGCAAACAGTACGGCGCATTTTCCAGCGATGGCGGCGATTCCTGGAGCGAGCCTGAAGCGTTGAACGATTTCTGTTCGCCGGAAGCCCCGATGAATATCAAACGCAATCCGGTGAACGGCAAACTTACCGCCATCTGGGACGATCACGCCGATCGCTGGGATCTGCCGGTACCCGAATATACGCGCCCGGGCTGGGGTGATGTGCCTACCGGCGGTCGCCATCCCCTTGTAATTGCCGAAAGCAGTGATGAAGGCAAAACCTGGCACAATCCCCGCCGCGTGGAAAAAGATCCCCGGCGAGGCTACTGCTATGCGGCAATGCATTTTACCAAAGATGCACTGCTGCTGGCATATTGCTGCGGCGGCTTGAACAACACAATTATGCTGCAGGATCTCAAACTGGTACGGATTTCTCTTGCCGGCGACGGAGCGCTGGAGTTTGAAGGAGTCTGATATGCAGAGAGTCAAAGATTTGCTTAAGTCTGCGGAACGCAACCGCTGGCTTTTTTACGGCGACAGCATCACCCACGGCGCCAAGCATACCAGCGGCAGCCGCGATTTCTCGGAACTTTTCCGCGAAAGAGTCATCTGGGAGCTGCAGCGCAAAGAGGATCTGGTGCTCAACAGCGCATTTTCGGGCTTTTCCACAACCGATCTTTCAGCCGACTTCGAGTGGCGCGCGGCGGCTTTCAGACCCAACGCTGCTTTTGTGATGATCGGCTGCAATGACAGCAAGATAATGGATGCGGAAACCTTCGGAAAACAGCTCAATGAATTGCTGGATAAGTTTGAAGCTATCAATACATTGTGCATACTTATGACGCCGCTGCCGGTGTTGCGCAATCTGGATACTTCGCGCGCCGCAGTGCCGGAATTTGCCGGAGTTGTCCGGCGGATCGCTGCCGAACGCAACCTGCCGCTGATCGACAATTTTGAATCGTGGAGCAAACACCCGGCAGCATTTTATCTGCACGCGGATATACTGCACCCCAACGAATACGGACACCGGAAAATAGCGCAGGATATTTTCCGCGCACTGGATATTTTTGATGAAAAAAGTATTGTGTGCAGACTTTTTGCACCTGATGCGTTGTAAAATAACCCAAACCAAAGGAAAAATTATGAAAAAAACATTGATGTTTGCCGCTTTGATCGGCAGTGTAGTTATGGGAGCCGCCGAACTGGATTTGAGTATGTACAAGCCAGTTGATCCTGCCAGAAATATGGCTAAAAACGGTGGTTTTGAAATGTTCAGCCCCGGCAAAAAATTTATGTATTACTGGGGTAGAACATCGGATTTTTTCATCTGGGATACGACCGTTAAGCATTCCGGTAAAGCCAGCGCCAAACTCGGCAATGTGCCCAAGAGCTACACCTCTATGGCAATAAATCTGGGCAAGATCGAAGATCTTAAAAATGACATCCTGATCCGCGGTTGGCTGAAGTACGAAAATATCAGCTTGCAAACCCGCAGTTCATCGCCGTTTATCGGGTTCTGGACTATTGATGAAAAGTACAAAAACAGCCTGACCGTGCCGCTGATCAAGGTTCCGGAAGGTTCCGGCGACTGGCAGAAGTTTGAAACCATTGTCAAGATCGACGACTTCAAGGCAATGTGTGCCAAATACCCCAAAAAACCGACCTATTGCACTTTCCGCGTAAATCTCTATATGCAGCCCGGTTGGGTCTGGCTGGATGATGTGGAAATCATTCCGCTGGAAAAGAAGTAAGCAATACAGCAGAACGGCGGCGGAATTTTCCGCCGCCGGAGTACGGTCGCTGCTTACTCTTTATCGAGTATAACCATTTCTGCGCGCCATTTGTGATGCTGACTGTTGTCCCGGCACTTTATGTTAAGACCGTTTTCCATAATATCGCTGCCGGAACGGATTTCTCCGTTTATCTTGTAATTTGCCCCGGCATCCAGAGCTTGCGGATAAACTGTGCGCGATGCAGCCTGATCGCTGGCTATATAGCAGAGCACCACTATGGCGGAACCATCTTTTTCCAGTTCAAATGCCTGCAAACGCTCTGTATCAGCCAGCCATCTGCCGGAACAGTTCATCAGGAAACTGCGGCGTGATTTATACAAATCCACATATTTTTTCACCAAAGCCCGGTTGGCGGGAGTCAGACTGGCTATATCGCCGGAAAAACTGAACGATCCACCGGTAAAATTGGCGATCAGCAGCGATTCCAAATCGGTGCGTTCGTACTCTTCAAACGTGGCCTCTGCGGGAGTTATGATGGTATTTCCTGCTGAAAACTGCGCCACATTTTCTTTTATTTCGCGCATAGTTGACCAGCGGATGATCCGTCCCGGCAGATAGCGCCGCCACAAACCGCGGATAGTGCCAAGCATAGTAAAGGCATTGACATTGTCGCTGGGGAACATTACATCAAAGTGTTTGAGCGTGGTCAATTCACTGCGCAATGCCCCGCTGGCACAGTTTTCCATAACCGTTTCCGGATGCAGCGTTTTTACTTCATCGATTATATTCAGGAACAGTTTCTGGTATTCATTGAGTTCCCGTCCGGAATCATCGCTGCCCAGCGTGGAATTCATATCCAGTTTGATATATTCAAGATTGTAGGTTTCTATCAGGCGCAGAATCTCGCTTTTGAAATGCTCCCGCGCTGCAGGTACGGTCAGATCCATCCGGTGCCAGTCGGCAAGACCGCAGTGAACGAACCACTCCGGATGCTGCTGCATAACCGGGGCGGCAGGCACATAGCGCTCCGGCTCCATCCAGATGCCGAATTTCAAGCCTTCAGAACGCACTTCATCAGCGAACTCTTTCATACGCCCGCAAAATGCCTGATGTGTTTTTTCGCGCCAGTCGCCCACATTGCCCCAGTTGTTGTCGCTGCCGAACCAGCCGGCATCGATCACAAAAGTTTCGCACCCGATCTCCCGGGCGCATTGCAGCGCATCGCGCAGATGGGCAGTATCCAGTTTGTCAAAACGGTCGAACCAGGTGTTGAAAAGTACCGGCAGGATTGCGGTCTGATTGCCGATCATATTGCGGTAAAGAAAATCGTGCAGTTCCGGCATTGCCGAATCAAAATCGCGGCTTTTATGCACTGTTATTTCCGGCAGTACCCAGCTCTCGCCGGGCGCCAGAGTGTATGATAATTCTTCGTCGCGCATACCCAGATCGACGGCGATTTCCGGCTCGTTATTGTTGAAAAAGCACGGCATTACCCGGATCCGCCAGTTGCCTTCCGGCAGAATATGAAAATTCAATGTCTGCGGAAAACCCTTGAGCCGCATTGCCAGATAAGGTGTATTGCCGCCGGTGGTGCGCCCCTCTTTATGCCCCAGCAGGATACCGTGTTCATTAAGATCCTGCCAGCAACCCTGATTTTCGGCGCTCCAGCGTGCGGTCTGAACATAATATTCATAAGGTCCCGGAGCCAGCATTGCCCGGAAAAACGCCCGGGTTACGGTCAGATTTTCAGAGCCGTTGTTCTGCAGAGTTGCCCGGTACAGACAAATATTGCCCGCGGATTTTTCTTCAACCGACAAAGCCAGTCCGCACGCATCACAGGTGTTGAACTGCATTTGCAGGGTCCGGTGATTGCACCGTATGAGCATAAAAAGCGAATGAATCATTTTGTTTTTTTAATCTTCTTTTCTGTCCTGAACTGCAAGACCGTGCCACGGCAGGTTTTCCGCCTGTTCTTTGCTCATATTTTCCACGTGACCATCGACCATAACCATATTGCCGGTTTTGTTATGCGCCATATAGAATTTGTAACCGGGGCTGGAATCTTTGCACCCGATTCTGTACCACATTGCATAGCCCTGTGCGTCGCTGTAAATGTATGAGTCGCCAA
This sequence comes from Victivallaceae bacterium, assembly GCA_045587205.1. Taxonomy (GTDB): domain Bacteria; phylum Verrucomicrobiota; class Lentisphaeria; order Victivallales; family Victivallaceae; genus SIG78. Next base: position 42,188 of record JAZNBV010000055.1, read on the forward strand.
TCATCGGCGCTCCCGCCGGATCCCCGCCGGTTACTTTGCCGGTAGTGTTGTTTTTTACACCGGCGGTGTACGGTTCTATGCGGTAACTGATCCAGGGGCCGCCGTGATAACTGGGCGCAGAAACAAAGCCGTAAATATAGGATTGACTGGTTGTAGAAAGATCGTTGGCGCGTCTCAATTCGGTAATAGCCGGGCAGACAAAGAGTTCAGCTCCGGCGGTGCCGATTGAACTGTCGGAGACTCCTTCGATATATCCGCCTTTAAGCAGTCTGCGTACATACACAGTCTCCGATGCCCCGCCGTAATGACTGGTCAGGTGATCGTCGTTGTTGGCGGCGTACATTATCTGCATAACGCCCTGCTGTTTGAGGTTGCCTACGCAGTTGCTCGCCTGTGCGCGGGCGCGGGCTGCCGAAAGTGCCGGCAGCAGCATTGCCGCCAATATGGCAATAATGGCAATGACCACGAGAAGCTCTATCAAGGTGAAGCTGTACAGCTTCACCTGTCTTATGACAGGTGATAAAGAAACTCTCTTTACCTTGTTATTTTTCAATATGTTCCGCATCCAATTGCAGAAGAGATGAGGGGTAATAACCGGCAGTTGTTTTTTCATAATTTCTCCTTCTGTTGTTGTATATTATTGATTTAAAAAATTTCACCGGGCAATTGCGGCTGGAATTTTTCTGCAGCGGAGGAGATGATTTCCCCCCAGCGTTCATTTTCTTCCAGCAGATAATCAAAGCGGCTGCTCAAATACTCTTCCACGCTTCCGGGCATATAGTATTTTTCAAAACAGCGGCGGATCTTTTCCTGCAGTTCAGCGGCGCGTTCTCGCGTGATTCTTACACCGTCAAGATAGTTGCGCGTAAGTTTGGGCGGGATAGCGCCTTTTCTGTACCCTGCATACATACCCTTATTGGCGGCAAAACAGCGGTCGCAATACTTGAGAAAGCAATCCAGTTCATTTAACAAAGTCCAGATTTCCATAACTTCACTGTGCTTTGCTGCCGGCATAGCCAGCTGCGCCGCCATATCCGGATCGCTGCCGATGTAATTGGCAAACGCGGTCAGATCAAATTCCGGGTTCCCGAAATATTCCGCAGCAAATTTACGGTCAAACTCTTCCCGGTCAGTGCTGCCGTCAAGCAATCCTGCTGCCAGATATGCCGCCATATACATACATTCCGGCAATGAGGCGTTCAAAGGCGAATGGCACTGCGCGCGGCCCCATAAAGTACCGATATGTCCGTTGAGATCATATTTGTGCGAAATCTCCAGCCATTCATTGAGGTTTTTGAATTTGAGATTCAATTTGCCCAGCCCCCGGTAGCGTGTATTGCTGGCTATCCGTGATGCACCCCAGACTGTTGCGCCCAGCTTCAGCATATCCGTTACCAGCGTTTCATCGATACCGCGGTACTGCCATACGCAGACAACAGTTTTTTGCAGCAGCCGTTCCAGTGCCGGATGCCGGTGACGGCGGAAAACGTCGTCCCAGATCAGCACCTTGAGTCCTTTGGCGCGCAGATAATCCACACAGCGTTCAACGTGCTTTATGTAGATTTCAAAGCCTTCTTCGCCGGCAATTTTTACTTCGTCGGCACCGATGTGGAAATATTCTGCGCCGGGGTAAACTTTCAGGATTTCTTCGACCATTTCCGTCCACAGTTCAAATGCTTTTTCATTGCGCAGATCCCACTGATATGTGCTGCCGTTATCGCGCAGAAAAGCATATTTGCTGTGACTCAAAAGGTAATCCAGATGTCCGGCGCACTGCATAAGCGGTATGACCGAAAGCCCCGGCCGCTGAAACTGCGCCAGTTCCGCTTTGGTATAAGCGCCCTGATGAACTATTTCCGGCGTGACTTCAAACGGGAATTTGTCTTCAAACTCCACTAACACATAATTGTATCCGAAACTCTGCAGATCGTCCAGCAGTTTGTATGTGAATTCTGTATTGGGCACCGCCGCTTTAAGATCAAAGTGCATTACCCGGCATTGAATACTTTTCATAAATACAAAATCCTTTTTAAATTATTTTCAGCGCTTTTTCTGCAGTTTAAGTATCAGTTGAGCCGCTTCGGAGCGCACCTTGTCGGCAGTGGCGGGATCGTGGGCAAAGTCCACCACCACGCGTTTGGCGGCGGTTTTCAAAAACGCCTGTGCTTCAGCAGAATCCTTGAAATCGGTCTTGAGTTTATCCAGATACTTCACATCGGTCATACCCTGACGCACCGCCATAAAGCGGATCGAAGGCACCGCGCCGCTGCCGTTTATATAGAGCAGAGCTTCGCCGCCATTGCTTTTCCAGGCGTTGTTGGCAAGATTGCTGTTGCCCTGATACATATTGTTGTAATCAAGATTCTGATAGGCGCCGAACCAGGCGTTGCGGCGGAAGTTTTTGTCCAGCGACGCCCGGATGCTGGTGGCACAGGTGTAATGTCCGAAAGTCACGCCCTTTTTCTGCTGTTCGCGGATAAACTTCAAATGTCCGGGATCGCTGAAATAGCCGCTGCGCCACAGAACCCAGTCATCCACATAAGGTGCCATAGCCTCCATATTCTGCGGCGACATTATGCGCGCACCCAGGGTCATAGAGATTTTCAGGCGGGTCACAGCTCCGCGGGCAGCCTTGAGATTCTCTATGATTTCCGCCATTTTTCCCGGCGGCGGTTCGTCGTAGATTTCAATAAAGCACTCTTCCGGTCTGACATCATTTTTTATCAGGAACTGTTCAATGGCTTTGACCCACTCTCCAAAGTATTTCATATTTTTTTTGCCGTAAAGCTGAACAAAAACGTGCGCTGCAGAGTATCCGACCCAGAATCGGTTGTATCCGCAGGCTTTGACCCGTTTGATCCTTTGCAGCGCAATCGGCGCGGTAAGTTCAAATTTGCCGTCTTTAAGCGGGAAGCGGAATGCCCAGGTGTTCAGGGCGCAGATCCGCATTCCGGCATCGCCGCCCAGTTTGATTGCTTCGGGATTGATCGGTTCAGCAAAGTAGTTTGCCACCATCAGCGGATCTTCCGCCAGTGCAAAGTCGTAAATGGTGAACTCCAGCGGAATATCCTTCATATCGCCCCTGTAGTTCAGATTGCCGTGGCCGTAACCGCGTTTGCTGAACTCACTGGCGCCGGTAAGCGGAATAATCCGGATACGGGCATTGTATTTGCCCGGCTTGAGATCTTTTGTATTGAAGTCAAACCACACCAGGGTACATTCTCCGGCAGGCACCGTGACCGTCCGGACTTTGTTCATTTCTGACAGGGCATCGTAAATAGCAGAGGTTCCTTTGACATTGTCGCGGATCCGCAGCGCTTCGTAGTAAGTTACTCCGGGGAAGAGTTCACCGTCGTGCCAGTCGAAGGCTTTTTCGCGGGGAAGTTCCACGGTAACGCGGTAAACGGCGGTTTTATCAGTGTTGTTGTAAATGGCAAAGGGCAGCGGCTTGATTTCATTTACTGCGGCGGCAAGTTCGATCTTGTCGAGTTTGTTGAACAGCGCATCCGGCATATAGGGCACGGAAAAATCATCAGTTATATTCACCGGAGCGCAGAGAAACTTTGCTGTACGGAAAAAATCGAGTTTTGCCTGCAGAGCGTCGGCGATCTTCTGCGCTTCGGAGCGTTCAAATGCCGCGCGGGTCACACCGCCGGGGATTTTCCCCAGATAGATCTTGCCGAAATATTTGAGTTCAGAAAAACCCACTGCAACCTTGCTCCACGAGGCATACTCTTTAGCCGCCAGCCGCTGACGCGCCAGGTTGAAAAGTATGCTTTCGCCGTCAGCAGGTTTATCCCAGCCCAGCGAAGCGTACGGTATGCGGGCGACTGCACTCCAGCCTTTGTCTTTTATTCCGGTCTTGACATCCCACTTCAGATTTTCGCCGTTGACCATACTGGTGTAGGTTTTGCCGTTGGCGGAGACTGCGAACTGCGAAAAATCGCGGTCGTTCTTTTTGGCTCCGAAAAAGAGTTCCACAGTATCGCCGCTCCACACTTTGCCGTTATCACCGGCGGCGGGAGAGACCTTCAAAGGCTCTTCGCAATCAATGGTTATAACCAGTGCATCACTGGCGCGTTCAACTTTGAACGAGGTTTTTGCCGTCAGATCCCCGTCTTTTCTGAAACGGTGAAAGTCGCTGTAAACAGTTCCATCAGCGGGGATGATCTTGCGGATATCCAGCGAAACCTTTGCCGCAGAGCCATCCGCTTTGTTCAACGCGGGGCGTTTGCGTTCGCGTATCACCAGATTGTCTATCAGCAGATAATCGCCGACTTTGGTTTTCAAGCGTTCTGTTTTTGCCTGATCCCAGAGGCTTATGGCGAGAGCGGCGCTGACTGTATCCGGAGCCGTGGTGAAAGTGCCTTTAAAATTTGTCCATTTGTCGCTTACCTTGATGCCGGTGATCAGGCGGGAGCTTTTGCCGTGCCAGAGGGGCAGTCGGGCGTGCCACTGCGTAAAAAGGATGCCCGCCCGCTGTGCTGTACCTTTGATATCCACTGAAAATTCATAGGTGGTGCCCGGTTTGCAGGCAAAGCCGCCGGGTTTGTCATTGGAGTCATATTTCCCGCCCGCCCAGACATTGGCGGAAGCTGTGGTTATGCCGTTTCTGGTCTGCAGTTTGGTTACTTCCAATTTGCCGCAGCGGTTCCAGGTGCGGTCTTCAGTAAACAGCGTGAATTTTCCGCCGTTGGAACGGAATTCCGGACCGGCTTTGTCCTTGTAAGTGTTGAAATCGCTGTTTTTGACCAGATTCTGCGCGCAGAGTGTTCCGGAAATTATGATACATACGGCAGAAAGCCACCGGGTGACAGATTTTTTCATAAAAATTCCTTCCGATTCAGTTGTTTAAACATATTGATATACACTATATACAATACACCGGAAAGACTCTTTTGGCAAATCGCCGGAACAATATTTGATGAATTTTATTGAGAATATTTTGCCACGCCGGCGTTGAGGGGTTATTTTATAGAGTGTTGAATATGGAGATTTTATGCAGAATTTTACCTTTACAGCCATCGGTACTGTTGAATCAGCTGCACAATACCGGCAGGATGCGCCGCGCCAGAGCGTTTACGCTTCAGCGGGAGCGTTCCTGCGCTGGACAGATTCCGGTTACAGTAATTGCGCGGTCGATCTTGAGGGTTTTGACCGCATCTGGCTGATATGGGTGTTCGACCGCAACATTTCCGGCAGGTGGCACGCTAAAGTGCGCGTACCGGTTCCTGCGGAACAGGATCGCTACAGCGTTTTTGCCACCCGTTCGCCCTACCGGCCCAATCCCATCGGCATCAGTGCTGTGGAACTGCGGAAAATCACGCCGGAAGGTTTGTATCTGGGCGCGTGTGATCTGCTGGACGGTACGGCGGTGCTGGATGTAAAACCATATATACCGCAGGTGGATGCGTTTCCGGGATCGCGGGCAGGCTGGCGCGACCGTATCGATTCAACGCTCTGCAAAGTGGAGTTTACGCCCCGGGCCGTTGAGCAGATACAGTTTGTACAGGCAGCGGGCGCGCCTGACATCCGCAACTTCTGCCTTGTGCAGCTGGCAAGCCGCCCTACGGATAAAAGCCGCAAGCGTGTGGAATTCGATGTTGCAAATGATCAGTGGGTGATCCACTACCGCACCTGGAAAATATTTTTTGAATACGATCAGACTGCCGGTTTGATAATGGTAAAAAGCATAGACAGCAACTATTCAGAAAGCGATCTTGCGCCCGGAATGCCCGATAAATACCTTGATAAAGCGCTGCACAGGGATTTCAAAACACACTTTCGCGTGAAAAATTAAAAAAAATAGTCTTGCAGATTTGCAAAAAATCAGGATAATGGTATATTAAATGCAACTTGTTCCGGTTGTCATATCGACAACTTTCCACCGCTCGTGACCAACCGTTGAGCAAGGGGACGCCGACCACCGTACCGGATGCGGAGCACCTCGAAAGGGTGTAATTTGCAAAAGGGAGAGGTGAAGTCGGGGTTTTGTTGTCGCTTAATTTTCGCAAAAAATGGAGAATTCACTATGAAAGTGAGAGCGTCGGTAAAGCGCAGATGCGAATTCTGCCAGGTGGTAATACGCCGGGGTGTGATCTATGTGATCTGCTCCCGTAATCCCCGTCACAAACAGCGTCAGGGCTGAAGTACAACCGATCTAATGTAAGGAATAAGAGATTATGCCTCGTATCATTGGGGTTGACATCCCCGGCAATAAAAAAGTCGAATTTGCGTTGCGCTATCTGTATGGCATCGGTCCGGCTGTCGCCAAACTGATTGTCACCAAGCTCAACATTGATCCGGAGATCCGCGCCAAGGATCTTACTGATGAACACATTGCAGCCATCACCGTAATGCTTCAGAACGAAATTATGGTAGAAGGCGATTTGCGCCGCCAGATTATGGCCGATATCCGTCGGCTCCAGCAGATCAACTGCTACCGCGGCATCCGTCACCGCCGTCATCTGCCGGTGCACGGTCAGCGGACCAAGACCAACGCCCGTACCCGTAAAGGTAAGCGCGTTACTGTCGGTGCCATCCGCGATAAAACCGAACGTCGTCTGGCGAAGTAAGCCGCTTATAGCGGAATGGAGCAAGTGCGCGTAATAAAAAATGGTAAATAATCCCCGTTTGAGGGAACAAGCGCACGAGAAGGTTAGTCAAATATCGAAGGAAATTTTCAGGATTATGGCTGAAGAATTGAATGCTCAGGTGGAAAGCACCGCTCCCGAAATGGAAGCCGCTGCTGAAACCGCAGTAAAGGATGTCAAGCAGCGCGCCAAGTCCGGCCGTTATATTCCGGCTGGTATCGTCTATGTGCTGTCCACGTTCAACAACACCAAAGTCACCATTACCGACCTGCACGGCAACGTTATCTGGTGGTCAACCGGTGGTAAAAACGGTTTCAAGGGTTCGCGCAAAAGCACCGCTTATGCCGCCCAGGTCATCGCCGGCGATGCTGCCAAGAAGGCGCAGCTGCTGGGTATGAAAGAAGTCGAAGTCCGGATCAAGGGGTCGGGCGCGGGCCGCGAATCTGCGGTGCGCGGAATCGTTGCCGCTGGTATGGAAATCAGTGTTATCAAAGATATCACTCCTGTGCCGCACAACGGCTGCCGTCCTCCGAAACGCCGCCGCATCTGACGCGGCAGCGTAAGCGTGAGTGTTTACCGCTTTGCAGTGGTAAACGTGTTTTGAGAGAATTAGTTTTTTGTTAAGAAAATAAAACGCTGGAGGAAAAATATGACCTTAGCAGCTTCTTTCCCGATGCCGCAAGCCGTAGTGATGGACGAATCTACAGCCACGGCGCGTTACGCGAAATTCACCGCGGCGCCGTTTCAGAGTGGATTCGGACAAACGCTGGGCAACTCTCTGCGGCGGGTACTGCTCTCCTCGATGGAGGGTTCGGCGATTTGTGCACTCCGAATTGACGGGGCGTCGCACGAGTTTGCCTCGCTGCCCAATGTGGTCGAGGATATTACAGATATCGTCCTCAATCTCAAAAATGTCCGGCTCAGTCTTCACGGCGATGCGGCAAAGACGCTTGAGATCCGCAAAGACAAGGCTGGAAAAGTAACCGCCGGCGACATCATCACTGATGGCACCGTCGAAGTATTGAATCCCGAGCAGGTCATCTGTACGCTCGACAAGAATATGCCGTTCCGCGCCGAAATCGACGTGGTCAAAGGCAAGGGCTATCTGCCGGTCGAAAAAGCAAATGCCGCCCGTTCCATTGGTACGATTCCGATTGATTGTCTGTTCAGCCCGGTGACGCGCGTGAATTATCACGTAGGTGCCGCCCGCGTGGGTGAAGAAACCGAAATGGACAGTCTGGAAATTGAAATCTGGACCGATGGCAGCATCTCTCCGGAAGCCGCATTGGAAAATGCCGCACAGATCCTCAAGGATCACCTGCAGGTGTTCCTGGGTGGTCAGCCGGTGCCCAAAGATGCGCGTGAAATGATGAGTGAAGAAGATCTCAAGGTCTTCAAGCTCCTGGGACAGGA
>JAZNBV010000056.1:0-16269 GCA_045587205.1 Victivallaceae bacterium
GGCGGGGTGATGATGGAAACTTTCACCCAGAAAAAGGATAAACGCTACCGTTATTTTGCCTGTGAAAAGGATATGAAACGCATCAACTCCATCTGCCCCTTGAAGCGAGTCCCGGCGGCAGAGTTGGAAAATCTGCTGCTCCGGGAAATCGGTTCTATGCTCGCCAAACCGGAAGTCATCGCCGGGGTGATGCATCAGGCTGCCGAACTGGATGAACACGGCAAACATCTGAAACTCTCAACTGTGCAGCAGGCGTTTGATGATTTGACAAATGTGTGAGATGTGATGTTTCCGGTGGAACGTTACAAGTTCATCAACGAGGTGGTGGAGAAAATCACTGTCCACATCGACCGGGTGGAGATCGAGTATAAAACAGACGGCTTGGAGGCGGTCATAACCCAAACGGAGACGGCAAATGCAAAAAACAATTGCAAGACTGGTCAACGGCAATATCAAAGTGACCATCCCCATCCACCTGAAATGCGATGGCTGCAAAACCGTCATCCATCAGCCGGAGGCAGAACCGGTTGGACTTGATCCGGAAACCATGTCACCGTTACAAAAGGCGGTGATACAAGGTTTTCAGTACCGCGATATGCTGGAATCCGGCAAGGTGGCAACTGTTTCCGAACTGGCACAGAAAGTCAAACAGGAACGCGCTTTCCTCTTCCGGGCATTAAGTCTGGTCAACCTTGCCCCGGACATCATCGAAGCCATCCTCAACGGCATCCGACCGTCGCCCAAGGCTATGGCGGGACAAGAAGAACCCGCCAAACTCACCCTTTCCAAACTCCGCAAAGGCTTTCCCGAAGACTGGACCGAGCAGCGGAAACAGTTTGGGATTGGGTAAAGCGTTTCAGGTATAAAAGCGCATCGAGTAATTCCGGTGTGCTTTTGCATTTTACCAAAGTTAAATATTAGCTGATTGCCGTTTTATCATCTATAGGGAAGTTTGCTTTGGGTTACAGGGAAAAGCAACCCCTTGGCATCTGTAGAATTATATTTTTCGTCTAATGCATGAGAAAAGAAACGGACAAATTGTATATTCTTATCAACATTGCCGTGTGGAGATATTATGACTTCTTTGATTAAATTAGGGAAAATTTTTTTGTCTATCGAAATCTCCAAAAACGGTTTCCCGTTTTCAAATTGTATTGTCGAATATGGTGCAATATGGCTGAACACCAAACGTTTTTCTTGTTCTTCTTCAAAACAAGGATTTTTTACACAATATGTCCAACTCATAAGTTTCCAGAATTCTTGGGATATTTTCAATTCAATCTCGTTTTGATTATTCTCATTTCTTGATTTATAAAAATCCTTTATTCGTACTAAAAAAGGAGCTGCAGTTAATTGGATTGCTCTTTTTGTTTTAGGATATACACAATCCACAAATGCCATAGGAGCGTGTCTGACTCCATATTTGGATTCTATCTTTTTTGATAACGCTTGCTCTAATTTAGAGGCATCAAATCCAATTGCACACCCACCATAAGTGGTAGTGTATCCACGCCATTGAGACAACGCATCTTTAGTTTTAGAAAAAGAAATTATATAAAACAAATTTAATAGAGGATCTCCAAGTAGATCATTAAACCTCGTGCGAAGATAGTTAAATGCATCTTTATCCTCTTGGGATTTAGACATAGCCTCAATTGCGGTTAATATAGAATTTGCCCCCAGTTGCACTTCTTCGGCATCATTCATAAAAGCATAATGTGTTGCACGTATGGTTAAATTAGTACATATCTTAACTAACGTATCTATCGATGTATAGTGCCAAAGCACTTCAGCATTATCTTGGTTCATAAAATCTGCCACTTTTTTATATAATCAATTCTCGAATTTCGTGAATTAAAAATTGTTTTTGATATAATTTTAAATTAACTTTCTTACTGTCTTATATAAACATTCTCAGATTCTCCTCGCCATAATACAAAATAGCTTACAGCCTTTCAAGTTAGTATCCCAACATTTTCAACGCCTTTTTTGCATTGGTATTACCTTGGGCGGCAGCTTTGCGATACCAGAACACCGCCTTTTTGTGGTCTTGTGCGACGCCTTTTCCCATGGAATACATAATGCCTAGCATAAATTGTGCGCTGGCGTTGTCAAGTTCTGCAGCTTTTTGTAAATAATAACCACCTCGAAAAACATCTTCTTTGACAACATGACCATTGCAATATGCGCGCCCCAATTCAAAAAAAACTAAAGCTCTCAATGACGGATTATTAATTTCTTTACTTTTTTCGTCAGCTAACTTCAACCATTTAAATGCAGCAGATTCATCTTTAGGAAATCCATTGATGCCATAAGTATACATACAACCCAAATTAGATTGCGCAGTGGGATCACCGGATGCAGCTGCTGTACGCAACCATTTATTTGCCTCCTCTTGATCAGGTTGAATTTCCGGGATCCCTTTTGAATAAATTGCCCATAAACGCATTTGGGCAGCGGTATGTCCATTAAAGGCTGCTATGCGCAATTTCTGCAATGCCTCATGCCTGTCCTTGTAAAACCCAAGTGACTCCAAAAAGAAAAGTGCATTCGGATTGTCTTGATCCTGTGCCTTCTCCAAATAATACATAGCTTCTTTAGGATTTTGTTTACATCCTTTCCCAGTAAATAGCATAAACCCCAATTGATATTGGATTTCTGAATCTACTAAATCCGCTTTGAGACTATATGTATACGCATTCGTATAGTCTTTCTGTCTAAATAGAACTTTCGCAGTATGTGTGTTTTCTATCATGGGGAAAGTCAATTCTTTCAGCGTCGTCCAATCTAAATTATCCAGACGCATTCCAAAACGACGTGCTTGGTTACTACTGGCATCAAAACGAGTTCCTTTTACCCATTGATTACTTTGCAAACCGGTTAGCAATGAAGCTACTGCTATAACTTTTCCTGTTTTTTTGTCCACAAGCGGCCCCCCGCTATTTCCCTGCACAAAAGGCGTATCAACTTCAATAAACTTGCCACCTTTCCCCAAAATTTTTCCTTGACAAGAAACGATAACTCCGCGTCCTTCGCTATCTCCATAACAAATTAATGAGTCGGATGCATTATAAATCTTGAACGACTGGGCAATATCAAAAAATTGTAACTTGTCTATTTCTTGTTGATCCAAATCATCAATGGGAATAATAGCAATATCACGATCTACCGCAGATAAAACTTTGGAGCATTCATATTTTTTCCCTTCAGTATCATAAATTTTCATGTTTTTAAGTTTCAATGCGATATGATTGCATGTGACGACAAATACTTGATTGTTTTTGCGGATAAAAAATCCTGATCCACGCCCCCCGTCTCCCCGTATAATTGCACATTTTGAAAAATCATCTGCATGCAAGCAGCAAAATGAGATTAGGGACAAGGCAAGTAATAAACAGAGTCCTAAACGTGTTGTTCTCATAAACTCCTCCTCTATTTTTTCAAACAGTATAATATTTCTCGTAATATAGCATAGAGATGTTCTTTTTTCAAATTATGATTGTATGATTTAATCTCTCAAATTTGAATGATACGCTGAATTATATATTACCTTAGTTCGAATCTCGCTTGGTGTGGATTGCGGCTTGGAACAAAATGCCGGGAATAGTGTAATAAATGAGCGTTGATTTGTAATAAGTTACGCACTGTGTCAAAAATCGAGGGTGACACACAGGTACTTTCCGAAAAATCTGAGCAACTGAGCAGTTTTACACGGTTTTGGTGTGGACGATAGCTTTCCGTATGCCGCGAGGGGCGGTTTTTGAGGGTAAATCTTGGAGCAAAAAAAAGCACGGTTCAGGACTGCAGACTGCCGCCAACTGCGAGAGTCGGGAAAGCAGGTCAAACAATATGTCGCCATATCGCCGGTTCCTTACAACCGTGCAAGAACAAAAAAGCCAGTCGGCTTGACTGGCGTAGATACAAAAATGGTGGTGGATGTTTAGTATTGAATAAGAAAAAACATAGCTTACAACTTTTTTATATGTTAGCCAAATCTTTACTTTTCAGGATGATAACGTTCTTTTAAGAATTCAATAATTAGTTTTTGAAGTAGCTCTAAAAGTTGTTCTACTTTATATGAATCAATTTTGATTTCAAACGTTTCTTCATTATTTTTTGGATTTATATCTTTGAAAATCATTTTACCTGCAGCTGGGTATTCGCATAAAGAATGAGCAATCGCATTCCTCAAATGTCTGCTAAAATCAATCGCTGTTTTATCACTATGATAGTGCGTACTATAACAAAGTGGCTCTAATTTTTTAAAATAATCATTTATCGCATTATCCAGCTTATTTTTTTCTTTATCGTCGAGTGATTCACGCGGACAAACTAGCAAAAGATAAAGCATCGTTTGTAATGTTGCAGGGTTCCCAATTCCTCCTGAAAGAGACAATATTTTTTTGAACACATCATTGTCATTTTGAAAACAGCGTTCATTATAAAAATCTGACTCAAGAAAATTTTTTTGATATAATTCAGACAACAATCTACACATTGTTATGCTTTGGAAAAGTAATGAGTCTGTTTGCGATATTGACATAATAATAACCTCCTTTAATCATAATTTTATTTTAAACTACATCATAATCAGCAAATTTCAATATCTTATTCAAAAATAATGACTGCAGTTCGCATCTCGTCTGGTATGGATTGCAGCTTGGGAAAAACTACCGGGAATATTGTAATAAACAAGCGTTGATTTGTAATAGGTTACGCACTGTGTCAAATTTCGGGGGTGACACAGGTACTTTCAAAAAAATCTGAGCAGGTGAGCAACTTTATACTGTTTGGGTGTGGATGATAGTTTCACGGACACTCCGCCGGACTGTTTTTGAGGGTAAATCTTGGGGGAGAAAACAAAAAAGCCAGTCACTTGGACTGGCGTATAAACAAAAATGGTGGCAGGACCCGGAATCGAACCGGGGACACGGGGATTTTCAGTCCCCTGCTCTACCTACTGAGCTATCCCGCCACTCGCGTGGTTATCAACTTAAACTATGTTCTCGTTGCTGTTTTATTAATTTAGTGCGTTTTTGGCAAAATGCAAATTTTTTATGCATAAATCTTGCTTTTTTTATCGTTCAGGGCGGTATCCGCAGAAAGATTACACCATAATTGCAAATTTTCCCGCATAACCAGAAAGCAACTGATGTCAGTTGCTATACAAAACTACCCTGATCAATAAACTTATTACCAGCTTGATCAACTCTTATCTGACTGGACGTTTTTCCAGCAGTTTGCGGCAATACTGCCGCAGCTCCGCAGCGCGGGAACTCTCTTCCGGAAAATCTGCAACCGCTTTGGCTGCCTTCCGCAGATTGAATACTGTTTCAGGATCATTGCGGTAACGCTGTTCGGTTTCACGCAAAAGCCAGAGATCCTGCACTCCACGGTTCCACGCCGCCAGACGACGCGACGGCACAGGCCCGGATTCCGCCGGATAGAGCAATGCCGTATCGTAAGCACGCGCGTATATTCTGCGGTACCACGGATCGCCGTAATACTGACCTGCCGCCCAGTACCCGAGACCGCTGAAATCACGTTCAAAAACCCGGTAAAAATTGCAGATATAATCTGCGTGAGGCTTTTTGATCTTTTCGTTGCCGCCGGTGCAATAGTAATAGAGAAAGCGCGGCTTTCCCTTATCGACCAGATATTTGTGGAACTCCTGCAATGCCTCCTGCTGAAGTGTTTTCATATGCGGCAGCCATACATCCACATATTTATCGATCCTTCTGATTTTTTCCATATCAGAACTGGATGCATCAATCACAATCCGGGTTTCCGGGCGTACCTCTTTGATCCATTTGGAAATCTGCACTGCGTGGTCATTTATCGATTCATCTTCCGGGCAGACCATCAGACGTTCGTTGGGAATACCCAGTCTCATAAGTTCATCCATTACCGCCTTAAACCAGCTTTTGAACGCTTTGCCGTAATTCGGGTGGTCAAAGTCCAACCCGAAAAGGTCTTTGCGCTGATAAAACTTGTTCCAGATGCCGATATCAAAGTAATAGTAATCAAATTTATTGCCGATCCGGGCTATATGTTCACGCAAAAATGTGAAATCCATCTTGCCGGTGATCTCGCCATTTGAATTGGCGCCGGGGCGCGGCAGATGCTGCAAGCCGTTGATAAATGCCATTGTAAAGCCGTATTTGTGCAGCATTTCCCAGTGCTGAACTGCGTATTGCGGCTGCGCCTGTTCCATATTGCGCATAATTGAATCCCAGCAGAAGACTATCGGCTTGGATTCTCTGCTCAATGCGCCGGAAGCAACGGTGTTGAATGTCACCGGCAGCAATATGCGCTCCACATCTTTATTGTCGGTGCTGTAAAGCGAAAACACCCCCTGCGAACGGATCGGCTGCTGCGGAGCTTTTACAGAAATGTAGATCTGGGCGGTTTCGTTGGGGGCCAGTTTCCACACCCCGGCAGGATTGGGCAGCAGCGCATCCGAAGTCACTGTATCGTCGGCGGTGGCAACATCAGCAGGTTCAAAAAATTCCGTTTTATAACCTTTGATCCCCATCATAAGAAAGTTGTTCAAGCCAGCCTTGGTCTTGAAATCGCTCATTTGGGCGGTAAGAAATGTTGCGCGCACCGTCATATTTTTAGAGCTGATATTGGTGATGTTGAATGCAATATTGCGTACTTCGCCGGGATAAAAATCTGCATCGATGCCGCTTGCTGTTTCACCGGCCCCGGCAACGATCAAACCGTGTGCGTAGGGATCGCACTCCTGCACGATAAGCGGATTTTTGCTGTTCGCAAAACGGGCGGCAAACTGCAGTTTTTCAAACTGTTTTTTCAACTCGCTGATTTCTGTAAGCGCGTTTTCAAAATCACCAGCATTTTTGCCGGCGCTGTTTTGAATTACGGCTTTGACCTGATCGGCGATTTTCTGCATTGCCGGAGTCATTGAGGAACGCTCAACGGGCAGAAAATCTGCGGCATCTTTCAGCGCTTCCGCCAACGAGCCGAAAACCACCAGACCGTGCTTTTTCACGCCGTTATGCGCCCCGTAAGTCGGGATCCAGGCATAATTGAGTTTGCAGCGGCGGCTGTTGCGGAAAAATCCGCCACGCCAGATCGTACCTGTGGTAAGTTTTTTGCGCGATATGGCATCGACCGGGATCGCCGCTTCAATCACCCAGCTGTCGGCGGCGCGCTGTGCCTTGCTCTGCCAGATGGGGTTGAAACCGTAAAAATCACCGTTCAGACTGTCATAATGCTGATCGAGTAAATCGGCGGTGAACTGGGTGTATTCGGTACTGTCATATTCGGGCGTAAAAAAGAATTCAACACTGTCGTTGTTCCACAGCGGTCCGTCGTGCATCGGATGTTTTACAGACAGGATCTCATCATTTTTGACCTTATCTGCCCGGAATCCGAGGTAGATATTCTTTTTATCCGCAAAAATCCGCAACTCGGCGGGCGATTCAGCTTTTTCGCCGGTGGCGCTGGTGAGTTTTACCGGCAGGACAGCTGCCTTCTGCCACGCGGATTCGTTGAGTTTCCCGTCAATAACGGCTTTGTCATCCAATATGGGAACTACTGCCACCGGCCGGGGCGAATCATTTATTTTTACGGGGGGCAGAACCATTTTCTGCGGCGGCTGGATCTTGAAACTTTTTCTGGCGCTGCCGATGAGTTTGATATTCTTTTTGTGGACTATCTTGAAATAGACACAGCATTCGCTGCCGGCTTTAATATCAGAGGGAATGGTGAACTGGGCGGTGACTTTGAGTTTATCGCCGATCTTGAATTTTTCGAGTTTCCACGGCGTTATATTATTGCCGGGAACATTTTTTATGATCTTGGTGCCGGGAAAAAAGAACACTGCGTACGGCCGCAGACGGTGCGGTTCGTCAAGTTCCAGCACCTGCAAAGTAAGGTGGGCATTCACCACCTGTCCGGGGGCGGCGCTTTCCGGAACTTTCATTTCCAGAACCTTGATTTTATCGGCGGCGACTGCGGCGGCAGCGGCAGTCAGCAGCAATACAGCTGACAACAAAAACTTTTTTATAAACATAACTTTTATTTTTTCCTTTGTTTAGCAATTTAAGATATCATAATCCTGCTGTAAAACAAAACTTTTTTCTGTTTTTTCAGGATAAATCACTGCCATCCACGGGTGCTGTCCACATAATATCCGTAAAAACAGGCACGCCAGGACTGGGGGATCTGGGCGTAGATGAAACTTGCGCAATGTCCGTCAACGAACACCATATTGTTGCTGCCCTGATGGGGAAACACCAGCGAAAACAGGCCGTTTTCAAATTTCCGGGCATAATCAGGGTGCTGGGGCTTGCCCTTATATTTGCCTGCATAAGATGGGCACATCGAGTAATCCAGCTGGTTGCCTTCGGCTTCGACCGCAAACGGCGTCTGATCGGGCAGATCAAACTTGGCGCGCGTACAGGTATTGACCTTGGAAAGCGCCAGATAGCCGTTGAAGTTATAACTCTTTGTCCGTTCGGGGAAGTCTTTGTGGTAATTCGGGCAGCACAGCAAATTGTTCAGATTGCGGTTTTTGGCATCCTGGTAATAGGTGGTGTAAAGTACATATCGCCAGGATTTTGTGTAATCGCTGTTATATGCCAGCGGCCCGTAGTCTTCGTTATCATCGCAATACATACTGTACATCGTTCCCCAGCTTTTCAGGTAGTTGAGGCAGTTTGATGAATTGGCACTCTCCCGCGCGGCAGAAAGTGCCGGCAGCAGCATTGCCGCCAGAATTGCAATGATCGCAATTACTACGAGCAGTTCAATAAGAGTAAATGATTTGGTTCTTTTCATAGAGTTGTCCTTCTTTCTTAAAGTTTATTATATTTATTTACAAAATTCTGATAACTTTTTTTCGTAAAACTTTACTTCGCAGCGCTGTTTGCTGAAGCGCGGCGGAGCATCGGGATAACGGCGGGCGCAGCACAAAAGTTTCCACGCTTTGCGCGCAAGTTTTGCGTAGGCCTGTTCGGTGTAGAAAGCCACTGAATTTTCGTATTCGCAGCTACGGTCGTGCGTAATCAGAAAATCCGTATTTTTTATACCGCGTTCGTGCAGTTTTTCTGCCAGCATATTCAGTGAATTATCCACCACCCACACCACATCGGGCAGATGTTTGAGGTTGCAGAGGTAATCGGCATATTTTTCCACATCGCCCCAATCCCGGTCGGAAAGCGCATCAATTTCAGGATTGAAAAGCGTAAAACTCTTTTTGGCGGCACGGAAATCTCCGATGATGCCGGCGTGATTATCCTGCGGTATGGTTGCCTGATGCCGCCAGAATATATCCAGCGAACGCACTCCGCGCATAAGCATATTATTTACAAAGTCATAGAAAAGTTCAAAGTGATCCCAGTCCACCCAATTGTACTTATTTTCCTCTTCGGGGCGGTTGGTGGTCACAAAAGGTATCCGGCGGTGCTGCAGAAACTCTGCGGCGGTGGTACTGAAAGAGCTGTTGACAAAAATCACACCGTCGGTAACTTGCAAGGCATACTTTTCAACTGCATCTTCGCATTTTTCCAGCAGTGAATCACTGCAGATAACTTCAAATCCGTCGGCGGTTATTATCCTGACAAGTTCTTTTACCAGAGGATTGCTTCTGGTGGCTTCCAGCATCAGTGGCGATACCAGCATTATTCTGCCGGGTATCCGGGCTTTTTCCAGGTGCCGGATTTTTATCCAGCAGCCGCGTGCATCCGGTTCGATAATGCCGTGATATTTCAGCTCGCCAAAAACTTTGTGCATTGTACGGCTGGAAATGCCGAATTCCTGCATAAGAATTCGACCCGCAGGCAGGCGGTCAACATATTGTCCGCCGGCAATGCGTTTTTTCAATTCAAGCGCGATTTTCTGATATTTGACCAATGCTGGCATAAGCCGCTCCGATTGCTGAAAGTAAAATATTTCACCGGATATTTTACAACAAATTTCAATGATTGTCAAGAGGGGGGGCAGGGGGATTTACAAATATTTCATTTTCAAAAAGTAAGGCACTATCCAGCCTTAAGATCCGGTATCAGGCGGTTATATCGGCAGATTTTTTGAAATATTTCTGAAGCGTGTTATATTGTCTGCAATACTCCGTAATTCAATCTCTGAACAGTTGATAATGTTATTTCCTCAAATGGTCAAAAATCCGGATTATGCTATTAAAATTTTTGTAAATATTCTTTTTTGGTGATATATTTCTGCAATAATGGGTTTAAATGGGACTTCAATCACAAAATCAGTATGTAAAAACATTTGCTTGCTGTATAAAGATTCCTTTCAAAAAAAATCAATATGTCAGTAAAATATCAATATATCAGTTTCCGGGATCTCAATCAGGTAAGATGTGATGAGTTAATCCGGAACAGAATATCTTTTGAAGTTGTTGATGTGCCGGTTTTTTATCAACACAAAGCCGTTGCTTTAGTGGAAAAACGTATTGAAGTATGGGGTATGACTTGCCGGGTGTATAGAAAAGGTCGCTGGGTTATAGGGACACACCCTCTGGGGATGGCTTCTATTGCAGTACATAATTTGGCAACATTCAACCCTGACTACGAAATCCGCAAAGAATTGAAATCCGGAATAGTTGTAACCTGTAAAAAAAATCCGGCAGAATCTCAGAAAAACGGTATCACTGAATTGCGTCAGATACTGATTAAAGAAGAAGTTGAAGGACTGCAGATAGAGTATGAATTACACACTCCCGGAATTGCAGATGATATTGCCGGAACCGATGTCCGTATAGCAGATCTGCGGGAACAGTTCAATATACTTAACCGGAAAATTGATCAACTTACCAACCATTCTGACTATCTGGATTATACCGTTGCGGCGGCGATTGGAGTGTTTACCGGCCTTATAGACAGCTTCTTTGTTTCATTTGATGACGGAGAATCGGCAAATTGGCAGGAGGCTTTTGCAAAAGAACTGGCAAACACCGATGACAAATTCAACAAATTTGTGACCGGAATTGCCGGAGGAGATACCAGTAACTACGACAGTCTGGATGCGGAAGAAAAGAAGTCCCGTCTGCAAAAGGCCATAAGAAAACTGGAAAAAAAATATGAGCTGCCATCAGATAACGTCTGGAGCAAAGAAAAAGGACAAAATTATTCCAGTACAAAAATGCATCACATTGATGATTTTTGTCATCATCCTACAATTGCAGGGCTTCTAGCCTGTATAATTTCTGAACTTTTCAAAGTGGCTTTTTTTGTGGATAAAAATGGAAAATGGCACTGCGAATGGGCCAATACTCCAAAAGAAGTTATACTTCTGCATTGGGGGTGTATTGTTTTGAGTGGATTGCTGCACTGGCTGGTAACAGTTGCAGAACGCAAATATTCAGAAAAACAACTGCGCGATATGCCAAAACCCATCCGGAAGTTGCTGCGTATATTGGCAAGTTCACCGGTTGCAGTAATGTTAATTTGGCGGATTATAAACTGGTTGGGGCATTTATGCAGTGATGTTGCCGGTTCTTCAAGTTCTACAGGCCGCGGTTCCGGAATTCCGGGTTTGATTATTGCTTCCCTTAAAGAGTTGGCGGCCATTCTTCCGATTCCCGGTTTGAACAATTTGATAAACGGTCTGTTTTCTGAAGGTTTTGATTTGCGGGCAGAAGCAACTTTGTTGCGGATCGGCTTCAAGCAGGCAATCCCGGTACTGACCAATGAAGTTCTGGTGCGCGGCTTTTATTTTATAAAACATCTTGCGGAAGAAGCCAGACTGCATGGCAAGGAGTTTGAAAAATATAACTGGGATAAAACTTTGCCTTTCAAAAACCGTACTGTTATTCGGATGCTGACTATTTCTCACGGTACTTTTGTTGTTGCCGATCTGGGAGATGCCGCAGTAAGAACTGCAATTTCAGGGCAATATACAGATCCTGCAACTTTTCTGGCCAAGATGGCATTGCGGGTGAATTTTGTCGGTATCGGCAGATTTACTATTGCTGTTTATTCGGATGTAAAAATGGCATTCCGGCGCAAACGGGCAACTGAAGAACGGATAAAATTACATTCGGAAATGTTGCATTTGTATAATGCCAAACTTTTTTATTGTCAGGAAAATATGTGGATCGCGGCGAAAAATGCCGCTATGGCAGTTCAACAAACCAATATTGTTGCTGAAACGGCAATAAAGCATATTGCGCAAAGTTTTGTCAATACAGATGCGATTTTTGACTCCATAGATCCGGTTGCTATGGAAGAGCACAATCCCGGTCTGACAGAAGATTTGCAAAAACTGCTTGATTAAAATTTATAACGGAGATTTTAATGGAATTCGAAAAAAACACCATACCGGTAATATCAACGACAGAATGTCAACAGAATGATATTACAGAAACCTTTCTTAATCTGTCGCCGGAGGAAGCTGGGAGAGAAGTTATATCCACAGTCGAGGAAAATTTTAAACTGTTGGAACATTTGGGTAGAAAAATTGAAGAAGCATGTCGTTCAGCTGATAAAGCCAATGAGAATGCGGCGTTGGCAGCAGATAAAAAAATAGGCTTTTTCGGTGGCGGCAAAGCGGAAGCTATCGAAGCCTTGCAGAATGCTGTTATAGCCTCAGGGCAGGCAGGAATCGCCTTATCAGAAAGTCAAACTCTTTTATTTAAACAGCAAGAAATATTAGCAGAATGTACTAAAAAACTTTTTGCCCTATGTTGTGTAAATATAAATTGTGCTGAAGTGGCAATAGGAGAAATTTCCAAATGCCTGAACGGAGCTCAACGGGAAAAAATTTCTGATGTGGCCAGGAAAGAGTTGTTAAAATTTGTACAGCAGTTAAAAGAGCAAATAAGCATTTACGGACGATTTGAAAGTTTTAAATCAAAAACGGAAAACAAATTTTCAGATCATAATTCTATGATAGAAAATATCGGATGCAAGCAACATAAATTAGAAGAAATGTTCTGCAAAACCGTAGAAGAACTCCGATTGGAATACTCCGGACAACTCAATACGGTTTTAGATAAGGTCTGTAATGCCGCACAAGATATAACCTGGTGAGGGTATCAAAATGGATAACTTTATTACGCAAAAAGCCATCTCTGTATTTAACAGCCTCCGCGATAATCTTTTGAAACCTATGGCAAAAGAAATTACACAGAAGCAAGACGAAAACTGTGAAAAAATTATAAAAAATATTATGCAGCAACAAGCTGAAGCAACAAAGGGAAAATCAGCACTCGAAGCTAAAATTACCGAGTTGGAAAATCTTTACCGACAGACCGGTAACAATCAAGCGGATAAAATTATTGCTGAATTGTCAGAACAAATAAAATCTTTGCAGAACAATCAGATAAATCTGCAGCAGGATTTTCAAAAAAATATGGGTTACATCAAAATTTTTCTGATTCTGACAGTTGTTTTGCAAATTGCATTGGCAATGTTTTTAAGCAGATAATTCTGCAGTTGCAGTATCTTGCATAACTGTTTATAAATAAATTGTTTAACTGTTAATTACCATCCAAGCAGCAGAATATGTTTGACAGATGCTGCAAAAGGTGTTATATTAGTTGCAATACGTAAACTGCAACTCAAACTTTGAACTGTTTAACGGGGATCATTATGTTTAACAACTTGATCAAAAATATTTTGTGTATGCTTCCGGTGTTTTTTGTCAGTTTTTCCAGTCAGGCGGTTCCGGCACACGCCATACCGGAGTATCAGCTTGATGTCGCTGTGGAGTGCGATTCGCCAAGTGCCGCAACTGCTGCGGATTTGAAAATCCTCCCGCTGCCGCCGGGCAAAAATGTGGCTTTTTCCTGCCGCTGGGATGACAGCAATTTCAGAAATATGAAAATGAAAAAACTGATGACCCTATATGGCTATAAAGGCACCTTTTATCTGTGCAGATTCAACCCCAAATTCAACGCCGAGGTTATGCCCGAACTCTGCAAAGACGGCTGTACTATCGGCAATCACACTATGAACCATCTGCCGATGCCGCTTTTGACTGCCAACGGCATTCATTATGAAATACTTCAGCTCCGGATACTGTATGAAGATGCCTCCAACCAGACCATAAATGCGTTTATTTTTCCGTTCGGCAAATATACCAGCCAATTCGATCCGCAGGTTCCGCACATTTTTGCCAGCGCTCTGCGCCGCAGCGGTATGCTCGGCGGTGCGGATAACCCTGCGTACAGACTCGGTCAGATGCCCGGCAATGAGTTTTTCAGCACAAAAGGATGCAATGTCAGCCCCGGCGACAGAAACACCAGTACGGAAAGATTTGATTCTCACGTCAAAAAATTTATGCCCCAACCCGGCAAAACGGTGCATATGACGCTGGGCGTACACGTCTGGCACTCGGATGCGGATTTTCTGAAACTTGAAGAATCGCTTAAAAAGTATGCACACCGCCCCGACTGGTGGTATTGCAATGAAAATGAATTCAACGCCTACAGTTATATGACCAAACACGTTAAAGTTGTCAAAAAATCTGTCAGAGGTAATACCGCAGTTTTTACGCTGAACTTTCCCTGTCCTGAATTTCTGGGCAGTGCAGTACCGCTCTGGGCAGAGTGCGGCGGCAAGAATATTGAAATACGGCATACCCGCAAGCTGCCCGCTCTGATCAGTCTTGCCAATGCAGAGGGTTCGGCGGCAAAATTCCCCGGACTTTCGGCAAAAATATCTTATACTGCCGCCGATAAAGTCCAACTGGATATCGATAATCAGGGCGCAGAACTCACCGATGTAAAGATCCTCTGGCGCCTCCCGACAGATTTTACCGAAGAAACTCTTTATTGTGCAGTTGACAGCATTAAAGGCAAATTTTCCCGGGAATGGCGCGTTACGCCCAATCCGGCGTGGAAAAGCCACGGCAGGCAGCTGACCGCCGTCCAGATCGACTTCACCCGCAGCAATGCCGGCGGCAGGGTATGGGCTTCACTGCTGCGCGAGATACAGCCGGAAAATCCGTTCGGAGTCAAGTTCAGGTGCGTTGGCAAAACTCTTGATGATAAGCAGATCGCTCAACTGGCACAGCCGGGAGCAAAAATCAAAGGCATAAAACTGATACCGGTTCAGCAGGATATAAATTACCGTGAATGGGCATTTATGATACCGTACAAAGCGCGCAGCAAAGACGGTATGACCGCAGTTATGGATTTCAACGGCGGCAGAAAAATGACTTTGAGCACCGATCTGCCGGCGGGTTCCAGAATATATTGCAACGGTAAACTGCTTGATTCGGCAAAAGGGGCCGTTACCTTTGATGCCCCCGCAGGGAAATGCCGGATCCTTATACAATCCGGCAAAACCAAATCACCGGTGCAATCCGTACAGCTCTTTCTGACTCCGGCAGAGCGCTGAATACTCCGGAAAGCGGGAACTGTTTTCTCCGTCAATTGCTGTTGACGGGGTGAAGGTATGAATTTTGAAACGCATCTTGAGTTTAAGCTCTTCAGAATCTTGCTGTGAAATGAAATTCTGAAAATCGCTTCAGTTGTTATCAGAAAAACTCGGATCGCCTTTGATAAATTTTCACCCCGATCAATGTTTATTTTTTACCTTTTCACGGGCTTTCTGGAAAAGTGTATATAACGGCGGGATAAATGCCACACCAAAAATGGTTGCTGCCAACATCCCCCAGAACGTCGTTGTCCCTATCACCCTCCGGCTTTCCGCGCCCGCTCCGGAAGCAAACAGCAGCGGCAGTACCCCGAAAATAAAACTCCACGCCGTCATCAGCACCGCACGGTAACGGTAATTTGCTCCGTTAAGGGCAGCTCTGACCACGGCCTTGCCGGCTGCGCGCTCCTGCATTGCAAATTCAACCATCAGAATCGTACTCTTGGCACACAAGCCGATAAGCATAATCAAACCAAGCTGGGCATAAATATCCAGCAGCATATCCGTCATCCACAATGCTGCAACTCCACCCAGCATAGCGAATGTGACTGAAAGAATGACCGGCAGCGGCACTGTCCAGGACTCATATTGCGCAACCAGAAAGAGATAACCGAAAATGACTGCCAATGTCATCAGAATAAGAATCCGCCCGTCATTATTTTTTTCCTGGTAACTCATATCAGTCCAACCAACTGTATAATGATTGGGGAAATCCTTTTTAACCATTGCTTCAATTTTATCCATAATCTCTGCTGACGAAGCTCCGGGGACAGGAATTACCGTTATTGCCGCAGACATATTCTGGTCAAAACGTTCGATTTTACGGGCTCCAAGCATAATTTTCGGGGTAGTAAAAGCAGATAAAGGAACCATATCTCCGTTGTTATTCTGCACCATT
>JAZNBV010000057.1:0-9765 GCA_045587205.1 Victivallaceae bacterium
GATGGCGGCTTGGGAAGTATTGAGAAGTATTGGGAAGTATTGGGAGGGTTTGGGAGGAAATATTGCCGCCTTTACTGTAAGCAATACGGTTTGATGTTGCAACACCGGTTTAAAGCGGCAAAGAAAACTCCCAAAATTTCCCAAAGCCTCTCAAAACCTCCCAAAATCTCCCACGCCGCCACACACAACTTTGCGCCGCGAAAGCGGCAGAACTCTACTCTGCCGCAACGCACAATTCCGCGCCGCGAAGGCGGCAGACCTCTACTCCGCCGCGCCCCCATTTTCATCAGGCGATGGCAGTACCTTCCGGCACCGCATCATCCACAAAAATCACTTTGCAGCCGCAGGCATTGTTGGCACCTGCCAGCAGCATACCTTCGCTGGTAACGCCGGTAATGCGTTTGGGTTCCAGGTTCGCCAGCACAATGATCTTTTTGCCGATAAGTTCTTCGACCTTGTAATATTCTTTGATGGAAGAAACGATCACGCGTTCACCGATACCGTCATTGAGAGTCAGTTTCAGGCAATTGTGCGATTTGCGTATTTCGGCAGCCTTGACGATTTTGCAGACGCGCAGATCAAGTTTGGCAAAGTCATCAAAGGTGATATTTTCCTTGAACGGCTTGACCGGATCGGGTTCGCCGTATTCCACAACTTTTTCCTCTTCTGCAGCAGCTTCGATCTGCGGGGCAACCTCTTCTTCGCGCCGGGGCGTGGAGAAATCCAGCAGATGCAGATAGCGGCTCTTGTCGATGGCAAACAGAAAGAGGTAAAGGCGCGGTCCGGCATCTTTGTTGATCAGAAGTTTGTATGCGTTGGCAAAGAATGTTGCCTGCTTTTTGCGCACATCGCCCTTGAACGGATCCACAGCAAAGTCGGTTCCGGCGGGGAAATTACGCTTGATTATATCGTAAAGTTCGGTCTGCAGCGAATCCAGATCGTAGTTTCCGGCAGCCAGAAAAGCGTGCAGCGCAGCGATATCGGCTTTTTCTTCATCATTAAAGCTGTTGTATGCATCCCAGTTGCGGTAGGTATTGATAGTGTTTTTCATTTCCGGTGCGCACTGTTCCACCCAGAACTTGGCAAGTTCAATACGCGTATCAATAACATCCTGCGCAAAGTCGTAACCGATCTTTTCAAAGAGTATTTTCACCAGATCGCTGCGGAAATCGACCACCGAACCGAGCTGAACCAGCAGATTCATCGGCACTGTGCTGACAACTTTATCGCCGGTAAGACAGCGTTCGATGATCTCGCTGGTGACTTCATTGGCTTTGCCGTCAATAAAATCGCTGTACTGCTTGTCAAATTCGCGGTACTGCGCAAGAATACCTTCGTCAAAGCAGAAGTCGAATGCCTTGTTGGGCGCAGACTTGCTGTAAAGCCACAGAATGATCTCCGGCTGATAGATCTTCAAAAGCGTTGCCGGAGTCAGGTTCAAACCGCTGGAACCGGACATCTTGCCGGTACAGCCCCGGATACCGATGAATTCATAGCCCTGGAAAATCGGTGCCGGATAGTTGAAGATTTTTTCGGAAATTACTTTGCTGGTCTGGTAACTGCCGTTGGGGCTGGCGTGATCCTTCCCGCCGGGCTCAAAGTCAATTTGTTCATACATCCAGCGCATCGGCCAGTCGATTTTCCAGGCCAGTTTGCAGTCGTGATCATTTACAAAGTTGAAGGTGCCTTTGTGACCGCATTTACATTCGTATTCTGCTTCGGTGCAATCGCTGCTCAAGCTGGTAATGCAAGTGGTATCGCGGCGGCACTTTTCGCAATAAATGGCTACGGGATAGTAATTTTCGCGCTCGCCCTCGGCGATTTCCTGCGTACGGAAACTGGCAAGAATGTCAAAGATCTCGCCGCGTTTTTTCAGCGCAGTAAGAATGTGTTCAGTGTATTTACCGGCACGGTACATTTCCGCCTGATGGCGGTAATCGAGTTCAATGCCGAAATCTTTGATGGCACTTTCAAACTCTTTTTCAAAGTACACGGCGTAATTTTCCGACCCGTCTTTGAAGGGGTTGGGTGTATCAACATAGCAGCAGCCGATATATTTTTCGATCTCTTTGGCGGTTTCTTCGCCCAGATCGGCTACATTTTTGGGCACTTTGCGCAGACGGTCGTATTCGTCCCACGAAAAGAGCAGACGCGCCTTTTTGCCCAGTTTACGCAGTGACTGCACAACAAAAAAACTGGTGGCAATATCGCGAAAGTTGCCGATATGGATACTGCCGGAGGGACTGATCCCCGCCGCGCAGACATATTCGGGCTTGTTGGGATTGCGTTCTATGATCTTTCTGGCGATCTCTTCTGACCAATGCATAATGTATAAAACCTTTCATCTATTGTTTTTAAAATAAAATCACCATTAATATACCCCACAACCTGCTATTTTTCAAGCCTATTGCCGAAAAAAGGATTTTTTCCTGCAGAATAGAACTATTTTAGCAAATAAAACCGTTTTCCGGTTTGATTTACGCCGTTTGTGTATTATCTTAAAATGGCATAACAACTTTTTTTAATTATGGAGCATACTTATGAAAAAAACTCTCTGGACTATTCTTCTCTGCAGTGCCGCAACCGTGTTTGCTGCCAACAGTCCCTCTGAAATTATGCTGGATGACTGTTCCAACGCAGCTGTCTGGCAGGATAAAGATAAAAAATATGCCGCAGCTGCCGTTAAAGACAATACCAGAAATGTTATGCAGATAACCCACCCCGGAATGACTTTGCGCCGGGGCTTGAGCGGTCTTTCGCCCATACCTGAACGCAATGCTATGAACGGTATATCATTGGAAATCAAGGGCAACGGAGATGACTTTCATCTGCCCTTTTCGCTGGTCGGCTACGGCAGCAACCGCGGCTGGACTTACACGGCGTATCTGCACGTCCGCGGCACAGAATGGCGCAAATACACTCTGCGCTGGGATCAGTTCACTGCCGGCGACGGCAACCCGTACTGGGATTTCAATATGCCTGGCGCTTTCGGCCCTGACGGCATTGACGGTCTGATGTTCGGCGACCGCTGGAACATCTGGTACTGCAACCGCAAATACCCGGTCAGAAAGGTGCTGGTGCGTAATATAAAAATGGTCAAAGATGTTCCCGCCAAAGTTCAGCTTGTCACCACCCCCGGCCAGAGAGTCAAAGATGTCATTGCCAAGATGAAAGCCGGCAAAAAGGTGTTGATTATGTGTACCGGTGACTCCATTACTGCCGGCACCGGCGTAGAAAATGCCGACTTGAACCGCTACGGTGTAAAACTGCAGAAAAAACTGCGTGAATTTTATAAAAACAACAATATCAATGTGGAAGTTGTAGCCGTCGGCGGCGCCCGCACCTACGATCTGCGGGTCTGGTCCGACCGTGATTATCCCGGCAAACGGCCTGATCTGGTTACGATTATGATCGGCTACAACGACAAATCTTCGCGCAATTCAGCAGCGTATTACAAAGAATCACTGTCGCGGGCGGTCAACCGGATCCTGACCGCATCGGAAGGAACTCCGGCAATCCTGCTGCTGCCGCCGATTCCCGGCCGCGGCCCGCGCTACAATATGATGAACGACTATACCGATGCCTGCATTGCGCTGGCAAAAGAGCGCGATCTGGAATACTTTGAACTGGCGCCGCTGTTCAAAAAACTGCCCCGCGCCACCACTTTTGACCGTTATTTCGACGATATGGCGCACCCCAATGCTGACGGTCACGAGTTCATAGCCGCCAAATTGGCAGAGTATCTTACACGATAATAAAACCGTTTTTTCAAGGATATGTATTATGGATCTCTTAAAAATTATGCTGGTGCGGACTTCCAACAACTTTTGGGAAGACTGCATTCCTCCGGAAGATGTCATCAACGAAAATCCGCGCATACGCACCCGTTATTACCGGCCCTACTTCAACTGCAATATGCAGGTTTTGGAGCGTATCCTCAAAAAAATGAGTGCCTGCGGTCTTAATGCAGTGCTCTTTGATGTGGGCGACTCGGTACGTTTCCGCAGCCGTCCGGATGTGGGGCTGCCCGATGCTTTGAGCATAGATCAGTACCGCGACGTGCTTAAAATGTGCCGCGATCTGGGGCTGGAACCGTTCCCGAAACTCAATTTTTCCAGCTGCCACGATGCGTGGCTGGGCCGTTACAGCCGGATGCTTTCCACTCCGGAGTATTACAGCTGCTGCCGCGATCTGATTGACGAAACGGTGGAACTTTTTGATGGGCCGCGGCTCTTCCATATCGGTATGGATGAAGAGGATTTCGGTAATCAGCGGCACTACGAATATATTGTTATCCGCCGGAAAAATCTCTGGTGGCACGACCTCAATTTCCTGGCAGAATGTGTAAAATTTGCCGATTCGCGCCCGTGGGTATGGTCAGATAAGATCTGGCATACGGATCTTACTGAATTCAAAAACAATATGCCCAAATATGTCCTGCAGAGCAACTGGTACTACGGACCTGACTTTGAGATGGATCCGGCAAAAAACAATCAGGCCGAACGAATCAAGGGTTTTCTGGATCTGAACGAACTCGGTTACGATCAGCTGCCGACAGGAAGCAACTTTATGTATCCGGGAAACTTTCCGCAGATGGTGGATTTCTGTCAGAAAAACATTAAAAATGTTGTCGGGTATATGACGTTCCCCTGCCGTGGGGTACTTGCCAAGTACGAGCGCGAATATCTTAACTGTGCTGAAGTGGCGCAAAAAGCGTTTGCTTTACTGAAATAAATTGAACTGGAAAACTCTGTATGTCTGAAAAAATTGCTGTTCAGCCGGAGCGGCTGCGCGCGGAGCGATTTACCATTGCGTCCAGCTGCTGCGGATTTACCGGCGAAGCGGTGCTGACCGAAAGCGCCGTAATTATGCTTTTTGCAGGTATGCTCGGCGCCGGAGAATCGCTTAAACTGCTTACCACCGCAGTATTCCCGTTTTTAAGCGGGCTTTTGATGCTGCCGATGGCGTATCTGGCAATGAAAAGCACCTGCCGCAAGATGACCGTTATTGCCACAATGCTGGCGGCAGCGGCATATATTCTGACTGTTTTCACCCCGCTGGCGGGAGCGTTCAAAGTACAGGCGCTTTTGATTCTGCTGATTGTTTTTGCCGTATCGTTAAGCGGCTTTGTGGCGGGGTGGTTCCCTTTGCTGGATACCTTTCTGCTGCCGGAGCGGCGGACGGGATTCATTGGCAGAATGCGTTTTATGCATCAGCTTTCGGCAGTGACATTTCTTTTTGTCAGCGGTTATCTGCTGGGTAAAACCCCCTCGCTGCAGGCATTGCAGCTGGTCATACTGATCGCCGGAATCATCTTTACCGGGCGCGCAATATTCATCTGGATGCTGCCGCCGTTCAAAGAAGAAAAAGTTATCAATGTATCCTGGAAAAATGGCTTGAACATTGCCTGGAACAACCGCAATCTGCGCGGAAAAGCCTTTTATGTGGCATTGCTTAATCTGGCAACTTACGGCATTACACCTCTGTGGATAATCAATCTTCAGAAACACGGTCAGCCGGATAATGTACTTATCTACATATCCGCCGCCGCGCTTTCGGGTATGATGATCGGTTATTTGAGCGTGGGCAGGCTGCGTATTACCGATCACGGCAAAATGGTGCAGCTCCTGCAGAGGATACTTTTGATCCTTTCAATAATACTGCTGTTTCTGCCGGTGGAAGGCAGATTTGCCGCGCTGCCGGTGGGGGCGGTGCTGCTGATCTATAATTTTTGCGTGGCACTTACTTCAGTCAACGCCACTGCGCTGATGATGGATGCCGCCACGCCGGGCAATAAAACTATGGCAATGGCGTTTTTCGGGGCATTGGGCAATACGGGGATCGGCAGTTCGCGCGTTCTGGCGGCAATGCTGGTAAAATCCCCGCTGGCGGCAATGCTCGAAAAAAACGGCAGATTCAATATCTTTGAAGCCGCACTCCTCTGTGCGGTGATCCTGCTTTTACTTATGCTGGCAGCAGATATCTGCAGAAAATTCCGGAATAAATAACTACTCCGTTTCAGCGTATCCAGCACTGTTTCAGGCAAGAAATTTATTGACAAATGCCGGAAGATGAAAAGCGCTTTGGTGAATCTCGGCAGTGTAGTAGCGCAACTCTTCAGCCAGAACCTCATCAACCGGGCGCACCGGCTGATCCACCGGCGATTTTTTAGAGGCCACGCATACCCCGATCGACCCTGCCGGATAGGTGGGCACAGCAATAAATGCGTATCCGCTGTATGGAAAAAGCTCTCCGGTAAAGCTGCAGAGGCGTTTGACCGTATCCTGATAAAGAAATACTGATTCGGCTTGCGATGCAGCAGCGCCGTCTGCTTTGAGCGCCTTATATACCGCCTCGTAAAACGGTTTACCGAACAGCACTTCGCCCGGGCCCACGGGATCGCTGGAGTCCACGATTATAACATCGTATTCATTGCTGCAATTACGCACAAATTCCAAACCGTCGCCAATATGCAGATGCATACGTTTATCATCAAATCCGCACGCGGTGGAGGGTATATATTTTTTGCAGAGTTCCACTACTTTGCCGTCGATTTCGCACTGATCGATATGTTTTACGCACCGGTGCCGCGCAACTTCCCTCGCCACGCCGCCGTCGCCGCCGCCGATGATCAGGACTTTTTCCGGATTCTTACAAAGATGCATAACCGGATGCACCATCATTTCCTGATAGGCAAATTCATCGAATTCAGTCAGCTGTATAACGCCGTCAAGCACCAGCATTCTGCCCAGCGATGCGGTCTGAAATATCTGGATATGCTGATAATCGCTCCGGCAGTCGCAAAGCACCTCTCTGATTTCTATGGCGTTGCCGATGCCGTTGACCATTTCGTGAAACAATTGCATAAGTTCTCCTATTGCCGCATAGCCACCTGCAAGCGGTAATAACTGCCGTCAAGCGCACTTATAAGGGTTTCGGACAATTCGCGCGGATCGAAAAATCCGCCCATAAAAATATCACAGTAAAAACTTTTCCGTTCCAGACTGTATCTGCCGGTAATGGTGCCGCTGTCCAGAATCCGCGTAAAGCGCAAGCCTTCGCCGCGCTCCGGATCGTGAAACTTTACACAGCACTCCCCGCCGCTGCAGACGGCATTGAGTTTGCCGGTGACTTCATCAAGCACACTGCAGACATTGCCGGGAGTGAGCGATTCAGCCGGACAATCGTACACATCCACTGAAATAAGCATTCCCCACGCATCGGCATTGCGGTAACGCTGCTGCCAGCTCAAAACCTCACCGGAATTTTCCACGGCGCTTTCTGCGCGGCAGATCACACCATCCTGCCCCAGCACGCCGCGGCTCAAAACATTGGATATGATCATTGAACGCGAACCGAGCAATTTGCGTAATGTATTTGCAGCAAGATCAAAGTCTATCTGGTCGCCGCAAGTAAAAATATCCACTGCCGCGTAATCGTGCTCGGGCCAGGCGTGCACAGCAAAGTGTGATTCGCAGATCACCACTATACCGCTGACCCCCTGCGGCTGGAATTCGTGAAAACTCGACTCCAGCACCGTTGCGCCGCTGGTTTTTGCTGCTTCAACAAAAATAGCTTCCATTCCTGCCGCATCAGCAAGAGTGGAAGCATTGCAATCGTAATACTCTATGGTAAGGTGTCTGCCCAGTGCCAGCGCCTGAAATTTTACAACTTTTTCTGAAGAATCCATAACCTTACGCTTTGACTTTCCGGGCAGACTGCGCGGCCGCCTTATTCGGCAACAGCCTGATTTTCAGCAGACTGGGCATACTTTTTGCAGAACTTTGAAAGATATGCCCCATATTGCATCTGCTGCATTGAACGTTTGTAATTGCGGAACATTGTTTCCATTGCCGGATCCGCAGTGTAGGGCTTGGCGGGAACCTTGCGGCTTGCCAGCACCAGCACCTGCGCACCGGTGGGCTTGCGGACGATATCAGCTATTTCGCCGGGCATCAGATCCGCCACCGCCGCCGCGGCAAAACCCAGTTCCGGAGAACCGGTCATCAGCGAAAACTTCCTGACCGCGGTGAATTTGGGATCTTTCATAGCCTTGACCCGTGCTGCACGCACTCCGGGAGCAATGGTGTTGAGCTTGGCAACTACTTCCTGCGCCCGCTGATAAGCGGCTTTGGCGGCTTCTTCTTTAACATAATCAGCAGTGACCTGCGCCTTGACTTCGTTGAATTCCGCCGGACGGCTCTGCTTGAAACTGGTCACATAACCGACATAAGCGGCATTGGCGCCGGGTACAGCATTGGAAACCGGCACATCGGTAAAGACTCCGGCAAGCTCTGTAACCAGCGCGGGCTCGGCAATGGAACCGGCTTTTTTGCTGTCGGCAGAGAATGTGCCGGTGGGTTTGGCAGCCAGTTTGGCAGCGGCAAGCTGTTTTTTGAACACAGCCAGACGCTGTTCGACGGGCACATTGCCAACTGCTTCGTAGGCGTTTACACCGAATTGCTGGGCGGCATTGAGCGCCAATTCTTTAGCTTTTGCGGCAATAGCGGAAGAACGCACTTCATTTTTCACTTTTGCAAACTCCGGAATTTCAACTTTACCGTCTTTGACCTTGGCGAAAAGCTGTTTGTTCTGTTCGTAGAACGCTTTGAGGTCATTATCCTTTACGCTCCTGATCGCCTGCGAGCGGTATTTGCTGTACGGGAACTCGACCACCAGTGCCTGGATCTGCGCCGGAATGGTGTAGCTGCTGCGGTTGGCAGCAAAGTAAGAATCAAGTTTTTCTTTGTCAACTTTTATATTTTTGATGAAATCGTCGTTTTTGAACTCGCCGGCAAGCACTTCAAATTCTTCGTTGAGCATATCGCTGAAGATTTTGAGTTCCCCGGGAGTAACCACCACTGCAGCATCCTGTGCGGCCTGGAACTTGGCGATTGTCAGATACTGGCGGGCGGCGTTATTGAGGTCTTCTTCGGCATAGCCTTCACCCGCCAGGAAGTTGCTGACAAAATTACGGTATGCTTCAGCATTGAATTTGCCGTCTTTGCCGCGGAAAAAGTTACGCAGAAATCTGCCGACTTCCACATCAGAAACTACAATACCGCTGTTTTTGGCGGCGGCAAGCACTGCCAGATTGTAAAACGACTGATTTTCCAGCTGGTCGCGCATCGACTGGTTTACCGGCATATTCATAAATACCTGCATTGAAAGTGAATCCAGACGGATCTGTTCGCCGAGTTCCGTGTAGGAGACCTTTTTGCCGAAAATTTCACCGACCGCCTGATTGGGGCCGTTGCCGCGGAACGCATCCATTATCCCGGTACCGGGAGTCAGAAAGTCCATAAAGGCAATAATGATCAGCACCGAAAAAATCCCGAAGATGATCCGGTGGTGTTTGGCAAATACCGTGTTGAGTTTGGAAATAGCCATAAAAATGTTCTCCTGCCGCGCCTTTGTAAAAGCGCTTTTTCTGTTATATTTTTTACATTATTTTAATAATTACACAATCAATGAATAATAAAATAACCCTATAAGTTCAAATATGCAATCAAAAAATAAGGAATTTTGCGATTTTTTTGCGCTGTTTCCGCTACAGAGGTGCCGCATACGCGGGCGGTACGGTTAATGGCACTTTGGTGGCGCCGCATACGCGGGCAGTATGGTAGATGGCACTTTAGTGGCGCCGCATACGCGGGCGGTACGGTTGATGGCGGCTTGGGAAGTATTGAGAAGTATTGGGAAGTATTGGGAGGGTTTGGGAGAATACATTGCCGCCTTTACTGTAAGCAATACGGTTTGATATTG
>JAZNBV010000058.1:0-23387 GCA_045587205.1 Victivallaceae bacterium
AATTTAGCACAGTTTGAAGATTTGTCAAATTTTGTTTTCAACTTTTTTCAAACTTTTTTGTCAGCTTCGCCCGGAGAGCAACCTCTCATCGGGCGACAGGGCTTTAAATTACACCGGAGTCGCAAAATTGCAAATTTAAACCCCATCTTTTTTGCATTTTTTAGCGTTTTAGCTCATTTTATGCTCAATTTCGACTAAAAAACGCACCTTGACAACTCATAAAAGTCTTGCTGCCAGCGCTGCCAATTCACTGCGTTCACTCTTACGCAGCGTGATATGACCGTGAATTTTTTCCTTTTTAAACTGTTCCGCAACCACACTCAAACCGTTGCTTGAGGCATCAAGATAGGGATTATCGATCTGGTGCGGGTCCCCGGTAAGCACCATTTTTGTCCCCTCCCCGGCGCGGCTGATAATAGTTTTCACCTCGTGCGGTGTCAGATTCTGCGCTTCATCGATGATCACAAAGTGCTCCGGAATACTCCGCCCTCTTATATATGTAAGCGCCTCCAGCTGCAGAGTACCTTTATTCATCAGATTACCGACCTGGCGCTCCGGATTTTTCTTTGGATCGTTGTTGGAGCCTTCCAGCAAATACTCAAGATTGTCAAAAATCGGCTGCATCCAGCTCTGTAATTTATCATTTTTTCCGCCGGGCAGATAGCCTATATCGTTACCCAGCGGCACTATCGGACGCGATACAAGCAGTTTTTCGTAATTCTTGCGCTCAAAGATTTGAAACAACCCCGCAGCCAGTGCCAGCAGAGTTTTACCGGTCCCTGCTCCACCTACCAGTGTTACCAGCCGCACCGACGGATCACATAAAAGTTCCAACGCCATATATTGTTCAATATTTCTCGGAGCGATGTGCCCTATATGAAAATCTTCAGCAATATTCAGCGCCTTGAGCAGGCCGCTGCCGTCAGATCTTGCCAATGCGGTGTGTTTGGGGTCGTTTACATTCTGCAGCACCGCAAATTCGTTGGGCAACAACGCTGTATCGCGCTTTAACAGTACTTTTTCTTTATGGAACCGGTTGATTTCCTCCGGGCTGACTGTGATGGTCTGGAAACCGGTAAAAAGATGCTCCGGCTCGACCTTTTCCTGCTCAAAATCGGCAACTTTCAAGCCCAGAATATCCGCTTTCAACCTTAAATTTATATCTTTGGAAACAAAAATCACCGGTTCAGAGAGTTCGGATTGCAGATGCAATGCCGCTACCAGTATGCGGTTATCGGCCTTTTCTTTATCCCAGCCGAATGCTTCAAGTTTCCGCCAATGCTGATTTCCCGCATTACCGGCACTGACGATCCTTAAATTACCGCCGGCGCCGCCGCGGAGATTTTTCATACTTACCCCGTCGCTCAAACGCCCCTGCGCGCGCAGAGCATCCAGAGTCCGGATCACCCGCCGCGAGTTGCGGCCGAGTTCATCGTGGTTTTTCTTGAACTTATCCAGTTCTTCAATAACCGCCATCGGTATGGCTATATTGTTATCCTGAAAGGCGTTCAGAGATTGACTGCTGTGCAGAAGCACGTTGGTATCCAATACAAATGTTTTGACCATTTTTCAAACTCCTTTCATTACAGCTCAACTGTCAGAGCGGTATATTCAATCTTGCCATTACCAGTTTCAGATCGTGCCACGCCTCGCGCTTGGATTCAGCCTTGCGCAGCAGAAATGCCGGGTGAAATGTGGGCATAACGGCAATATTATTGTATTCAAACCACCTTCCCCGGCAGCGGGTTATGCCATCCATTTTCAAAAGGAAACGCAGCGCAGTACCGCCCAGCAGTACAATCACTTCCGGCCGGATCAGCTTTATCTGCTGTTCCAGATAGCCGATACAGGCGGCGGCTTCATCATCCGCCGGATTCCGGTTCCCCGGCGGACGGCATTTTACTATATTTGCTATATAGACATCTTCTCTTGACAAATGCATTGCATTGATCATTTTATCCAGCAGCTGCCCGGCGGGGCCGACAAAAGGTCTGCCGCTGGCATCTTCTTCAGCACCGGGGCCTTCGCCGATAAACATCAGACGCGCATTCTGATTGCCTTCGCCGAAAACCGCATTGCTCCGGTTATTGCACAGCGGGCAGTTACGGCAATTAATCACCGCCTGATACAGTCCTGCCCAATCCTGCGGAATATCACGGCATATACCAGTTACCGGCTCCGGCGCGTCCTGAACTGCGGGCATTGAGGGCGGTTCCTGAAAATATGTTTCCTGCACTGCGGCGATATTCTCAACCGGCGCAACCGCTTCCTGCGGAGAATCCGGCACCGCTTTTTCCACGCAGTTCATAAATTTCTGCCACTCGTCACCGGCAACCCGCACTCCGCGCCGGGCTCCGTCACGCTGAACAGCGGCAGTCAAATCATCAAAAAAATCCATTTTCATATCCTTTCAGTGGATAATATAACCGTTTTTTGGTACGGTGCAAGCCAAATAGCTGAAAAAATACTTGCTTAATTGGAATAATGTGGTATCTTATATATATAGTATAATAAAAACGGCATAAAAAATCCGTTGTTTTCACTAAAAGGAGATAAAGCTATGAAAGTGGTAGTCGCGTATTCCGGCGGTCTTGACACCTCGGTTATCGTGAAGTGGGTCAAAGAAACCTATAATGCTGAAGTTATCTGCTATTGTGCAGACGTCGGTCAGCAGGAAGAACTTGACGGTCTTGAAGCCAAAGCCATCGCCACCGGTGCCAGCAAGTGCATCATTGATGACCTCAACGAAGAATTCGCCAAAGACTTCATCTTCCCGATGCTTCAGGGTGAAGCTATTTATGAAAACAATTACCTCTTGGGTACTTCGATCGCCCGTCCGCTTATCGCCAAGCGTCTGGTGGAAGTAGCCAAAGCCGAAGGCGCCGACGCCATCTGCCACGGTGCCACCGGCAAGGGCAACGACCAGGTGCGTTTTGAACTCAATGCCAACGCCATCGACCCCTCGATCAAGATCATTGCCGCCTGGAGAGACCCCAACTGGCACTTCACCGGCCGTCTGGATATGATCGAATATGCCAAAAAGCACAATATCCCGGTCAGCGTTTCTGCCAAGAAGCCTTACAGTATGGACCGCAATTTGCTGCACATCAGTTTTGAAGGCGGTATTCTGGAAGACCCCTGGCAGGAATTCCCCGAAGATATCGCGGTTATGACTGAACCGCTTTCCAAGGCTGCCGATACAGCAGATGATGTGATCATCACCTTTGAAAAGGGTATCCCGGTCAAGATCGACGGTGTGGAATACTCGCCTGCCAATATTATGCGCAAACTTAACGAAATGGGTAAAAAGCACGCGGTCGGCAGAGTCGATATCGTGGAAAACCGTTTTGTGGGTATGAAGAGCCGCGGCGTATATGAAACTCCTGCGGGTACCATCATTGCCAAAGCCCACCGCGGTTTGGAAGAAATCACCCTTGACCGCGAAGTTATGCACCTGCGCGACAGTTTGATCCCCCGCTATGCGGATATGATCTATAACGGTTTCTGGTTTGCTCCGGAACGCGAAATGCTGCAGGTTATGATCACTGAAAGCCAGAAGTTTGTCACCGGTGATGTCCGGGTCAAGCTCTTCAAAGGCTCCTGCTATGTTACCGGCCGCCGCAGCGAATACAGCCTCTATGATGACGATATTGCCAGCTTTGAGGATGCCAACTGCTACGACCACAAAGATGCCGCCGGTTTCATCAAGCTCAACGCACTGCGTCTGCGCGTGCGTGCCAAGAGCAAACAGCGCGCTTACTGATAACGCACGGGCTTGTTCCGCAACAAAAATACGGAGATCGCGGTCGGTTTTATACAGAACGCATCTCCGTTTTTTTTAATTAAAAGGACAAGCTCTATGAAAAGGTTGTTTCTGTTCGGCGCCATTCTGCTTTTAAATGGCTGTGTATCCGGAGTTTACCACGGCAGCAGTTTTCCGGCAACGGATTCACTGCAAACCTGGCAGTTTGACCAACCCATACCCGCCGGATACAGAATCATCGGCAGGGGCCGGGCGTGGGGGGAATTCTCCGGGACTTCGCCGGAAGAGCTGAAGAAAAAACTGTACCGTATGGGATTGCAGCACGGCGCAGATGCAATGAAGATCATCGGCAGCCGGATCGTCCGCAGCACTTACGCAGTAAATACCGAACCGTATGATTTTTTTGAAGCCACCGATGCGCCGGATCAGCTGGAAACTGAAATAGCGATCTACCAGACCGTAAGCTCCGATCCCAACGCTGGTGACACCGGATATACCAGAATAATGTATGCAGAATTTCTGAAAAAGAGTTCACACTGATTTATGATTATAGATTTCCACACCCATTTTTACCCTGCCAAGATCGTGGAACGGGCGCTTGCCACCGCCCGCGAAAAGGCAAATCTGGAACCCGCGCTCAACGGCACGCGCGAAAATTTAGTTGAGTCAATGCAGCAGTCAGGAGTCGATTTGTCAGTCGGCTTGCCGCTGGTGACCCAGCCGGGGCGGGGCATAAGTTTGAACGAATGGGCAAAAGAAAATGATACCGAACCGCTGATTATGCTCGGGTCGGTGCATCCGCGGGATGCCGAATTTGCCGAAACATTGGATCTGGCAAGTGGTTTGGGTTTTCCGGGGATCAAGGTGCATCCCGAATACCAGAATTTCAGTTTTGACGAAACGGAACTGGATCAAGTCTGGCGGAGGATCGCCGAATTGGATATGTTTTTGATAACCCACGCGGGGGAAGATGCGGGATTTGCTCCGCCGTTTCACAGCGATCCTGCCAGTTTACGGCGCCTGCACGAGCGGGTTCCCGAACTCAAACTGGTGCTGGCGCACGGCGGATCGTGGAAAATGTGGGATGCGGTAAAGGAGTATTTGACAGATTTGGATAATGTGTGGTTCGATCTGGCATTTGTCGGCGAAGTGCTGCCGAAAGAGGAGTACAAAGATCTGGTGCTGACTCTGGGGATTGATAAATGCCTGTTCGGTACTGACAGTCCGTGGTGCGATCAGAGCCGCGCGCTGGAATTGCTGCACGATCTTGAATTGGGCAGTGCCGCCGAAGCAGCCATACACGCCAATAATGCTTCGTTTTTGCTGAAGCTGTAAATAAACTTAATTTTATAGCAGGAGATGTTATGCAGGATTTTTCGTTTGAAGATATACGTTTTGAGTGGTCGGCAAATACCTTGACCATTTCCAACATCCGCCTGCAGCGGGTCATTGATTTCAGCGCAGGCTTGCCCAGAACTGTATATTTTGCCGTTGACGATACGGTTTTGTCAGAAAATAACGCGCAATTTGACTTCCGCATAGCAGGCTTCCCTGCCCCCGGCAATAAAACATTCCCAACTGACTATAAAAGCGAAAAAGTGGATTTTTCCCTTTTACATCTTCCTGACGGCAAAGGAGCCAAAGCCACGGTCACGATCGTTGAAAATATGTTTCAGCAAAAAGTGCAGATAAGTTACATACTTTACCCTGCTTTGCCGGTAATGGCGATCGAAAGCTCAATCGAATCCGCCGTGACCCCGATGATTTTTTACCACGCGCGCCACACGGCAGAGAATTTTCACTGCAACGATCAGACGATCGGCACCTTGACCATTTGCGACCAGCTGCAGCTGATCGGTTTTACCGCGCAAAAAAGCGTGGAGTTTCAGCTGCGCACCGATTACAACGATGAACCGGTGCTGGAACACGCCATTGTTCCGGGTAAAGAGATCTACGGCAATATACTTTTGGCGCAAAACTGCAGCGGCAAAAGTTTCTTTTATCTGCAGGAAGCGCCGCCCAGCAGTGAACGGCGGGGCAATGAACCGGGGGATTTTCTCGTTAAAGATGATCTCTTTTCCTCATTGGGCAGCGGCATAATGCCCTGCGACATCACTCCCGGCAGAACCTTGAAAACCAACCGCGTCATTTGCGGATTTTCTGCTGACGGAGATGCACAAAAATTGATCAAAGAGTATCTGTACGCCAGACAACCTGAAACACTGAAAGTTGCCGGTCAGATCACAGTCAACCCCTGGGGATGCGGCAGATTTCCTCAACTGGTCAGCGAAGATTTTTTGAAAAAAGAGATCGCTGCCGCCGCACAACTCAATGCCGACACCTACCAGATCGACGATGGTTACGAACACGGCTTGCTGGTGAATCTGCAAGTATATAACCACAAACTTGACCGCAATTTCTGGAAAACCCGCCCCGATCTGCTGCCAAATGATTTCAAGCCGCTGATCGAACTGGCAAAAGCTAACAACATTGCGCTCTCGCTCTGGTTCGCGCCTTCGTGCAACTGCGAATACCGCGATTGGGAAGAAAGCGCAAATATCCTGCTGGAACACTATAAAAACAACAATTTTTGCAGTTTCAAACTGGATGCGGTGATTTTCAACTCTTACACTGCCGAAGAAAATTTCGGCAAACTCCTGGATGCGCTTTATCATAAATCCAACGGCAATATCACGGTCAATTTGGATGTCACCAGCGGCGTGCGGGGCGGCATTTATAAATTTGCTGAATACGGGCTGCTCTTTCTGGAAAACCGCTACTGCTGCCACCGCTGGGTACGGCATCCTTATCACCCGGAAAATACGCTGGATAATCTCTGGAATCTGGCAAAATATACCCGAATCCAGAATTTGCAGATCGAAGTACCCAACCCCGGCGACTGCAATAATGAGTGTTACACTGAACGCTCGCTGCCGCTGCCCACAGCGTACCCCGCTGAATATTGGGCAATGGTGACATTTTTTGCCAGTCCGCTGTTGTGGATGGCGCCGTCGCAGGTTTCAGAAAAAGATGCCAACGCCATCGGCGAAGTTATGCAAATGTACCGCCAGTATCGCGCAGAGTGGAAAAATGCACTCATTTCTCCGGTGGGCAGCCGACCCGACGGAGCGGCGATCACAGGTTTTTACGCCGACAGCGGCTATTTGCTGATTTTCCGCGAAATCAATGCGCCTGAATCAGCAATACTTGATCTGCCGGAATACAGCCGCGCAGAATTGATTTACAGCAATAATCCCGCGAAACTTGACAATAACCGCAAAGCGACATTCGCCAGCCCCGGTACTGCGGCATTGTTTAAGCTGTACAAGTAAAATTTTATACTTGTATTTACCCGCCATCGGAGTTATATTATTCAAAACAGATTTTTACGGAGAAATTATTTATGAAAAACCAATTTTTGCTTGACCGCTACAACCATTTTCTTAAAAATATTGACATTGACTCGCTTATGAGCAATACCGAAGCACTTTACAAGCTGGAGTATTGCCAGAATTTCCGCGGCTATCACGCCTCGGCAGATAAAACAGTGGAACTGCTGAAAGCTGCCAATATACCAAATATCGAAAAACTCACCTTCCCAGCTGACGGCAAAACTGCGTATCAGGATAAAATCACTCCGCTGGGCTGGGATGTAACCACCGCCAAACTTACAGTTAAACGGGCGGTCGGACTTCAGGAAGGTTTTGCCATAGCCGATTATGAACGCTGCCCCTTTGAACTTATCAAAGGTTCTGTCGGTACTGCACCGGAGGGTATGGATGTAACACTGGTGGATTACCAGGCAATGCTTGCGGGAGCCAATGTAAAAAATGCTCTGGTGGTAGCTCCGACCAATGTGCGCGTGGGCAGCAGTTTTATCACAGCCTGTCTTGATCTGGGAGCAATCGGTTATATAACCGACTTTGCCAAAAATGATGAAGATGAACCTTACGGCGTACAGTGGTGCAACGCATACACTGAACACAACGGATGGCACGTCATTGACGGTGAACGCGATTTTATTGCATTTTCAATTCAGCCTGCCATTGCCCGCAAACTGCGCTGTGCTATGGCCAGCGGCCCGGTGATCTGTCATCTGCACTCCGATGCACGGCGTTTTGAAACCACAGTCGATGTCGTCACCGCCTGTATCCCCGGCAAAAGCAGCAAAGAATTCTGGATGCTGGCGCACTTGTATGAGCCGCTTTCCAACGACAATTCCAGCGGAGTTGCGGCAGTTATTGAAACAGCCAAAGCCATTATGCAGCAAGGCACCCCTGACTACTCACTGCGGATGATCTTCGGGCTTGAGTATTACGGTTTTGCCGCCTACGCAGCACACCGCAGCAATGGGTCGCTGACAGCCGAAACCATTGGTGGATGCAATTTTGATGCAATGTATCTGCGCCGGGAATGGAATCTGAAAATGAATACCCCCGGCCCCGGCACCCCTTTCTACGGCAATATAATTATGAAAGTTCTGACCGATACCCTTGCCGGAGAACCGGGCATACCCGATATAAAATATTTCAACAGCTACGGCTCGATGTATGATGATGACACTTTCCTGACCGATCCGACTGTCGGTGTACCGGTTATGTGGCCCATCCGTCAACACGAAAAAGCACGCTGGCACAACTCGGTTCAAGTTATGGATTACCTGCACGCCGATGCTTTTGCCGTGGGGACAGCTATCAATATGACTCTGGTGGATGCGTGCGTAAACCCGAACAAAGAGGTTATCCGGAGTTTTCCGCGTCTGGCAGAAGAACTTATGGAATCAGAAGTTTCCCGCGCCGTGGGTTCGGTCAAAGAACATCTTCAGCGCCGGCTGGATATAACTGCCGCAGATATTTCCACTTTAAGTGAACGCTTTGCCGAAGAAAAAAATTCCGCACTCAAAGCGCTGTGGAGCAAATACGCCGCCGTTTCAGCGGGCGTTCCGGATGAAATTCCCACCTCGCCGTGGCGCGATTATATTGCAGGGATAACGGTATCACGCGCAACCGCCGGTTTTCCCTCCGACCTGGCGCGGGTACCGATGGATAAGCGCCGTCCGCTCCCGGGTGCAGTGATCTACGGACCGCTGGCATCGATCCTTGCCAATATGGATGGCAAACGCACTCTGGCAGAAGCTGTACGCAATGCTGAACACGAAATATGCCGGATCATTCCTGAAGCGGAATTGAAAAAACTCGTCAGCGCGATCTTTTATCTTGCCGATTGGGGCTATCTCTCGCTCAACGGATTCCGCGGCATTACCAAAAGTGACATTGTTGAAGCCCTGCGTCAGGCAGGTGTAAAAGAGGGGGATTTTCTTTTGGTGCACTCTTCACTGTCGGTTTTCGGCTACCTCAACGGCGGCAGTCCGATGGTTATTGAAGCCTTGAAAGAGGCCGTGGGAGCAAAAGGCACATTCCTTTTGCCGGTACTGCGCAACTGCTTTGCCAATATCGGCGGGCCAAACACTGCAGAAAAGTTCCGTCCGTACAAAAAATCCAATATCAATGCCGTCTGGACCGGTCTGCTGCCGCGCACATTTCTGGAAGAAAATCCCGCTGAACCATTCAGCAATCATATTACCCACGCCTGGTGCGGCTGGGGTGCGCAAGCCGCCGAAGCCTGTGCCGCGCACAGTATGTTTGAAGCGCCTTGCAGTGACAACAGCCCGATGAAATATGCGCTTGACCATAATGCCAAGATCGTACATCTGGGCAGTCACATTGGTTCGACAACATTTCTGCATTATCTGGAAGACAAGTTCGATCTGCCGGGCTTGTCCGATATTCTCTGCGTAGTCAGCGGCAGTGACGATATACCATACAATGTTGCCGTACCGCGCAACCTGCCGGGCTGCCGTGAATTCTACCGCGGCGAAGGTAAATTCTTTTCGGCAGCAGCCGCCAGAGGTCTGGAAATAAAAACCAGTAAACTGGCACTGGGTACTGTTCAGGTATTGGATATGCAGACTCTTTACAATATCGGCAGCGAACTGGTCAAAAATGATCCCTTCATCTTCCTGCACGATGAAGGCACTTGCGCCAACTGCGACTATTGGAGAAAACTCTATATCCAGAACCATAAACAGCAGTAAAACATATTCTGCAGCATAAAAACAGGGTCAGGCAAACAAATCTGCCTGACCCTGTTTATTTTCAAACCGTTTTATCTGCCGCTTTCCGCAAGATTTTTAGCGCGGTTGTACTGTTCTATGGCTTGTATAGTCCAGCTGCGGCGCAGTTCAATAACTTTCTGCACCGGATTGCCGGCATTGACCGACAATCCGGCGGCGGCCGCTGCCGCCTGTTCATAAGTTACCGGCAGGCGGTCAAATTCTGCTGCCGCCTGCGGAACCTTTTCTGCTCCGCCGGCGCGGTTGATTGCCTGCCACGCGGCGCGCAATTCATCAGCGGCATCCAGCATTGCAGTACGGATAAGTACGCGTATCAGATTAAAGTATCTGCCCGTCCAGGCACCGTTATAGACAAAATCCCCGGTGGCATTGTAAGGGTTGTAATCGGCATCTGCCATATATTTGCGGTGTTTGCCGATGTAAAGATCGCGGCGTACCGGCGGACGGCGCAAAGTATATTTTTCGGGGCCGCCGGGAGTCCCGGCACGGTACTGCCAGAGCTGCTGACCGCGTTCAGAGAGCAGAAATTCAATAAAAGCCCGGGCCTGCATCTTATTGGGCGCCCCGCGCAGCATCTGCACCGGGTCGGCAGAAACCGAACTGCCTCCTTTCGGGGGAACATACTCAATGCGGCGCGCCTGATTATTGGTCTGGAATTCAGCAAACTGCGCTTCGCTTAAAGCGTAAAAGTCGATCGCCATACCGGCGGCAGCGTTGCCGGAAGCAACTTCGCGCGTGACCCGTCCGGCACTTTCAGTGATACTGCGGGCATTGCCGATCAGCCGTTTGATCAGATTGAATCCATCCTGCCAGCCATCGGCGGGAGTTTTTCCTGCAGCAACAGCTTCTGCCATACACTGCTGGATCATCACTTCAAAACATTTGTTGATCGAACCGGACTTGGTCGGATCAGCCACCGCCAATGTATTGAAA
Organism: Victivallaceae bacterium; assembly: GCA_045587205.1. Lineage (GTDB taxonomy): Bacteria > Verrucomicrobiota > Lentisphaeria > Victivallales > Victivallaceae > SIG78. The sequence goes on from JAZNBV010000058.1 coordinate 10,830, forward strand.
TATTTTTTATCGGTCAAATCCCGCCAGCAAACCGGCGGCGTACCCAGTTCCTTTAAACGGTCTGGATTGTAGCAAATGCCGAAAGTAGCAAGGCAAACTCCGTAATAACCGCCGTTGGGGTCATAGATCGATTCACCACTCCAGCGTTCGGGCATAACTTCTCTGCTGAACCATTCCGGGTGTTTCTGCCGGATCCCGGCATCAACGGCATAACCTTTGCGCGCCTGATTGCTGTGGTCGTAAGTACCGCCGCCGAAAAACAGATCTATATCAATGGATACATCTGATTCCAGAAACAGAGCCCGTGCACGCGCTTCATCTGACGCATTGGCGCTCTTATCCGGTTTGATGCGGTAATTGCGGAACGCCGCAGCAATTTCCGGATTCCAGGGCAGAGAGTTTTTTTCGCAATACCGACGGAAAGCAGCTTCGTAACGGTCATTTATATAGCGTACAATATCCGCCGTACCGCCCGGACTGCGCCAATCGATAACGATATTACGGTTGTATTTTTCAAAATAATATTTCTGAAATCCGCGTTCAAATTCGTGTTTGATCGATTCTGCGTGCGGTGTTAAAATAATAAGTGTATCGGCTGCTTCACTGTTTTTCTGCTGCACGGGCGGTTTTTCGCGCAACACCGCCGGCAGCAATATAAGCAATGCCAGGAATCCCAGCGCCGCGGCTATGCGTTTTTTCATAATACAGCTCCGTCGGCATCAAAAATCACCACATCTTTACTGCGTATTCCCAGGCGGCAGACACTCCCGGCAGTGCGGACTTCCGGAGCAATTTCGTTGACCGTAAGATCACCGAATTTCCAGCCGGCAAATTCACCGAGATAACTGCCGCCGGTCAGCGTCAGGGTCCCGCTCCAGGAACACTCAACAGCCGGATCAATAGCAATTACTTCCGGCCGGACGGCAAGCTGAACAGCTGTATTTACTGCCAGATTTTTGCAGTCAAGATTTTTGAAATCGCCGTAACAGGTCGTCACCGTATTATTGCCGGCAACTTTGCCTTCAATAATATTTACCTCGCCCAGAAATTCAGCAGCAAAACGGTTGGCTGGCTTGCGGTAAAGTTCATCGGGTCTGCCCTGCTGGGAAATTTTTCCATCACACAGTACCGCCATCCGGTCAGCCATACTCAACGCTTCGCGCCGGTCGTGGGTAACGTAAATGGCGGTAAGTTTTCTCTGACGGCAGATCTCGCGCAATTCATCGCGCATTTCGTCGCGCAATTTGGCATCCAGATTGCTCAAAGGTTCATCGAGCAAAATCAAATCCGGAGCCACCGCCAGCGCGCGCGCCAAAGCTACACGCTGCTGCTGCCCGCCGGAAAGCTGCGGCGTTTTGCGGTCGGCATAATCCGTCATCCGCACGGTTTCCAATGCTGCCATTACCCGGTCGCGAACTTCAGAACTCTTGACTTTCCGGGCTTTCAAGCCGAACGCCACATTATCAAAAACACTCAAATGCGGCCACAACGCGTAATTCTGGAACACCATCGGAGCATTGCGTTTTTCCGGCGGCAGATCGGTTACATCGCGATCATCAAAAAATATTCTGCCGCTGTCCGGTTTGAGAAAACCGGCAATCAGACGCAGCAGAGTAGATTTGCCGCAGCCGGAAGGTCCCAGCAGAAAAAAGAGTTCGCCGGACGCTATTTCCAAATCCAGCGGTTTGAGTACCAGTTTGCCGCGGGTATAAGACTTGCTTAAATTCTGAACCGAAATCTTCATATACTATGTAAACCTTTCAACTGTAAAAACATCAAATATCGTGCGATCCGAACAAACGCCGGTTTTCCGGGGTACGCAACTTGTTCAATATCTGCAATTCCAGCTGCCGCACCCGTTCGCGGCTGATGGAAAAATGTTCACTGATCTCCTGCAAAGTATGTACGCGCTCGCCCAGCAGTCCGAAGCGCATTTTCAATATCTGCTGTTCGCGTTCAGAAAGCGTATCCAGCAGTTTCTTCAACTGCTGCCGGATAGACTCGCCGGAAACGCTTCTTGCCGGATCCAGTGCCTGCTCATCGGGCAATACATCCTCAAGACTGCTGCCGTTTTCATCCGGCGTAACCGGCGACTGCAGAGAGATTGTCTGCCTCGCCATCTTGCGTATGGCACTGACCCTGGCAGCAGGCATTTCCAGCACTGCGGCAATTTCTTCAACTTCCGGGAGCCGGTCATATTCCAGAATAAAACGCTGTTCTGCGCGGTTGATTGCCGCTATAGTCGAAACCATATGTGCCGGGATCCGGATCACCCGGAACTGTTCAGCTATGGCGCGCCCGATACTCTGGCGGATCCACCAGCCGGCATAGGTGCTGAATTTATGTTTCAAATTAAAATCGAATTTTTCCAGCGAACGCATCAATCCCAGATTGCCTTCCTGCACCAGATCACTGATCGAAAGCTGGCGGTAACTATACTGATTGACGATTCTTATAACCAGCCGTAAATTGCCTTCGACCATCTTTTTGCGCAGCTCCAGCAAATCCTGCCTTGCTTGTTTGGCATCAGCAAGAATTGAGTTCAATTCTTCAGGAGTGCAGCAGTTTTCTGCGGCAAATTTTTCCATTTCACAACAACTGTATTTTTCCAGCGCGTCGCACATTCCATCGTAATAATTCATAAGTATATCGCTGGAAAATTTACATTGAAAGAGTTTATCCGCCAGTTCAGTGCGGCATTTATAAACTGCGCCACCGTCGTTATTCTGAAACGCCCGCTGCAGTTCGCTTGTGATATGTTCCAGATTTTCCAGCCAGTTGTTCAATATATCCGGCTGCGAAGTAAATTCCAGACAGGAAGGCATAAACTGTTCGCGCCACTGCGATTGATCCCTGCCTGCCAGATATTCTTTCTGCCAGCGCACGCAATCCGGCAATTTATAAAGATTCCGCCGCCACTCATTTTCTGCATTTAATATCTGCCGGGCAAGATTGGTTTGTTCTTCTGCCGTAAGCCGTGGAATGTTTCCGAGTTCGCGCAGATAACTCTGCAGTGCCTGATTTACAGTTCCGTCAAAAATCCCCCCTTCCCCGGGCTCACTGTAATGATATTCCCGGAGCAAATCTTTTTCGACGGGCTTTTCTGTTCTATCTGTCATCGGCAGATTTTCAGCAATGTTATTTATAGTAGTTTATGGTATTGCTCAAACTGGCGGAAAAACTGGCATTGCACTCAATTCCGGCAAAGCGGAGTTTATCTGTGGAGGCCTGCAGATGCCGTATATCGCCGGGGCGTTCGGGCAGATGTTCCACTTCCGACTGTGAATCGGTTATGAACAATATCCGGCTGACCAGATCATTGATCGTAACGCTTCTGCCGGATGCCACATTGTAAACGCCTTCCAGATTGTTTTCCATAAAATAAGCATTGACTTTTACCACATCGTCTATGTAAACAAAGTCGCGGCTCTGTTCGCCATCACCGTAAATCGTGATCTTGCGGCCCAATATAGCGTGGTTGCAGAACACCGCCGGCGCCGCAGCATAGGCACTGCGGGGATCCTGACGCGGCCCGAATACATTAAAGTAACGCAGACTTACAGTTTTGAGTCTGCCGCTTTCAGAAAATATCTTGCAGTAGTGTTCGCCGTCAAGTTTGGTCACGGCATAAATACTGTCCGGATCGGCACACATATCTTCGCGCCGGATCGAATCACAACTGTTGCCGTAAACCGCTGCACTGGAAGCGTAACAGAGTTTTTTCACTCCGGCATTGGCGGCTTCCTCCAGCACCATAAGCGTACCGTTGACATTTATATCCACGCAATCCAGCGGTTTCTGCATAGATTCCGGCACCCCGATCATCGCCGCCAGATGAAATACATAATCCACATCCTTCATTGCCTTGGCCAGCTTGACGCGATCGCGCACATCGCCGCGGATAAATTCAACATTCAACCCTTCCAGATTTTTCATACTGCCGGTACGCAGATTATCCAGAATCCGGACATCTGCCTTGTCGTGATAATATTCAGCAATATGACTGCCGATAAAGCCGGCTCCGCCTGTAATCAATATACGCATTTTCTGCCTGCCTTTCTTACCAGATACCCTGAATTACTTTACTTCTTTGAGAAGTTTCATCATATCATCCATCTGTTCTTCGATGGATTCCACCAGTTTGAACTGACTGCGCGCACGTTCCAGATTATGATTGACCCGCGATGTCTTGAAATAGTTGTCGCCATCAAGAAAATCGGTCAGGAATCTGATGCCGATGACCAGCGTGATAAGTTTGCCGGCAAACGGCAGCAATTCAACTTCCGTGGGATTGAGAAATTTACCGGCTTTGTCCAGATACCCCCGCAAAAGTGCTTCAAACATATCAAAACGCATATAAACTTTGCGCAGATCAGTTTCATCTTCCGGAGCCGGCGATGTACCGGTACGCACCATATCGCCGAAATCGTAGTGCGGCAGACCGGGCATAACCGTATCCAGGTCAAGCACACAAATACCTTCGCCGGTAAAATCGTCAATCAGAACATTATTGAGTTTGGTATCGTTATGCGTACTGCGTTCCACAATATCACCGGATTTCTGCAATTTCAGGAGTTTATCCAGTTCGCCGGCACGCTGCATAACAAAATCGATCTCTTTACCAACCATTTTTACCCGGTTGAAATTATCGCTCTGGATCATATCTTCCAACGCTTTCAAACGGCGCGGAGCGTGATGAAAATAGGGTATCGTTTCGTTCAACCGTACCGGCAGATCTGCCAGGTCAAGCTGAAACTGGCCGAATGCCTGCGCCGCTTTGTAAGCCTGATCCGGCTCATCAAGAATATCAAAACTGTGGCTGTTTTCTACAAAAACATAACAGCGCCAGTAGTCGCCGTCGCTGTCGCGGTAATAAGGCATTGCGTCGTGCGTAAAAACCAGCCGCAGAGTACGCCGTTTGGCACGGCCGCGCTGAGTTTTTTCTTTGCGGATCTTGCTTAAAATATGGGTGGTGACATTGTGAAAATTTTCCATAACCAGCGCCGGCTGGCGGAAAACATTGGTATTGATCTTTTGCAAAGTGTAGTGCAAAAGCGTCCCCCCCTGATCAAATGTGACCTGATAAGTGTCATTGATATGCCCCTTGCCGCAGGGGATCGCAACCACATAGTCCCCGTAAATATGAAAATGCGAACAGATATCTTCCAATTTTTTCTGCATATAATCTTTCTCCACCTTGCACAAGGTCAGGCACCGGCACCTTGCCGGTGAGTACTCAATAATATATACCTTAACAGGTACTATTGCAAATATTTGGCAAAAATGTGAATAAGATTTGCATTTTTTTAAAAAGTTGGCATTTTATATTGCGTTTGCAATATGTAAATTTCTCCGGTAAACAGGAAAGTAAAAACCTATGTGGATAAAATCTTACCGTATATTCTGCGGCATACTGCTGGCACTCTTTTTTGTTGTTTTTCTGCTGCTGCCGGTTGGAACAGTCATCGCCGGCGGCTGCTCTCCGGATGTGATCTGTGAAATATGGGAAAACCCGATTTACCGGAGCGGCATAATAAACTCATTTATGCTGGCACTGCTTACAACTTTTCTGGTTTTTCTGCTGGCTCTGCCGCTGGCGATCCTTTCCGACAGTTATGAATTCAAAGGCAAAGGTTTGTGGAACGCGCTCATACTTGCCCCGATGATACTGCCGCCATTTGTCGGGGCGCTCGGTTTTCAGCAGATTTTCGGCTATTACGGAGTGCTCAACACTATTCTGACCAATTCAGGGTTATCCAGAATCGATTTTCTCGGCGGGAACGGCAAATTTTTTGCCATAGCATTTATTGAGGCGCTGCATCTGTACCCCATACTCTATTTGAACCTTGCCGCCGCGCTTGCCAACTGTGACCCCGCCCTGCAGGAAGCCGCCCGCAATCTGGGTGCCGGAAAACTCCAGCGTTTTTTCAAGGTAACTCTGCCGCTGATCCGGCCGGGCATCCTTGCCGGCGGCAGTCTGGTATTGATCTGGAGCTTTACAGAGTTGGGTACACCGCTGATGTTCGGTTTCACCCGCGTTACTCCCGTACAGGTCTTTGACGGTTTGAGTGAACTTGAAAGCAATCCTGTGCCCTACGCTCTGGTGCTGCTTATGATGATTGCGGCATCGCTGCTTTATCTGGCGGGGCGGCTTCTGGCAGGCGGCGGTGGCGGGACCGCAGCGGTCAAAGGTTCCAGCGGCAGCGTGGCAAAAGAACTGTCAGGAATAAAAAGTTACCTGCCCGGAATCGTTTTCGCAGTGGTCACCATACTGGCAGTACTGCCGCATATAGCACTGCTTTTGATCGCTTTCAGCCGCGACTATTACGGTACTGTAATACCCGGCAGCTGGACTCTTATGAATTTTCAGAACGCTTTGGGCGACAAGCTGGTGGTGCCGAGCATCTTCAACAGTTTGCGCTATTCGCTGGCGGCAACCCTGCTGGCAACAGTTGCCGGTACCCTGTGCGCGGTGCTGGTGGTGCGCTGGAAACCGCGCGGTGCCATATTCTTTGACCTTTTAAGTATGATGCCGCTGGCGATCCCCGGTATTGTTATGGCATTTGGCTTTCTGGGTATGACTGTTAAATTCAGTTGGGCGGGAGCAATCTTCGACCCGGTAAATTCGCCGCTGTGGCTGCTGGCAGGTGCTTACGCCATACGGCGTCTGCCCTATGTGATGCGTTCGGTATCTTCCGGTCTGGAACAGACACCGGTGGCGCTGGAAGAAGCGGCATTGAGCGTGGGAGCTTCCCGCCGGAAAGTATTTTCTTCAATTCTGGTACCGCTGCTGGCGGCAAACCTGCTGATCGGCGGATTGTTTGCATTCAGTTTTTCAATGCTGGAGGTATCTGACTCGCTGATCCTGGTGCAGAAAAGCGCCTTTTACCCCATTACCAAAGCAATTTTTGAATTGTCGCAGATCCTCGGTTCCGGCGCCAGTACCGCCAGTGCGTTCGGAGTCTGGACTATGATCTTTATGGGTTCCACGTTGGCTGCCGCCAGTACCATACTGGGTAAAAAACTGGGGGCGCTCTTCCGTTTTTAACGGTTTTCCACATTCAGGTGCGGAACCGTTTCGCCGGTAACAATGCGTAAAACAGTATTTTCTTTTACACATTCTCCGTCAACGGTCTTCAGCATTATCTGCCAGGCGCGTTCGCCGATTTCCCGCGGATTATTTGTTACCGTGGTCGGGCGCGGACTCAATTCGCCGGTAGTATCATCGCAGCTCATAACGGCAAGTTCTCTGCCGATGATTATGCCATTGTTGCGGCAGAACCGGTAAAGATTCTGCAAAGTTCCGCCGCCGGGTACGATCACTGCCTCGCACTGGCGCGGCGATTTCATAAGTCTGTACATACAGTTATTGAAATGTTCCCAGTTGTAACCGCAGTAAAAAACCCATTCAGGTTCAATCTTTAAACCGTTTTCCGCCATTATCCGGTAATACTCAAGCAAACGGTGCGACTGCACCGGACTCTGAATAAAATCCGGTTCAGCGTTATGTATAAAAGCAATTTTACGGTAGTTGCATTTGAAAAGATAATCCAGCTGTATGGCAGTCATTTCCGCTGAATCGCGCAATTCACTGCCCGCACTTTCCGTATGCCGCGGCAGCAGAGATACCGTGTACGGCACAAATCTGCGGATCAGTTCCAACTCCCGCAGCTCCCGCGATCCGGATACAAAAGCCTGCTTGAAACGGCGTATTTTCAATAAATCAGCCAGTTTTTCCGGAGCAATCGAACTGGCATTGATAACCTCAAGTTCAGTTCCTTTCTCCCGGGCATATTCGCGCAAAGTGCAGTAAATACCGCCGTAAAAATCCGTTTCCAGCGTACTCAAAGGCAATATGCCAAAGTAAATAAACGCTATTGCCGGAGACTCTTCAACTGCCATACGGTAACAGCCGCTGCGGGGGCGTATTTCAATGATGCCGTCATTGGCGAACTCCTGCAGCAAATGCTCTATCCGCAGCCGTCCGCAGCCGGATTCAAGCATCAAACTGCGTAATCCCGGCAGTTTGCCGCCAGGCAGAACTGAATTGATTTTTTCAATAAGCAATTCGCGCAAAAATGCGTTACCGGGGGAGCGATCTGATTTTTTCTTCATCGGCAAAACCTCTGTTATGCGGACTATTATACATCGATAAAGGATAAAAATCAACTGTCAAGATGATTTTTTTCGCAAAACTGTGTTAAAAAACTGTGTTGATATTATTATTTTACACTGTGCATACCTTTTTTCCCTGTCGGAAGATTTGCAAAAACTGCGGCGGCACTTTTATATTAACTGCAGCAAATCCGACATACCCGGAAAGGAAATTTATATGATCAATCCATTCAAAAACAAACCGTTTCCCGGCGAACTGCATTCCAGCAAGATCATCCGCCGTTACGAAAACAACCCCATCCTGACTGCCGACGATGTCCCGTATAAAGCTGATCTGGTATTCAATGCCGGTGTGGCGCGCTACCGCGGAAAATATTATATCTCTCCCCGGGTGGATGTGATCAACAAAAACTATAAACCGGGCGATGCATCACGACTGGAGTATATCGGTACAGGTTTCGGCTGGAGCGATGACGGCATCAACTTTACAATGTCGCCTGAAATGGTGCGTGTGCATTATTTTGACGAAATCCTCCCCTGGGTATGCGATGCCCGGCTGACCGTCCTGGAAGATGATCTTTACTTGAGTTTCTGCTTTGAAAATATGCACGCCGAGCGCCCGGGTATTGCTAAATGGCGCGGTGAAGGCGTGGATTTTGATGTGGTGACTCTGGGAGTACCCGATCAGCGCAATATGATCCTCTGCCCTGAAAAAATCAATGGATTATATATGCGTCTGGAACGGCCCTGTGTACTCTACAATGAACCTTATAACATCTGGTACAGCCGCTCACCGGATCTGCGTTACTGGGGAGATTCGGAACTGCTGCTGGGGATCGAAGATGTGCCTTATGCAACAGTCAAAGTTGGCGGCGGTGCGCCGTGGATACGCACTTCAGCGGGCTGGCTGATGATTTTCCACGCCGTGGCTGATGACAAAGAGCACCCGGTAACTATGGCCGACGGCCGCGTCTGGGACAGACACTATTATGCCGGAGCGGCGCTTTTTGATCTGGACGAACCGTCAAAACTCATTGCCATAACCAAACAGCCGCTGCTGGTGGCAGAAGCGCCTTACGAAACCGGTTTTGCTGATCTCTGGGTGGAAAATACGGTGTTCCCCTGCGGAGCCGTAGTGGAAGATGACAACGAAACGCTGCGCATTTATTATGGAGCCGGAGATTACTCTACCAATCTGGCATTCACCACGATCTCTGAAGTTTTAAGCGAAATGACTCCCTGCGAACGCGTGGCAAAACGCGCCACAGTACCGTTCCGGATCCAAGACTGGAAAAAATAAAAACTCATTAAAAGAAAGATACCAGTTATGTATAACCCATTCAAACAAAAAAAGTTTCCCGGCGAACTGCACAGCAACCCCATAATGCGCCGTTATGAAAAAAACCCGATCCTCACCGCCGGAGATGTACCTTATCCGGCGGATCTGGTGTTCAATGCCGGCGTGGCGCGGTTCAACGGCAAATATTACATATCCCCCCGCGTGGATGTAACTGAAAAAAACCGCAAACCCGGCGAAACCAAAATGAAATTTGCTTCCATCGGTACCGGGTTCGGCTGGAGCGATGACGGGATCAACTTTACAATGCACGATGAACTTATCCGTGTGCATTACAAAGGCGGTATCCTGCCGTGGGTATGCGATGCCCGGCTGACGGTGCTGGAAGGCGAACTCTATTTGAGTTTCTGCTTTGAAAATCAGCATTCCGAACGCCCCGGCATTGCCAGGTGGCGCGGCGAAGGCGTGGATTTTGATGCTGTGACCATTGGAGTTCCGCAACAGCGCAATATGATCCTCTGTCCTGAAAAAGTCAATGGATTGTATATGCGTTTTGAGCGCCCCAGCAATCAATGGGGCGATCCTTTCCACATCTGGTACAGTATGTCGCCTGATTTGCGTTACTGGGGAGATTCTGAACTGCTGCTGGGCTGCGAAGATGTACCGTTTGCCACGCACAAGATCGGCGGCGGCGCACCGTGGATCAAAACCGGACGCGGCTGGCTGATGATTTTCCACGCCGTGGCTGATGACCCAGAGCACCCGGTAACACTCTCTGACGGACGCACCTGGAACCGGCACTATTATGCCGGAGCGGCGCTTTTTGATCTGGAAGACCCCACCAGACTTATTGCCATAACCAAACAGCCGCTGCTGGTGGCGGAAGCGCCTTATGAAACAGGTTTTGAAGATATCTGGGTTGAATCCACAATCTTCCCCTGCGGAGCTGTGTTGGAAGATGACAACGAAACCTTGCGTATCTACTACGGCGCCGGCGATTACTCCACCAACCTTGCGTTCACCACTCTGACCGAACTCTGGAGTGCCCTGACACCCTGCGAACGGTTGGCGCAGTACGCCAACATACCTTTCCGGATTCAGGACTGGAAAAAATAAATCTGCAACATAAAACATTGTACTGTTGAAAAAATTGCGATTGGCTGTATATTATCTGCAGTCAATTGCAATTTTTTTTTACAGGGATGATTTTTATGGCTGTTTTCTGGGCTTTTGCGTGTATGTTTTTTTCGGCGTGCAACGATTTATTATTCAAATTCTTTGCCGGCAGAAAACGCGGCAGCGGATTTTTTGTTTCGCTGGTCGGGGTGGTGTGGCTGATCGTATCACTGATTTTTGCCTCCACGGTAAGGACTCCGGAAAACTGGCAGGCTACGATCATCTGGGGATGTATTTCCGGATTTTTTTCGTTGAGCGCCAACATTCTTATGCTGGAAGCTATGCGCTCGCTGGATGCCGGAGTATGCTCGACCATTTACCGTCTGAATCTGGTGCCGGTGACTATCGGAGCGGCGCTTTTTCTCAATGAAAACATCACCCCGGTGCAGTATGCCGGGATCGGTGCCGCCTGTCTGGCAGTGTGTGCGTTTATTCCGCGCGGACAGGGAAAAATTTCCGGCAAGCTCTACTGGGCGCTGGCAATTATGGTCATAGCCTCCATAATCCGGGCGGCGATGGGATTGAGTTACCGGTACGGTTTTACTCACGGAGCCAGCGAAAAATATGTGGTGGTCATCAACAGTCTTTTCTGGATAGCCGGTGGTGTGATCTATGCTCTGACGCGCGAAATCAAACTCCTGCCTTTGAGCAGAAACGACGTAAAAAATCTCTTTATGCTTGGCGGCTTGTCCGGAGCACTGGTTGCGGGTATAGTCATAACTATGGCGCTATCGCTCAAACTCGGCAGTGCCTCGGTGGTGCTGCCGATTGCCCAGATGAGTTTTCTGCTGACAGGAGCTATGGGGATCTGGCTGCTGCAAGAAAAACTTACCAAAGCTAAAATTGCTGCTTTTGTATGCGGCGTGGCGGCAATATTGTTGCTGAGTCTGTAAAAAGCTGGAGGTTTGTATGTTTTTTCAAGGTAAGGATCTGCCGGTATTCAAAGCGGCACTGCACAATCACTCTACTGTATCCGACGGACAGTTCAAGCCGGAAGAGATCATCCGTATATACGCAGAGAAAAAATTTGATATTTTCGCATTCAGCGATCACCGCAAAACCAATGATATAAGCCAATATGATTCCGGCGGTATGACTCTCATTTCCGGCATTGAACTGCATCCGGCAGGACCTCACGGTACCACCTGGCATTTGCTGGCACTGAATGTACCGGTGGATTTTCCCGGTGAATTCTCCACCGCACAGGAAGCGGTCGATGCAGTGAACAACGCCGGTGGTATAATCTTCTGCGCCCATCCGGAGTGGTGCGGCATAACCGCTGAAGATATTGCCGCAATTGACGGTTTTGCCGGACTCGAAGTTTACAACACCAGCTGCCGCTACAACGCCAAAGAGAGCAGCGAAAGTGTGTGGAACGAACTTACAGACCGCGGCATAATCTATCCAGCGCTGGCGGTGGACGACACCCACAGTTCGGCTGAATTTTTCGGCGGCTGGACAATGATCGCAGCCGAAGACAAATCACCGGAATCAATTATGCGCGCCATCGCTCAAGGCAGTTTTTATGCCACGCAAGGCCCTGAATTCACCCGTTTGAATTATGAAAACGGTATTTTTGAAGCAGAATTTTCTGAAGTTGAAGAAGTCGTCCTTGTCGGCATAAGATCATTGGGCGACTGCATAGCATCGCCGAACTATCCGGAATACGGCAACACTCCGTTGAAAACCGGATTCAAACTTGATATAGCCAACCACCGCTACCTCAAAAATGCTCCGTTCCGCTGCCGTATCCGCGATTCACGCGGCCGTTACGCCTGGACACCGATCTTCCGGTAAAAGCGGTTTTGCCGCCTGATTAAAAAAAAAGAGGGGATGTTGCAAAACTGTTTTGTGGGGAAAAAACCTTTTTGAAAAAAGGTTCTTTTCCCCACCTTGTCCCGCCATAGCCTTTGGCGACGGCGGAACCCCATTTCTTGGCACGGCGTAATGAAATGAAGTCGGCTCCAAAA
>JAZNBV010000059.1:0-39243 GCA_045587205.1 Victivallaceae bacterium
GGAAAACTCCTTGTCTTTATGTATGCGGTTGGCGAACCTTGCATACTATAGCAGGGAGTTTTCCTTTTTAAACTTGAAGCTAAAGCTATTTCAGCAACATACCGGCTCAGCCGGTAGTTTTTTTACGCTAAAGCAATATAATAAAAAACCGCCTGAACGCACTTGATTTGCGCATTCAGGCGGTTTTTTTTATGCTGCGTTAAAGCACGATGATACCGAACACCAACGCAAAGAGTGCCACGGTTTCCACAATACCTACAATAGTCAGGTAGTTGGTAAAACCTTTACCGGTTTCACCGAAAGCGTCGCAGCCTGCCGCCGCCGCTTTACCCTGAAATACCGCCGAAGCCATCAGCCCGAACCCGGCAAAAACGCCCATCAGCATATAAAATATACCGTTGCCGCTGCCGCCTTTGAGCAGCATCATAAGAATCATACCGTAAATCGTCTGCGAAAGCGGTGCACCAGCCAGTGCCACCAGCAGAAACGGTGCGGGTTTGTTCTGGGCATAACAGCGTTTCCACGCCGCGATCGCCGCCTGACCGGCAATACCGGTACCGGCTGCCGAACCTACTGCCGCCAATGCTACAGCGGCATAACCGCCTGCCAACGCCAATGCTTTTACCAATTCTTCAGTCATTTTACAATCCTTTCGTTGTATGTTTTTATATGTTATTGTTCAAAATTTTTCAAAGGTTTATACGTTTGACCGCCCCAACGGATACCGGCGTGGTTGGAAAACTCCAATGTATTGAGGCGCACCCCGTGCACCAGCACACTCATAAATGCCAATACCACATTGAGCAGATGCCCGAACACTATAACCAGCACCGAGGCCGGAAGCAGCCACGGAGAAATATTCCACAGCTGCACGCCCATATCGTTAAAACTCTGCGCCATATATGTTCCTGACATACCCACGGCAAACAACCGCACATAACTCAATGTATCAGTAAAACTGCCAATAAGATCAAACGGTATATTGCAGACAGCCCCGACATCGCGCCAGTCAACTCCGCCGATCAGCACCATTGCCAAACCAATTCCGCCTGCCCACAGACTCCACGCCGGCAGTTCCATACCCGGAAAAACCAGCAGCCCCAGCACCACCATAAAATCCAGCAGCAGTATGGGTATCCATCCCAGTTGTCCGATCACATCCAGCACACCGTTGGCATTGACCAGCCGCCAGCAATGCCCCAGCGAAAGATGTACCAGTGCCAGCACAAAACAGACCAACTGCAAATGCGCCATCTGATTGCTCCCTGAAGCAAAGAACCCAACTTGCAGAAAATGAGTTTCGGTTCCGAAATATGCCCCGTTGATGATCCCCCACACCGATGCGCAGCCGCTCAAAACGATCGCCAGACGGCAAGGCAGCACTGCTTTGCGGTTTTTACGCAGAAGCACTGCTGCGATCACAGCTCCGGCAAGCATCACCAGAGCGTAACCGGCATCGTTGATGATCATCGAGAAAAAGATCGAGAAAAAGATCAGCATCCCCGGACTCATATCAAATTCATCGTATCCGGGCGCAATTCCCAGAAACTGGAAAAGCGGCAGCACCGGCTTGACCCAGCGCGGCGGCTCCATAAGTACCGGCACCTCTTCGCCCGGTTCCGGATCGCTCAAACTCAACGCCCACGCGTTTTTTCTGGCGCCGTCCAACAGTTTTTCCGCCGCCGGAGCCGGTACAAATCCGCGCAGCGCCACAATTTCTCCGCAATCACTCAACCCGTCGCGCACACTCAAAAGTTCATTTTCTGAAGCGGCACGGCTGCGGGCAATCCGCAACATATCCAGCTTTCCGGTAATGGCATCGAATTTGCGTTCCACATTCTGCTGCAATCCGGCAACGCGCGTTATATCCGCCTCCACCAGCGAAAGCGCACGATTTCCGGGTATGACTTCCGGTAAAACAACATCCGTTATTCCGCCCTGTGCAATCACGGCAAAGCGGTACAACCCCTGCTGATTGGAGATCAACTCAACTGCGGCATTTTCGAGCGTACTCTGCAGTGCGTGAAACTGTTCGGCACTGCCTTCGCACAAATATACATAAATATCGTTCCCGCGCAGCGCGGCGATTTTCTCCGGAGAATACTCTCCCCACGGCTCCAAAGCAGATTTTTCCTTACGCAAAGCATCCATTTCGCGGGCAAGATTTTCGCTTTCCGCAAAACTCTGCAGAGCGTATTCCAATAATCCGTTTTCCGTTTCCGGAACTGCGGGAAGTCCACCGGCTGCCCCGGCTTTGCGCGAACTCAACGCCCCGATCACCCGGTCGAGCGCAGCCAGCAATGCACTGCTGCGGGAACGGTCAGCGGAGTCTGCCAATTCTCCGGCAACGACTTCCACCACACCGAGATTGCGTAATTGAGTCAATGTTGACTCCTGCTCGCGCTTCAGCGCCAGCAGCAAAACTTTTTTCATCGGTACGATCATGCGGCGGCCTCCTGCATCTTGCGTTTGGCGATCTTGCTGCGGACCACAGCGGCAGTCGTGGCATCACCAAGATAGATCTGTATCTTGCGGATATTTTCCATACATTCGGGAATCTTGACCTTCTCAAACAGATTCACCCGCTGGGTGGTGCTCAAAAGTTCCTGTTCCAGCAGACGGTACTGCTCTTCAAGCACCTTGCCGGCTTCCACCAGACTGACCAGTTCGCGCACGCAGCGCAGCCCGCCATCCAGCCATAAATCCGCTTCAAACATATCGTACGGCTTTTCTTCAAACTCAACTTTATCGAAAACCGGTACCGTCACCCCGGCGATATTGGCTGTGGAGCGGATAACGCTTTTTACCGCAAGATGCTCCAATATAAACTCCACAGCTCCGGCATCGGCATAAAGTCCGGCAAACGCATCCAGGCAACTCCGGAGAGTTTTGTACTCTTCCCGGTTGGACTCCACCAGATCGCGGCTTTTGCGCAACTCCACTTGCAGCTGTTGTTTTTTCAGCTGCAGTGTCGGCAGAAACCTCCGGTACTGTTTGAGCGCATCGGTCTGCGTTTTGAGTTCAGTTTTAGTTAATTTAAGTTTGCTCATCGCAACGATCCAACCTGTTTATGCCTGCGGCCAGAATTTATTTACAAGGTCACTCTTGATACCGGTATCTGCCGGTTCAAAACAGTCAGCCAGAATCTTCCAGCCCAGGTCAAGCGCCTGTTCCAGCGGAATATTGACCGAAAGATCCATCATTTCGTTTTCAAAGCGCTTACCGTACTTCAAAAGTTTTTTATCCCACGCACTCATCTGGAAACCCATCGACTGTTTTTCCAGCGTGGAACGGTATTCGCTGTAAAGCCGGATCATTGCGTCCATAATCGCCCGGTGGTCGTCGCGCGTACGGCTGTTGACCTGCTGTTTAAGGCGCGAAAGCGACCCGAACGGCTCAATGCGCCCGTTTCGCAGATAAAACTGACCTTCAGTAATATATCCGGTATTGTCCGGCATCGGGTGGGTCACATCATCCCCCGGCATTGTGGTAACTGCCAGAACCGTAATGGAGCCGGCACCGTCAAAGTCCACGGCCTTTTCGTAACGGCTGGCAAGCTGACTGTAAAGGTCGCCGGGATAACCGCGGTTGGCAGGCACCTGTTCCATAGTAATGGCGATCTCTTTGAGCGAGTCGGCAAAATTGGTCATATCAGTCAGCAGCACCAGCACGCGCTTGCCGGCAATGGCATACTGTTCAGCCACCGCCAGCGACATATCCGGCACCAGCATACACTCCACAGTCGGATCGCTGGCGGTATGGATAAACATCACTGTCCGGCTCAATGCACCGGCTTCGTCAAGTGTATTTCTGAAATAGAGGTAATCGTCGTACTTCAAACCCATACCGCCGAGAATGATCACATCCACTTCCGCCTGCAGTGCAATGCGCGCCAGCAGCTGGTTGTACGGCTCACCGGCTATGGAAAAGATCGGCAGTTTCTGCGATTCAACCAGCGTATTGAATACATCGATCATAGGTATTCCGGTACGGATCATATTACGGGGAATGATACGGCGCGCCGGGTTGACCGACGGGCCGCCGATTTCAATCATATCTGTATCGATGGCAGGGCGGTTGTCGCGCGGCACACCGCGGCCGTTGAAAATGCGTCCCAGCAGATCTTCAGAGGCCGACACGCGCATTTCGCGCCCCAGAAAACGCACCTGGTCGCCGGTATTGATCCCGCGGCTGCCGGCAAACACCTGCAAATAGACCTTGCCGGAATCAATGCGGATGACCTGGGCAAGCGATACACCGCGTTCGCCGGTGACTTCCGCCAATTCGTTATACGCTACATTGTCAGCTTCGACCGTGATCACAGAACCGGCTATACGGATAATCTTGTGATATACTTTAAGCATTTTCCACCTGCTTTCTGATCTGTTCATCCAGTTCGGTTTCCAGCTTTTTATAATCTTCCGAACCAACTTCTTCATAGTTCCAGTCAATGAACTTCTGACGCAGACTCTGGAACCAGCTGCGTGCCGTTTCCTTATCGCTGAAGGTAAACTCCGTATCCAGCACGCTCACAACCTTATCAAAACTGTACCGCTGGCGGTCACAGCCGGTGGCACCGTCAACTTTATCAAAGGTATTCTGCTGCAGATAAACGTAATCGAGGAATTCACTCTTGAGATAGATTATATAATCGGCAATATCAGTACCATCTTCGCCGATAACCTTCATCATCTGATTGACTTCGTTGCCGCGGCGCAGTGTCTGCCGGGCGCGGGCAAGTTTTTCAGCATCCACCACACTGGTGTATTTGCTCCAGCTTTCCAGCGGATTGATCGCTGGGAAACGCCGTGCATCGGAGCGCTCACGCGAAAGACCGAGAAACGCCCCCACCACCTTCAGTGTAGCCTGCGTAACAGGTTCTTCAAAGTTACCGCCGGCAGGGGAAACCGATCCGCCGATTGTCACTGAACCGGTTCTGCCGTCGCGCAATTTTACCAGACCGGCGCGTTCATAAAAAGCGGCTATCAGACTTTCAAGGTACGCCGGAAACGCTTCTTCGCCGGGAATTTCTTCCAGACGGCCGGACATTTCGCGCAAGGCCTGCGCCCAGCGCGAAGTCGAGTCAGCCAGCATCAGCACATTCAAACCCATCTGCCGGTAATATTCGGCCAGCGTTACAGCAGTATATACACTTGCTTCGCGCGCCGCCACCGGCATACTGCTGGTGTTGCAGATAATGATTGAACGGTCGATCAGAGTCCGTCCGGTACGCGGGTCCTCCAGTTCAGGGAACTCGCGCAGAATTTCCACCACTTCACCGGCGCGTTCACCGCACGCGGCAATAATCACTATATCAGCTTCGGCAAACTGACTCAAAGCGTGCTGCAGAACGGTCTTACCCGCGCCGAACGGTCCGGGGGTACAGAATGTTCCGCCGGTAGCCACCGGGAAAAATGTATCGATAATGCGCTGCTGGGTGATCATTGTATCCTGCGGCAGGAGTTTTTCAGCATAAGCAGTGATCGGAATTTTTACCGGCCAGTGCTGAACCATAAAGATCTCTTTTTCAATACCATTGGAATCCACGGCTCTGGCAATCACATCTTTGAGCGTATAGCTGCCAGCCGGAGCAACAAAGGTCAACTCCCATTCGCCGCTGAAAGCAAACGGCAGCATAATGGAGTGTTTGAAGATACCTTCCGGCACTGTGCCTATGCAGTCACCGGACTGCAATTTATCACCGGCCTTGGCTTCCGGAGTAAAATCCCACATTTTTTCATAATCCAGCGCCGCCAGATATACCCCGCGCTGCAGAAAAAATCCGCCCTGTTCAGCCAGCTCATTGAGCGGATTCTGCAAACCGTCATAAACCTGGGTCAGCAGACCGGGACCGAGTTCCACACTCAACAGTTCGCCGGTAAATTCCACGGGATCGCCTTCTTTCAGGCCGTTGGTGCTTTCAAACACCTGCATATCGGCGCGGTTGCCGCGTACGCGGATGACTTCGCATTTGAGTCTGACATCACCGGCAATGGCGTATGCCACCTCATTCTGCGTAACATTGTCGGGAAATTCGACAGTCAGAATATTGCCGTTGACTCCGACTATCCGACCCTTTTGAGAATCCTGCATTGTCTTTACTCCATATATAAAAATCAATTTGTGTTGCTTGAATCAATCAGGTTGGAAAGTATGTTTTCCAGTGCCTGATTACCCGCTTCAGCGGTGCGGGTGAGGTATTTTGCCAATATCTGCAATCTTATGCGGTAAAATGCCAGTGCCGTCATATCGCTGTAATGTCCGGCTCCAAAATTATCCAACGCATTCCAGCGCAGTTTATCGATCAGTTTTTCCGCTTCCAGCAGATCCGGTGTATTGGCGGCCTGTGTCAGAACCGGAGCAATTTCCGAATAAAAATCCGGGTTATTGCGCTTGTAATCCGCTGCATCGGGCGAATACTTTTTGCGAAAATCCAGCAGAGTGTTGCGCAAAGCATTTTCCCAGTCGTAAAATTTCTGCACCGGCGGCGGAAATTTTTCTGCATCTCCGCAGTAAAGTTCCGCGCTTTTCAGCAATGCAGCACTTTTCGCATCCAGCAGACGCTCTGCATCTTCATCAAAAGCCGCCACTGTCATCGGGGCTTTTTCACCGAAAAAAAGCATCGGCAGTGTTCCGGCAAAGTATGTAAATTCTCTGGCCATTATCGTTTCCCGGCAATTCAGTTATCCTGCGCGGTGATCACCGCACTAACCCGGCTGGTGGCGTATTCGCAGATCATTCCGGTAAGCGCCGCATCCGAAAAATCAAAGAACACTTCATTACCTTCCACGCTGATTTTGAGGCCGCGCCCGGCGGCGGAGTTCGGGAAAACACTCACTTTTTCCACCAGATCAGCCCCCACGGCAGCGGTCAGCAGTTTGACCACTTCAGCACACTTGGCGGGCGATACCATCACTTCCAGCTTGCCGCTGGCGGCTTTGGCGGGGTCGGAAAGTACTGCCGAAGCGATTTCGCGCACTATTCCGGCAATAAATTCAGCCGACAGCGCTTCATCAAGACGGCTGCGGGTAATAGCTTCGACCCGCTTGGTAAGTTCACTTTTGAGTTCCAGAAGTATATCACGAGCCGCCTGACGGATGGCACTTTCGGCGCGTTTTTTCAATGCTTCGGCATCATTTTCAGCAGCGGCACGCATCTTGGCGGCCTCTTCACGGGCGGCGGCAACTACAGCGGCAGCCTCGGAGCGGGCTTTGGCAAGCATTTCATCGCGTTCTGCGGCGGCCTTTTCGATACCGTCGCGGTGGATTTTTTCCAGTAAACTTTGTAATTCTTCAGCCATTGTAATCTGTTCCCTGTATTATATTATATAGTGCAAAACTCTGCTTCCAAAAGTAATATAGTTCATTTTTTCTTTTTTGCAAGGTGGAAAAAAACTTTTTCTCAAAATACTGACTGGTCAGTATTGGGTTTATTTTTCAATTTTATCAAACACAATATCGCTGTTGCGGAGTGTCAATTATTATGCTTACCTGCGTAACGCATCCCCTTTTCCGGCTTGGACAATGTATCAGAAAGTTTGTACTTTAAACACAAAAAAAAGGGCTTTGCAAAACTGTTCAATTCTGCAATAGCCCAGGCAAATCAAATTCACTGATTTTATCAGTTGGCAACTACACTGTTATCGTAGAAGAATCCGTAGGGATTATGCTCAAGATCCATCACCCACGCCGGACGCATCAGAGGTCCGTAACCCCAGCCGTAATCTTCGGGGTCATCAGTACATCCGGGCAGCGGCATCGGGAAGGTAATAATATCAGCAATACCCACACCGATACGGGCAATTGTAAAACACACGCCGCGCAGCACTCCGTAAGTCACAGCAGGAATGGCACCCATATTCTGATTGACATCGTAGGGCTGCTTGAGCAGTTCCAGCGGACTGAACGCCACATTGGCTATACCGCGGCCGAGTTTGGTCAGCGGGCCGGAACCATCATAATCATCAACAGCAACTGCCGGAAGCGTAACCGCAGCAAACATAAAAGCTACCAGAACCATTTTCAATGCTTTTTTCATTACCAATATCCCTTCATTTCAGCTTACCGCCAAAGTGTCACACACCTTTCTGCGGCGTTTTTTTAAAAACAACACACTTACAATATAAACACCATATTGCAAAAAAGCAAGGCGTAAAAGGTGCTTTTTTTATAACTTTCAGCAAAAAAAGCCGATACAGGGCTGTTTTTTCGCATTTTTGGTGCTATATTTAATAGCAAAGACAACAAATAAATGTAAAAGGATCGCTTTATGGACAACAATAAAAATGCCGACCGGCTCAAAGGATTGACTCTTTTGAGTGCCAATGAACGGCGTTACCCCAAGTCGCCGGAAGAAGCTCAACTGGAAACTTTTGAAAATCTCTATCCGGAAAATGATTATGTCATTACTTTTGACTGCCCGGAATACACCAGTTTGTGTCCGGTGACCGGTCAGCCGGATTTCGGTCACATCATTATACGCTACATTGCTGATAAGCGCTGCGTGGAAAGCAAGTCGCTGAAACTTTACCTGTTCAGTTTCCGCAACACCAACACCTTCCACGAAGAATCGGTCAACCGTATTCTCAAAGATTTTGTCGCCGCCTGCAATCCGCGCAAAGCGGAGGTGGTCGGCTTGTTCCGTCCCCGCGGCGGTATTGCCATTAATGTAAAAGCTACTTTCGGAGGAAAAATAGATGAGTGATTTCAAGTGGATCGAAAACGGTTCGGTCACCAGCACTCCCGGGTTCAAAGCCTGCGGGGTGACTGCCGGACTCAAAAAGAGCGGCAAACCGGATATGGCGTTGATCGCATCAGATAAACCGGCGAATGTTGCCGGGGTCTTCACTTCATGCGTATTTGCCGCGGCGCCGGTACAGGTAAGCCGCAAACACGTGCGCAACACCGCCCAAGCCAGTGCCTTTATCATAAATTCGGGCAATGCCAACGCCTGTACCGGCGCTTCCGGACTTGCCAATGCCGAAAAAATGTGCGCTATGACCGCCGCAAAACTGAACATTGCCCCGGAAGCAGTGCTGGTATCTTCCACCGGCAGAATCGGCGTGCAGATGCCGATGGATATCATTGAAAAAGGTATCAATATGGCTGCCGGAAGCCTCTCTGCTGACGGCGGAAATCAGGCTGCCGAAGCGATTATGACCACCGATACCGTGCCCAAAGCGTGCGCGCTGACCGTGGAACTCTCCGGCGGTACCGTCACTATCGGCGCCATCTGCAAAGGCGTTGGTATGATCGATCCGCAGATGGTCACAGCACCGCACGCTACAATGATCTGCTGCATAACCACCGATGCTGCCTGCAGCAATGATCTGCTGGAAAAAATGCTTGCCGGCAATGCCGACAACAGTTTCAACCGCATTACCGTTGATGGCGATATGAGCACCAACGATACCTGTGTGATCTTTGCCAACGGCGTTTCCGGTGTAGATCTTGACAGCAGCGCTGATGATGCTGAAAAGTTCCGCGCCGCACTGCTTGCTGTAATGCAGAACCTTGCCCGCAAACAGGTTATGGATGGTGAAGGGGCCACCAAGTTTGTGGAAATAAAAATCGAAGGTGCACCCGATAACGCCTCGGCAAAACTCTGTGCCGAAGCCATCGCCAACAGCCTGCTGTGCAAAACCGCCTGGTTCGGCTGCGACCCCAACTGGGGCAGACTGGTGGCAGCACTGGGTTACTCCGGAGCCAGCTTCGATCCGGATAAAGTTGATGTATTTTACAACACCAAAGCCGTGGTACTCAACGGCGGCGATGCCGGAACCCCGGAATCTGAACTTGCCGAAATCCTCAAAGAGCGAGAATTTACCGTAACTGTAAAAATGAATCAGGGCAGCGGCGAATACTGGGTCTGGACCAGCGATGTATCTTATGAATATGTAAAGATCAACGCCGAATATCACACCTGATAAAGTTCTGCCGCTTTCGCGGCGCTGAATTGTGCGTTGCGGCGGAATAGAGTTCTGCCGCTTTCGCGGCGCGGAGTTGTGCGTGGCGGCGTGGGAGATTTTGGGAGATTTTGAGAGGCTTTGGGAAATTTTGGGAATTTTCTTTGCCGCTTTAAACCCGCATTGCAATATCAAACCGTATTGCTTACAGTAAAGGCGGCAATATTTCTTCCCAAACCCTCCCAATACTTCCCAATACTTCTCAAGCCGCCATCAACCGTACTGCCCGCGTATGCGGCGCTACCAAACGTATGCGGCGTAGGGTTCTGCCGCTTTCGCGGCGCGGAGTTGTGCGTTGCGGCGTGGGAGATTTTGGGAGATTTTGAGAGGCTTTGGGAAATTTTGGGAATCTTCTTTGCCGCTTTAAACCCGCATTGCAACATCACACCGTATTGCTTACAGTAAAGGCGGCAATACTTTCTCCCAATACTTCCCAATACTTCCCAATACTTCCCAATACTTCTCAATACTTCCCAAGCCGCCATCTATCATACCGCCCGCGTATGCGGCGCCACTAAACGTATGCGGCGTAGAGTTCTGCCGCTTTCGCGGCGCAGAGTTGTGCGTTGCGGCGCAGAGTTCTGCCGCTTTCGCGGCGCAAAGTTGTGTGTGGCGGCGTGGGAGATTTTGAGAGGCTTTGGGAAATTTTGGGAATTTTCTTTGCCGCTTTAAAACCGCGTCGCAACATCACACCGTATTGCTTACAGTAAAGGCGGCAATGTATTCTCCCAAACCCTCCCAATACTTCCCAATACTTCCCAATACTTCCCAATACTTCTCAATACTTCCCAAGCCGCCATCAACCATACCGCCCGCGTATGCGGCGCCACCAAGCCGCCATCAACCATACCGCCCGCGTATGCGGCGCCACCAAGCCGCCATCAACCGTACTGCCCGCGTATGCGGCGCCACCAAAGTACCATCAACCGTACTGCCCGCGTATGCGGCGCCACCAAAGTGCCATCAACTGTACTTCACCCCACAGATTTTCAGCAAAAACGTTCTCCTTTCTGCGGCAAATATTTGTAATCAGCTTGCAACCGGTTATATTAACCCCGGATAACTTTTTAAAACCGAAATCCCCAGGAGACTTTGTATGTATCAGGCCAACAATCCCAATTTTTATTGCGGCAGTGATTCGGAAAAAATCGAACAGGCGCTTGCCTTTGCCGCAAAAAATTCCCTGCCGTTGGAAATAACCCGCCGCTGTGCTGATGACGATCGCGATTTCTGGCTGATCGAACGCGCCATACTCCTGATGGCAGATTCAGTTCTGAACATCGTTGACTGCACGATCCAGCTGGCGGATTCCTGCCGCGATAATTTTATCCGCAGCGGCAACTGCATTGTGGGGAGCAAAAAGGTTGAACCTATTGAAAATATCACCATTTGCGGCATCGGCAATGCTGTACTCAAGGGTGCTGATATACCGCGCAGTACCGGCGACAGCGCCAAGATCCTCGGCGAACGCACTTTCGGTACTGATGCCGGAAAAGTCGACGAAAACCCCAATGGCGACTGGCGCAATATCGGCATACTTCTGGCAGATGTCAGCAATTTTTCGATCAGCAATATAAAAATTATCGATCAGCACTGCTGGGGCATTTCGCTGGAATACTGCAGACACGGATCTCTGAAAAATATAGTTTTTGATGCACGGGCCTTCAAAGAAATCAACGGCTCCAAAGTTACCATACTCAATCAGGACGGCATCGACCTGCGGCAGGGCTGCTGTTACATCGATATAGAAAATATTTCCGGCAATACCGGCGATGATATGGTGGCGCTTACCGGTATCGGCCTGCTGACTGAAAACAGTGTGCCGGGCGGCAGAAGCACCCATTTCAGCGCTTCTGTCCGGCGCGGCGATAACGACAATATCCACCACATAAATATAAAAAATGTGCGCGGTATGTGTTACGGCAAACATCATATCGTGCGGTTGCTCAACACGCGCGGAGTGAAGATGCATCACATTGATATTGACGGCATTTATGATGAGTCACCCGCAGAGTACGCCACTTATGCCACGCTCAAGATCGGCGACCGCAACCCTAACTGGGGCGGCACCAATCCGGTGGGCGATACAGCGTTTGTTACTGTAAAAAATGTTATTTCCAACAGCCAGTGCGGTATAGCCATACAGAATTCGTTGTCGGATTCGGTGTTCAGCAATATCGGACGCGGAGCCAACTGCGGCGATCTTTTGAAGGTATTCAACACCAATATTGTAAAGAATGTCCAGTTTGAAGACTTGAAATTCTGAAAAATATGGTTATATTGTCAATATACACTAATCATTAAAAGGGGTATGTTATGAAAATCAAATCCGTTCTGTTGATCGCCGCCGCCGCTGTAAGTATGAATCTGGCGGCAGAAAATCCCAACCTGATGAAAGGCGGGGATCTTGAAAAAGGTTTTGTCGGCTGGACCGACTATACCCGCGGCACCTGGAAATCCGGAGTGGTCAAAGATGCCGAAGCCAAAAACGCTTACTTCCGTATGGAACTTACCAACTTCCGGAAAAATGCCAAAGGCACCCGCACAGTTGGCGGCGATTGCTACTTCGGCAGAACCGGCAAGTTTGTCGGCGTGGAAATCAAACCCAATACTGAATATGAAGTGACTTTCAAAGCCAAATCCACTTTTTACTCCGGTGTATCTATGCAGATCCTTGCCTGGAATGAACTTACACCCAGAGCGTGGCACCCGAGCCGTAAACGCATTGCAGTGAAAAAATTTGCCGCCAATGATAAAGAGTGGACCACCTGCAAGATGACTTTCCGCACCAAGCCGGAAAACAAAACTGTGGCAGTCTGTTTCTATATGTGGGGCGATGAAAGCCAGGAAAGAAAATTCCGCATCCAGCTCGGCAATTACTATATGATTGACGATATTGAGTTGCGCGAAGTTGCCGCCCCCGCCGCAGCTCCCGCTGCCAAGTAATTCAGTTTTTATGGATATAGATTCTTTTGCCGGTTTCAGCAGAATGAATTCTGCTGAAACTGCTGAACTGAAGCAACTGCTTGAAAATAAAGAAGTTGTTGATCTGGCTCGAAAAATTGCCGATGCGTGTTTTATCTTGCCGGAAAGCGCTCCGGCACCGGAATACCCCGAAGGTAAAACGCTCGATCAGGCGTGGTTCGCTGCCGCGTATTTAAGCAGCGATGCCGCTCTGGAACACTACAGGCAGTTGAATATCCCAACAGAGGTACTGTACGAAACTATGACCGATATGCCGCTGTGGCTGCGCAACACTCTGCGCAACAACGGCTACATAGCTCTGGCAATGGGCAAAAGCTGGACAGCAGCACTATACCGCGGCAAAGTGACCCGCCACGGCAGGCTGGAGTGCAACACAGAACACCTTTTCAAACACGCGCCGCTGCTGGATGAAAACGGCAATGTATTGCTGGAAACCAACGCGCCGGTAATCAATCTGCACATACCTGAAGACGGCCCGATGGATATGGCATCCTGCAGTGAGTCGGTTAAAAAAATGAGCCGCTTTTTTGCTGAATACTTTCCCGCGTACAACTGGCAGGGACTGCTGTGCGAAAGCTGGCTTTTGGATACGCAGCTGAAAAGTATGCTGCCGGGTGACTCCAACATTGTAAAGTTCCAGAATCTCGGGGTACACTATCCGCTCGGCGAAAGTCCCGGAACCATTTTCCGGATTTTCGGTTCCGCCGATCCGCAGAGCATCGCCAATCCCACCCGACTGCAGCGCCAGGCGGCAGAATTTCTGAAACAGGGCGGCAAATTCCTTGCCGAAGGCATCTTTATACCGCGGACAAAACTTGAAGCGGTGGAGTTTGACCTGGAAAAGCTCTGTTTTCCGTCACTTTAAGTTCAAATGACGGATTTTTGACGGATAAGTGACGGAATTGTCCGTCACTTTTTTAATGCCTTTCAACTTGCATTCTGCCGGAAATGTGCTACCTTTAACTCTTTGCAAGGAGTATATATGCTTAACAAATCCCCGATACCGTTAGAAGAAATCATTCAGGAGTGCGACCGGCTTTTCCAATCCAATCAGCCGGAGCTGCTTGGCGACCATCTGCGTCTCTGGCGCAGACGCGCCGCCGATGCCGGAGACCGCGCCGCAGAATTGAGTCTGCTCAATGAACTTATCGGGCATTACCGGATGAACTGCGACCGTCAGCGGGGGATGAGTGCTGTGGAAGATGCGTTGCATTTGATCGAGCTCCTGCGAAACAGCTCCACGGTCAGCGGCGGAACCATATTGCTCAACGCGGCGACCGCGCTGCACAGTTTCGGACTTTTTGAGCGGGCAGCAGAGCTGTATGAGCGTGCAAAAAATGCCTATCTGCAGAATCTTGCTCCCGATGATCAGCGCTTTGCCGGACTCTGGAACAATATGGCAGGCAGTTACTCTTCTGCCGGAGAGTATGATCGTGCCGGAGAGTGCTACCGGAAAGCGCTTGATATACTGAAAAAACACAATAACCTTATGGATCAGGCTGTTACATATATAAATATGGCACAGCTCTGCGATCAGATCGATGAATCTGATTTGCGTATTGAAGAGTTGCTGGACTGCGCGGCAGAGTGTTTTGATTCTCCGCAGGCGGTGCGCGACAGCTACTACGCGCACACCTGCAATAAATGTTTTGCCGCGTTCGGGTTGTTCGGGCGCGATGACTATGCTGATGAACTTAAACGCCGCGCGGAGGAGTTTTATGCAAGGGCTTGAAGCAGCGGAAAAATTCTTTCTGCAATCGGGTCTGCCGATGCTGGAAAACAGATTTGCAGAGTATCTGCCGCGCATTGCTGCGGGGCTTTCCGGGCGCGGTTCGGAGTGTTTCGGTTGCGATGATGATATATCGCGCGACCACGATTTTACAACCGGTTTTGCACTCTACCTTACGCGGCAGGATGAAGCAGAATTCGGCTTTGCGCTGGAACGCGCATACCGGAATATACTCAAAACTCTGCCCCGGCCGGCCGCCGAAAGCCAGTCGAGCCTGTTCGGGGGCAGCGAACACGGCGTGATAATCATTGAAGATTTTTTTGAACGGCATATCGGCATACCGCGCGCACCGGAATCGTTTGATGAATGGCTGAATATACCTGAATATGCGCTGGCGGAAGCTGCCAATGGCAAACTCTTCTGCGATAACCTTGGCGTGATGAGCGCCATCCGCAAAAAAATCCTCTACAGTATGCCTGAAGATATCAGGCTGAAAAAACTTGCCGCCCGCGCCGCTGTAATGGCACAAAGCGGTCAGTACAACTTTATGCGCTGCATCAGACACGGCGAACCCGCCGCAGCGGCGCTGGCGCTGGATGAGTTTGTACGCAATGCCATTTCGATGATCTTCCTTTTGAACTTCCGTTTTGCGCCTTACTACAAATGGTCGTTCCGGGCAATGCGGCAGCTGCCCAACCTTGCCGATGCGGGGGCATTGCTGGAAGAATTGCTGACCGGCAGAAACGATCAGCAAACTCAAGCACAGACAGTGGAAAGAATAGTTCAAAGAATTATACAGGAACTTGTTACACAGAATTTAAGCTCCAGTTCCAGCGATTATCTTGAAAACCACGCGCTGGAAATCACCTGCCGTATCCGTTCGCGCGAACTGCGTTCCAGGCATATTATGCTGGGATAAAAAAACTATTTTTATGCATTTAAATATTTGTTTTTCTGCTTTTATGTGATAAATTATGTGACTTGCAAATTTTAAGGGGAACTTTTTAATCGGCGGAGATCATTCTGCCAACAGGGGAACAGTATTGTGAAAACTGCATATTGGGGAATTTTTGCAGCATTACCGGCACTGCTGCTATGCGGCTGCGGGGAAAACAGTTCGCAGAAAAAAAATAATATTTCCAGAAACTCTTATCTTGCGTACCGCAATGATTCGCTCAACAACCTTAAACATATCGGTATGGGAATCATTATTTACGCCTATTACCACAATGACAATGCTCCGGCAAATCTGGCAGATCTGGAAGGCTATGTGGGCAATCTCTTTTTTGTGGCAAAATTCGATAAAAAACATCACCAGCCGGAGGATAACCATATAAGTCAGGCAGAGAGTTCTTACGCATATATCGGAAACATCGGAACATTAAGCGCTTTGAAAAGTCCGGAAAAAACCCCGCTGGCATTTGAAAAACCATCTCTGCTGCCGGAAAATCACTCCGATCTGCTGGTGCTTTTTGCTGACGGCGATACCGAAATTGTCGCCATAACTGATGTATCAAAAATGAGTTGCCGACAGATTACAGAAATCCTGACTGCCAATCTCAACGACCCGGCTGTACGGGATAAACTTCTGAAAAATGCTATGGATGCAGATAATCAGAAGTAACGTTTTCTGCTGCCGGATCTTATTTTACACTGCTGTAATCTCTGCCCATTGCCAGACTCACTTGCAGCGGTACGGAAAATTCCGCAGCGCTCTGCATAGCATTTTTAAGGAGCTGTGCGGTTTTTTCCGCTTCGTTTTCCGGCGCAGTCAGCAGCAGTTCGTCGTGAATCTGCAAAAGCATTTTTGCCTGCAAATTGGCTTTGGCAAGTTCGGAATCAACCTTTATCATTGCCAGCTTTATCAAATCTGCCGCACTGCCCTGAATGGGCATATTCATTGCCACGCGTTCACCGAATGAGCGTACCGCAAAAACCTTGCTGTGCAGTTCCGGCAGGGCGCGGCGGCGGCCGAAAAGCGTTTCGGCATAACCGTTTTTCCCGGCACCGGCAATGGAACTCTCCAGATAACTCTTTACTGCAGAATACTTTTCAAAGTATTTTTTGATATACTCTTTGGCTTCAGCTTGCGTTATATTCAAATCATTAGCAAGCGTAAAAGCAGATATGCCGTAAACGATCCCGAAATTCACCGCCTTGGCTTTGCGCCGCATTTCCGCAGTTACTTCCGCAAGGCTTACTCCGAAAACCTGTGCGGCAGTCACTGCGTGGATATCTTCGTTACGGCAGAATGCATCGATCATCACCGGATCGTTGGCAATATGCGCCAGCAGGCGCAGTTCGATCTGCGAATAATCCGCATCGATCAGCACCCAGCCGGGTTCGGCAATAAAAAATTTACGGATCGCGCCGCCGATTTCTCCTGCCACCGGAATATTCTGCAGATTCGGTTCGGTCGAAGAGAGTCTGCCCGTGGCGGTGGCGGTCATATTGAAGGTAGTGTGTATGCGGTTGCCGGAATCAACATATTTGAGCAAACCCTCTACATAAGTGGAATTGATCTTGCTCAATTTGCGGTAAAGCAATATTTCCGGTATCACCGGGTGCATATCGCGGATTTTTTCCAGAGCCTCTGCATCGGTTGAATAGCCGTTGCGGTTCTTTTTGCCCGCAGGTTCCAGCGCCAGATCTTCAAACAGCAATGCGGAAAGCTGTTTGGGAGAATTTATGTTGAACTCTTTTCCGGCAAGCGTAAATATATTTTTTTCCACATCTTTTATCTGGCATACCAGCGCTTTACCGAACTCTTCAAGCCCGGCTTTATCCAGCATTATTCCGGCGCGTTCCATTTTTGCCAGCACCGGCGAAAGCGGTTGTTCGATGTGGTTGAATATGTAATTATCCTGCAGTTTTTCCTGTAATTTGGCATAGATTTTCAGCAACAGCGAACACTCTTCCTGCCAATTTTCCACTGCATCTTCAGGAAAAAATTTTTTGATTGCCGCACTTTCGACGGCGTAATCGCCGGATGGATCATTTACATAGCAGGCAAGTTTTACATCAAAGACCTTTTTCCAGTCTATTGCAGAAAGTTCCGGATTGCCGCGCAGCAGTTTTTTGCCGTCAAACAGTACCACTGTATCGGATTTCAGAGCTTCAACAGCGTCGGCGGCAGCGGCATAGCCGGTAAAAACTCCATTGCAGAGAACTGCCCAGGAACCATTTCTGAAACTCAAAAATGCACTGCTCATAAATCTTGATCCTCACAGCCCGGTGGGTATATCCAGAAAAACTGTCTGCATTTTCAACTCGTTTTCAGCCGTTTTCTGCAGACTCTTCACGCCGTGAACCTCGCTGTTGTAATGTCCGAGCGCCGCCACGTGAACACCGTTTTCTTTAACCAGATGGTACATCGAGTGACCGAATTCTCCGGTTACAAGCATATCAGCACCGGCTTCCACGGCACACTCCAGGCTCTCCATTCCACCGCCGCCGGATACAACGGCAATGCGTTTGATTATTATATCACGCGACGGCGACATATACATTTTCATCTCTTTGCCGAATGATGCCATACCTGCTGCGTGAAATGCATTTATGCCGCCGGGCACATTGCCGATAAATCCGATGTGCATACCGTGGTAGGGAAAAAACGGCTCCAGATCCTGCAATTTCATCTGCGCGGCAAGCACTGCGTTATTGCCGTAGATGCTGTGGGCGTCAAGCGGCAGATGCACTGCGTAAAGCGACAGATCATTTTTGAACATTTCTGCAAAGCGTCTGCCCGTGCAGCCGTTCCAGCGGCGCGGTTCGCCGCCCCAGCTCAAACCGTGATGCACCACCAGCATATCCGCGCCGTTTTCAACTGCCTGACGAATACTGGCAAGCGAAGCATCAACCGCAAAAGCGATCTTCCGGCAGACGCGAGTTTCATCGCCGCAAATCTGCAGACCGTTATTGGAAGAATCAGCTGCAAAGTCATCCACTTTGAGCAATTTATTGAAAAATTCCGCAACTTCTTTTACATTCATAAATAATACTCCGGATTATGTTTTTTTATTAAAACTTTCTGTCAATAAAACCGGCCAGAGGAGCAAGCCGGCAATGCTCAAAAAAATCTTTTTCTGATAATCTGCCAGCGCAGATCATTGCCCTGCACCATAATTCCGCGCGCCAGCGACCTTATTTCAGCGGCGGTCAGGCGGAAAAGTACGGCATCGGGGTGAGCAATATGGTTTGCCTGCAAAAATTTCCCTGCCCTGTATGCTGTAAAATTTATCACGCTGCACCGGAGTGTCAGATATACCGGATAGACCGCCGCAATGATCCAGAAGATCCACATCGGCAGATTTATCACCCCGTAAAGATTCAGAAATTGCACCAGCGGCAGCAGCAGCACGGGGATCAGAAAACACATTGCATCGTATTTCTGAATAAAACATCCGCCGAAAAATTTACGCAAAGCACTTCCGGCGCTGCGGTAGGCAAAGTATTCTTCAAACATCCAATCGTCGAATGCCTGATGTGACGCGTGGATCATTTCGTGCGCCATAAGTTCGCGCCGGTCGTAAACCAGCCAGCGGCGGCGGCGGGCAAAGGCTTTGCGGATGATGAACAGCGTCAGTTTGCTGACCGGATCGCTCAACGCACAACCACCCCACAATGCACCGAAACTTTCGTTGGCAAAAAATCCCGGCACCCAGGCGGGCTTTACACCATAGAGTTCGCCGGTTATCTTGAGCGCTTCGTCATAAATATTTTCAGGAATGGCATCTTTGCTGCTGATCCTTATGCCGGGTGCCGCTTCAAAAGGACGATCTTTTTTCAATTCAGAATCCAACTCTGCCAGCGCAGAGGCAAGGCGGGTCAGTTTTTCCGCAAATGCCGGAGCATCTTCGCCGGGGGCAGGCAGCAATCCCTGCCGGTCAAAGTAAAGCAATGCGCTCTCATCGCCGGCGGCAACGGACTTTATCAAGGATTCTTTAAAGATCTTGCCTGCACTCATTTTACACTGTCGCCCAAATTGAAAACTCAATCCTGACTGCCGTTGCCGGATTGATGGTGCCTGTGCTTACCGCGCCGTTTATTGCGCTTGTTGTTGCGCCGCTTGCCGCCGTGATCGGTATCATCATCTTTTTCTTCCGGAACTGCCGCTACTGCGGGCGCGGGTGCGCCGGGGCGGGAACTGCTGCCGGCAATCACGGGAATATTGAAAATATCATCTTTGCCGACTTCTTCCTCTACGGGCTTTTTCATTTCCGGAGCTTTGCCGCGCAAACGGTATTTGAGTTCAGAAGCGTGCAGTGTCACAGTGCCGCCGTCTTCCAGCGCCAGTGTTACCATCTGCGTAAGCATATTACGGTCTGCTACACGGCCTTTGCCTTTTTCGCACTCGCAGAGTTCGCCGCGGCGGGGCATACTCTTTTCCATTTCCACATAGCCTTCGTGCTCGTATTTAAGGCAGCACTTGAGTCTGCCGCACACCCCGGAAATGGTCGATGGCGTAAGCGAAAGATCCTGATCTTTTGCCATTTTTACGTTGATTGAATTGAATTCGCGCAAAAAACGGCTGCAGCACAGCACCTGACCGCAGACGGCTATACCGCCGCAGATGCTTGTTTCGTCACGCACACCGATCTGGCGCAGATCCAGCCGGGTGCCCAGCGCGTGTGACAGCTCTTTGACCAATTCGCGGAAATCCACCCGGCCGTCAGCTGTAAACTGGATTGTCACCAGTTTGCGGTCAAACGAATAGCTGGCGTTCAGGAGTTTCATCGGCAATCCCATCTTTTCGACCATAGCACAGGCAGTACGGTAGGCGCTCTTGGCGTGGGCCTCATTTTCCGTAGCTGCAGCGCGGTCGTTCACAGTGGCTATGCGCTGGATCTGCGGCAGGGCGGAAGTCACTTCGGAAGCCGCATCAACAGCCGTGGTGCGCAATATTTGCACATATTCCAGCGAAAAATCACGCTTGACTATAACATAATCGCCCTTTTTGAGCGTCATCTCCGCATCGGCATAAGCCTCGCAGCTCATACCGTTGGGCATTTTTACAAGATATGTATTATTCATAAAACTTTATCCTTCTTTGTCATATCACAATATAGCAGAACTTTTATGCAAGTACAATTTCTTTTAACACAAAATCTGCGATAATTTTTACTGTTTCTGCTGCCGGTGCAGCCGCAGCTGACCGCAGGCGCTTGCCGCTGAAGAGCCTTTTTCTATACGCATTGTCACCGTGGAGGCAAACTCCTGCACTGCATTGTAAAACTCTTTCAGGCGTTTTTCCGGCGGCCGCGCAAACCGCTCATCCACCGGATTGCAGGCTATCAGATTGACTTTGGCGTGCAGACTGCGCGCTATTTTACCCAGTTCGCGCGCCATAGAAAGTTCATCATTTATGCCGTCGATCAGTGTATATTCGATCGTGGTCATTCTGCCGGTGCTTTCGCTGTAAAGCCGGCACGCTTCGATTATATCTTTTACCGGATAACGCACATTGTCAGGAATCAATATGCCCCGCGTAACATCATCCACCGCGTGCAGACTTACTGCCAGATTAAATGGTCTGCCCCACGCGGCAAATTCCTGCATTCCGGGTATGTAGCCGCTGGTGGAAACCGTTATCCGGCGCGGCGACATTGCAAAACCATCCGGCGCCGGGGCGGTAAGCACTTCCAGCGCGCGGCGGAGATTTTTCCAGTTCAGCAAGCCTTCGCCGATACCCATAAAGACTATGTTATCCGGCAGGGAACCGTGTTTCTGCACCCCGAGGCAGAACTCTTCAAGAATTTCATCGCTCCGCAGATTACGCACCAGACCGTGCGCTCCGCTGGCGCAGAAACGGCACCGTACCGGGCAGCCGACCTGGGTACTCAAACAGAATGTCATACGCTCCGGAGAGGGTATCAGAACCATTTCGATAACTTCTTTATCATCAAGCTCTATAAGCAATTTATCGGTACCTCCGGAACCCGGCTGCGTTTCCACAACGCAACTGCGAAAAGAATTTTCAGCAAGTTTGCTGCGCAGCGCCTGCGGAAGATTGAGCATCCGGCCGGGATCGAACTCGCACTTTTCGTAGAGCCAGTTCATTATCTGTTTGGCACGGAACGGTTTTTCGCCGATGCTTTTCAGATACTCTTCCAGTTCCGTTCTGCTGCAGCCGGGCAGATAAAATCTGTCGCTCATCGGGCACCGCCTCTTCCATCGGGATTTTTCCGGATCTCTTCCAGCAGCGGGGATTCCTTGCGCTCGGCAGGGAGATTTTCCTGCCAGCTGCCGCGCCACAGATTGAACTTCTGATTACGCGAAACCAGACTGCCCGGCACCAGACTCCGCCACGACCGTTCTGCACACTCCGGAAACGATTCGGCAAAAAGATAAACCACCGGCTGTTCCGCGCCGGGCAGATTGTTCAATGAAGCTACTTTCTGCACCGGAGAACCCAGATAAACCGACTCGGTAAAAAGATCGTTGATGCCGTATTTGTAGATCAGCACCCCTTGCGGAGCGCCGTCCTGATCCAATGCCTGACGCAGTATTTCCGCCCGTTCCTGACGCGGACGCTCCTGCGATTGATACGGCAGAACTATATTGTTGTAAACCATTACCGGAGCAACCACCACCAGCATAAAGTAACACCAGACCGGGGGTTTTTCACGCATTTTCCACAATATCAGAGCTGTTATCAACAGCATTGCCCCGGAAACCGTACCCAGCACTGTGCGCCCGAATTCATCGCTGAAAGCCAATGAACGCTCCGGTTCGAAAACCCCTGTCAGCAGATCTGCCGGCAGCAGAAAGAATGTCAGCAGTGCCGCCGCGGAAAGCGGCATAAGCACCCACGCGGCAATGTTGCACAGTTTCCGGAAAAAATTGCCGTAACGGCGCACGGTGATCGAGTAATTCAAGGCAGTCATAATCGCCAGCGGCGGCACCAGTATCAGCCAGCTGTGTTTTTCATCTGCCGGAATCAGCCACAGCAGAAAGAAATCGGTCAGAAATACCGTCCGCAGAAAACGGCTGAACATCGGTGTATCATCCAATGACTGGATCGCCACGCAGTAGGGTGCCCACGCCAGAAGCGCCCACGGCAAAAGACGCAATGCAAAATCCCAGGGGAAAAACAACAGGTGGCAGAGGTACTCTTTGCCATCCAGCAATGCCATCTGCGGATAAACTGCCGCCACTCTGCCCCCCGCAAGGTGATAGGGCAGATACCACAAAAGTATGGTCAGAAACAATATACCTAAACCCAGCATCACGCCGCGGTTGCCGAGTTTACGGAAAATCCCCAGCGGACGGCGCATAAAAATCAGCGGCACCAGAAAAAGTATCACCGCCGGCAGACCGTTGAGGTAAAACCCCACCGCACAGGTTATAAATCCTGCCAGCCACGCCCGCGTCCAGTTGCCGCGCACTGCCGCAAAATAGTACCAGATCAGCTGGCCGCCCAGCAGCAGCAGCGCCAACAGCGATTCCGGCACGCCGTCAACAGCTTTGTCGATTACAAGCACGCTGGAAATCATCATTGCCCCGGCACACGCACCGGCAGAAACATCGCTGCGGGTACGGTATGCCACCATAAAAACCAGTACCGTCAATCCCGCCAGTGCCACCAGACTGATCACCCGTGAACTTAACTCCACCGGACAACCCAGTGCAGTCGCCGCCGCCGAAAAAAGCGGAAAAAGCGGCTGCATATTCGGTACCGCCTCGCCGTGCGCTTTGACCAGCGGCGGCGCCATTTCCATACCATTTTGCAGCGTGACAATATACCCTTCGTGCCAGGATAACTCGCGTTCACCCAGCGACCAGGGTTGGAAGATCAGAAGAAAGATAAACGCCAGCAATATGCTTGCCGGCGCAACCGGCAGGATTTTTTCCCGGTAACGAGCCACAATATTCCTTTCATTGCCGGTATTCAGCGCCATCTTCAAAAAAACGGGTGCAGACCCGTGTTCCTGCTGGCGCCGGCCGGCAGCAGCCGATAATTATTTCCAGTTGTCGTCTGCCAGGTCGTAACCGAAAATCTGGCACAGAAAATCCGGCACCTCAATTAGATGCAGATCCACTGCCAGACCCACAAACATTGCCGCACGCACCCCGATAGCCCACATATCAATATCTTTATCGGCATAGGCATTGGTGTAGCAGCGCACCAGATTGAACGAGCAATCGCTCATCGCAAACGCAGGCTTATTACCGGCGGTCTGCGACACATACATATCTTCGTAAGACCAGCAGAGCAGTGCCGCGCGGTCAGCTTCGCGGCGGCCGGCACCGTAACGGCGGTTGGGATAGTAGCCTGCAAAGTAAGCATCGCTGCGCTCCAGACCGAAATCCGCAAGATAGGTCAGGTGCACATCCAGCGCTGCGGTATTGCCGAAACTTGCCTCAACTGTGACAATATCGAAAAGGTCACCGAATAGATTCGGCAGATAGAGCAGTGCAAACCGGCCGGCTTTGCTCCAGAATCCGGGAGCGGAATTTTCACTCTGCGCCGGAGCCGGTGCTGTTTCTGCAGCGCACAGCACCGCGCTGTTGAACATAAATGCCAAAAGCAGAACTGAAACAATCTTGAACATCTTCATAAAATCCACCTATCCTTGTTTTACTTTATTATTTAAAATTCCACAACTTTCAACTAATATAATACCTTACACGCATTTCTGCAAACTGCAAAAGCATTTCGGCAATGCTATTTTGCACTTTTTAGCGGTTTTCAGCGTTTATAACGCACTCTCTGTACCCTGCGGCTGTGCGGCGGAGTGTTTTCAGCGGCATTTTTCTGACTGTGATCTTCCTGCGAACAGAACATTTTCCACTGCGGGTCGGTCAGATCGCCGATGGCATAAACATTTATCCAGAATGGGTTTATATCGCGCTGGGTGATATGTTTGCTGTTCTGGCGGTTTTCGTAGATTTCCCAGCGGAAAGTCGCTTTACCGTGTTTGTTGCCGTCATAAAGCACTCTCACATAGGGCGGCAGCTCCATAAAAACCGCCTGTAAGTGACCGGGTATGCGGTTGCTGCTCAAGGCAAGTTTGCGTGCCTGTTTGAGCAATGCTGCGGACTCGGCTTCGCTCAATTCTTCGTAATACTCCGGCGCGGTGACACAGCCGGTCAGCAATGCTGCCGCCGACAGCAAAAGGACGGAAAACTTTACCAGACTCTTTCTCATAAAAATATGATCCTTTCAAAAAATTTTACAGACCCGCCAATTCAGCTCTGCTGTGTTCTGCAATGTGCCATTACCAGCGAGGCGCAGAGGCGTTCAAATGATATTTTCATACACGCCGCAGCTTTGGGCACCAGACTGGTGGCGGTAAATCCGGGCAGTGAATTGCCTTCGAGTATGTAGGGTATGTTGTCGTCGTCTCCGATAATAAAATCCACCCGCACCAGGTCGCGGCAGTTGAACTCGCGGTAGAATTTCTGCGCCAGGATCTGCAATTCAGCCTGTTCGGCAGCATTTATCCGTACCGGCGGGCAGAAGTATTCGGTATGACCGTTGGCGTAGATATACTTTGCATCGTAGTCATAGAACCCGCCGGGGGGCTGGATCTCTACGACCGTCATCGGCTGGTCGAGCACTACCGGCACGGTACACTCTCTGCCGGCAATGAACTTTTCGGCAAGCAATTTGTCTGCCATTGCCAGAAGTCCGGGCAGTTTACGGCGCCACATATCGATATTGTCGATCTTTTCAATACCCACGGTGGAACCTTCGCACGGGACCTTCACAACCACGGGAAAAGTCATATCTGCAGGCGGATTTTCCAAATCAGTTCCGGTGATTATCCAATACGGAGCCGTGGGCATATTCAACTCTTTCAGGCGTTTTTTGGTCAATATTTTATCCATTACCAGCGCGCTGGTTTCACTGCCGGAACCGATAAAATCAATACCGGATCCTTCCAGAAGTTTCTGCAGTCTGCCGTCTTCGCCCCAGCCGCCGTGCAGCACGGGATAAATCAGATCGTACTGCAATGCTTCAGGGGGGATTTCCAGAGTTTTGATGTCAAAAACCTTTACGGTGTAACCAGCGTTGCGCAAGGCGTTTGCCACTGCCGCGCCGCTGCGCAGAGAGACTTCGCGCTCACTGCTGTCGCCACCCATAAAAAGCGCAATCGAAGGCGCTTTTGCCGCTTCATAAAACGCTGCGGTGCTGGCGGAATTGATGAACTTGACTTCCAGATCCAGATAAAGTGCATATTTTCCGGCGATCTCGCGGCGGATGCATTTGATCGCTTCCAGAAAATCCTTTTCGCTGCCGCCGCCGCGGTTGACCAGATAATTGCCGTGTTCGTAACTTACATAAATTGCCCCGAACTCCCGGCCTTTGAGATTCGCCATATCAATGAGTTTGCCCGCCGGATCCGCCGCTCCCGGATTGCGGAAAATACAGCCCGCAGTGCGCCCCGCCGGTTCGCGGTTGCGCCGCGCGACCAGTTCGGCGTGAACAAGCGAGCTTTCCAGCTCAACAGAACTTTTGCTCAAGACAAATTCCGCGGCAGTTATGATAACATCTCCGGGTATGGAGGTGCGGCGGTAGTTCCATTCGATATTTTCCGCCGGAGAACTCCACGGTGTTCCGTCGTAACGGAACCCGCGCAGCACCGTAACTTTATTGCTGATATTGCAATTGTTCGCCCCCGCATTCATCCGCAGCGCTCCCCCGACAGTGCCGGGGATACCTGCCAGCGGACTCAAGCCGCCGAATCCGTGTTCCGCAGCCATCCGCACCGTTTCCGGCAGCCGGGCGCCGCCGCCGGCAATCAATCTGCCTTCGGTATCCAGATAAATGCGCGTAAAATCACCTTTGAGACGGACGATAACACCTTCAAAGGGTTCATCGCTGCCGACCAGATTGCTGCCGCCGCCGATCAGAAATATCTTTATATTGTTTTCAAAAGTATATTTCAGCAGTTCGGAAAGTGTGCTGTCATCTTCCACATCTGCCACCAGCGGTGCGGCGGCGGAACCAACCCCCAGCGTGGTGAGCTGAAAATATTTGACATTGGTACGGAATTTTATATTGCTTAAATCACTGATTATTTTTGCTGTATCCATAGCACTGAACCGCTCTCTGGCAATATTATTTCTGTTTATAAACTTTCCCGGCATCGAAAACCGGTTCACAGGTTTCCACAAGTTCACCGTTTTCCACGCGCCGGTAAAAACAGCTGCGGTGTCCGGTATGACAGGCGCCCGGGCCGAGCTGCTCCACGGCAAAGATCACAGTGTCGAGGTCGCAATCTACAAAAATATCGTGGATCACCTGCAGATGGCCGGAACTTTCGCCCTTTTTCCAGAGCTGCCGGCGGCTGCGCGAATAGTAGGTGGCGTAACCGCTTTTGAGCGTTTCTGCCCACGATTCGGCGTTGATATATGCCATCATAAGTATTTCGCCGGTTTTGTAATCCTGGGCAATGGCGGGAATCAAACCGCCACACTTTTCAAAGTCAAGTTTTACTGACATACCAATACTCCTGATTTGAGCGCAAGATAAAATATCGGCGCGTTATATATGAAACTGTCCAGCACATCCAGTATGCCGCCCATACCCGGTATCCAGTTGGCGGAATCCTTGATCCCCGCCGCCCGTTTGAGCTGCGATTCGGTCAAATCCCCGGCAAAACTGCCGAGAAATGCACAGAATCCGAAAATCACCGTTTCGGCAACATTCATAGTAATGCACTCAAACCTGACCAGCAGCAGCGCTGTGCCGATCGAGAAAACCGCCGCACCGACCGTACCTTCCCACGACTTTTTGGGGCTGATCGAGGGCACGATCTTGTGATTGCCGTTTTTCATAAGTTTATTGCTCAACATACCGGCAATGTAGCCGCCGGTGTCCGCTGCCTTGGTAGCCAGCGCCAGCGAAAGAAAGGTCATTGCACCGAACTCAAGGTAGATACCTGCCAGCGAAATCACCGGCAGCATTGCAAACAACACCACCCCCGGCGTGACAAAAGCACAGATAACCGCAGAAGTCTTATTTGCTTCCCGGCAGAAAAGCGTTTTCAGCATCAGCACGGTAAAAACAAAAACCATTATACCGGGAAGTTCCGGAAAGCAGCGCATTCCGGTCGGAAAAACTGTTCCGTAACCGTATTTTGCCAGCAGCAGCACCGCCGCAAGCAATGCCAGATAACGATGTACCGGCAGCTGAAGTTTACGGACTATATTGCAGCTTTCCAGCACTGCCGCCAGAGCAGCCGGCAGCACGATCACCATAAAAATATATCCGCCGTAAGGCTGCCAGAACACCACTGCAAACGCCAGCGCCAACAGCAGCGGAAAACTTATTAACCGGTACTTGAACATTGTTTGTTTTTCTCCTTTTCTGTCATAAAATATATTGCTGATTCATCCGTCAATTATCCGTCAGTTACCCGTCATTTGAGCTTAAAACGGCATCCGTCACTTTTTAGTAAGCCCTCCGAAACGACGGTCACGCTGCTGATATGCTTCCAGCGCTTCCGCCAATTCAGCTTCACCGAAATCCGGCCACATAACACTGCTTACATAGAGTTCTGAATACGCCATCTGCCACAAAAGAAAATTGCTTGTACGCATCTCGCCGGAAGTGCGGATCACCAGTTCCGGATCCGGCAGTTCCGGATCGTACAGATAACCTGCCACGCACTTTTCATCGATACTGTTTTCATCAAGTTCACCGGCTTTTGCGGCTTTTATCATCTTTTTTACCGCATCGGTCAATTCGGCTCTGCCGCCGTAGCTCAATGCCAGAGTCAGCACGCCGCCGTCGTTCTTTTCCGTAAGACGCATTGCCGCCAGCAGACTTGCACGCGCCGCCGCCGGCAGATCATCCAGTCTGCCGATAGCGTTGAGCCGCACATTTTCTTTTTGCAGAGCCGGCAGCTGTTTCTGCAGAAAATCCTGCAGAAGCTGCATCAGGCCGGTAACTTCTCCGGCGGGGCGTCTCCAGTTTTCGGTACTGAAGGCGTACAGCGTCAGATATTTGATATTGAACTTTTTAACCGCCTTGATTATCCGCAGAACATTGTCCGCGCCCGCCCGGTGTCCGGCGGAACGCTCCAGGCCGCGCGCAGAAGCCCACCGGCCGTTACCATCCATAATAATAGCTAAATGCTTGATATTAAAATTGTTATCATTCATTGAACAAAGCACCTTCCACGGCAATGCAAAGTGTGTGATAGATCGGCAGATGCAATTCCTGGATCTTGTAAGTTTCGCGCTCCGGAACTGCTATCACCACATCGGCATATTCGCAGCAGCAGCCGTTTTTACCGCCGGTCAGCAGAATGCTTTTGATTCCGGCAGCGCGTGCCGCGATCATCGCCAGACGGATATTTTCCGCATTGCCCCCGGTGGAAATCCCCACAAAAACATCGCCCGGACGCGCCAGCGCCCAGAGATGCTGGGCGTATGCCGCCTGCGGATTTACATCATTGCCGAAGGCGCTCACCAGAGCCTGCGCATTGCCCAGATTGATTGCGGCTATACCCATTTGCAGCGATCCGGCAAGTTCTTCAGCGCCCGGTTTGTTCTGCAGAGCAAACTTTTCGCGCAGTTCCGGCGGCAGGGGACGCTTTTTGACAAAGCCTTTGAGCAGTTCCCCGGTTATGTGATCGGCGTCGCTGGCGCTGCCGCCGTTGCCGGCAGTCAGGATCTTGCCGCCGGTAAGGGCGCAGTTGATCAGCAATTCTGCGGCACGGTCGATATCTCCGGCAATATTTTCCAGCACCGGATAACGCCCGGCAAGCTCCGAAACAAACCTGTTCATAGATAACACTCCATTGGGTTGCAATTTTTTCACAGTGTTAATTTAACACATTTAAGTTGCCTTGCAAGGCGCAAAGCGCAAAAAAGCGCCATTTCTTTTCTGCAAGCGGGAGTTTCGGTGACTCTTTTTGCTATTTTACTTGAAAATCACCGAAAGTGTGATACATTAATTGTTTTCAAAGAAAATTCTATTAATTTATTAATAAGTGCCATACAGGAGTTGATGATATGAATCTTAACGGCAGTGAAAAATCTTTTGAACTTTTTAAAAATTATGTTTTGCAGACCTATGCCCCGGCGCAGTACTTTGCCCGCGGCAAGGGTTCCTTCCTTTATGACGACAAAGGCAATGAATTTCTGGACTTTGCCTCCGGTATCAGTGTCTGCAACCTCGGTCACAGCCATCCGGCGATCACACAGGCGGTTGCCGAACAGGCCGGTACACTGGTGCATATATCCAATTTGTACCTCAATGACCTGAATCCGCGTCTGGCGGAAAAACTTATTTCCAAATGCTTTGACGGCGTGGTCTTTTTTGCCAACTCCGGCGCCGAAGCCAACGAAGGATTGATCAAACTGGCGCGCAAGTTCGGCAATGCCACCGGCCGCAACGAGATCATTTCTATGGAAAACAGCTTCCACGGCAGAACCCTTGCCACGCTTGCCGCCACCGGCAGAGCCAAGTACCGCAAGGGTTTTGAACCGGATATGCCCGGTTTCCGCCAGGTGCCGTACAATGATATTGAAGCACTCAAGGGTGCCGTTACTGATAAAACCTGCGCCATATTGCTGGAACCCGTACAGGGCGAAGGCGGTATTCTGCCGGCTGATCCGGGCTACCTCAAACAGGTGCGCCAGCTGTGCGATGAAAAAAATCTGATGCTGCTGTTTGATGAAGTACAGTGCGGTATGGGCCGTATCGGTACACTCTACGCCTGGCAGAGTTTCGGCGTGGAACCGGATGCTTTTTCGATGGCAAAAGCGCTTGCCAACGGTCTGCCGATGGGCGCAATGGTGATCCGCCGCAAGTATGCGGAGATCCTCAAAGCCGGTGAACACGCCAGTACTTTCGGCGGTACTCCGCTGGTCAGCGCCGCGGCGCTGGCAGTGCAGGAGGTTTTTGAAAAAGAAAACATCCTCGATAATGTCTGTGCGCAGGGCGCATATCTGATGCGCGAACTGGGCAAACTCACCAGTCAGTACAAGTTTGTCAAGTCTGTCCGCGGCAAAGGTCTGATGATCGGTGTGGTGCTTGACCGCCCCGCAGGTGCGCTTTCGGCTGCGATCCTCAAGCACAATCTCATTACCCTGACCGCCGGAGAAACGGTTCTGCGTCTGCTGCCGCCTCTGAACATAACGCGCGAAGAAGCCGA
Source organism: Victivallaceae bacterium (assembly GCA_045587205.1). Lineage (GTDB taxonomy): Bacteria > Verrucomicrobiota > Lentisphaeria > Victivallales > Victivallaceae > SIG78. The sequence continues at coordinate 30,794 of JAZNBV010000059.1, forward strand.
TATGGCTCTGGAACGCATTGCCGCCGGCTTGGCTGATTACGCCAAAACGCTGGAAGATTAACTGAATACAAATCCATAAAGGAATCACCATTATGTACAAAGATCTGTTGACATTGCGGGATGTATCGCCCGCTGAACTGGAAGAAATTTTTGCACTGACCGCCCGGCTCAAAAAAGAGCGCGGCACCTTTGAAGGCAATACTCTCAAAGGCAAAAGCATCGGGCTGATTTTTGCCAAGTCCTCCACCCGTACACGCGTGTCGTTTGAAGTCGGTGTACACGAACTCGGCGGCAATCCGCTTTACCTTGACAGCACCAAGATGCAGCTGGGCCGCGGCGAAACTGTGGCAGATACCGCGCACGTGTTGAGCCGTTATCTGCACGGTCTGGTGATCCGCACCTTCTCGCAGGCAGATGTGGAAGAACTTGCACGCGAAGCCAAATTCCCGGTGATCAACGCCCTGACCGATGATTACCACCCCTGTCAGATCCTTGCCGATCTGATGACCATTAAAGAATACAGCGGCACGACCCGGGTCAAGACCGTTTTTGTCGGCGACGGCGCCAGCAACATAGCCAACAGCCTGATGCTGGGTGCCAAACTCTCCGGTATGCATCTGGTGGTGGCGAGCCCGCGCGAATTTGCGCCCAATGCGGAAATTCTGGCGGAATGTGCGCCTTATGCTGAATGGTGCGAAGATCCGGTCGAAGCTATGAAAGATGCCGATTATGTTTACACCGATGTGTGGGTGAGTATGGGTTTTGAAGAAGAACGCGCCAGACGTATGGAAATACTCAAGCCCTATCAGGTGAATAAAAAGCTGGTGGCAAATGCCTCGAAAAATGTCAAGTTCCTGCACTGCCTGCCGGCACACCGCGGCGAAGAAGTTTCTGAAGATGTTATGGATTCGGATATGTCGATCGTTTTCGACGAAGCGGAAAACCGTCTGCACGTACAGAAAGCAGTTATGATGATGATTTACAGCAATCTTGCCAAATAAGATTTGACTTTTAGGCAAATTGCAACTATTATATTCAAAAGTAAATTTTTTCATTTATATATAATAAGGTGATGATTATGAGTACGATCCCTGAAAAAATGTTGGCGTGGCCGCTGTTCGGCACCGGTTTTGAAGCATTCGGCAAAGATGACAAGCCCTGTGTGGTTGATGTGCCGGAAATCAAAGATGATGAATTGCTGGTGCGTATCGATGCCATCGGCTTGTGCTTTTCGGACGTTAAACTGATCCGCGCCGGCGAAAGCCATCCGCGCGTTATTTCGGAAAATCTTGCCGAAAATCCGGTCATTCCCGGTCACGAAGCGGTTATGAGCGTGGTCAAAGTCGGCAGCAAACTTGCCAAGCAGTATGAAGTCGGTCAGCGTTTCATCATTCAGGCCGATATCTATGTCAACGGCAAAGGCTATGCCTACGGTTACGCTATTGATGGCGGTATGGCGCAGTACAGCGTACTGGATCAGCGCGTACTCAACGGCGACGAAGGCTGCTATCTGCTGCCCGTGGCTGAACATATGCCCAGCGCTGTGGCGGCACTGCTCGAACCCTGGACCTGTGTGCAGGCAGCTTATATGATCGAAAACCGCACCGCCCCCCTTGCCGGCGGCAAGATGCTGGTGGTCGGTAAAGCCGGCAAAACCTATACCGCCGGCGCATTGGTCAAAGCCAATCTGCCCAAGAGTATCACCACTGTCGGGCTGGATGACGGTGCCGTCAAGGCTCTGGAAGCGGAAACCGGTCTGAAAGTCACCGCGCTCGATGCCCTGCCTGCCGATGAAAAATTCGACGATGTGTTTGTTGCCGACCGCTGCGCGGAAACCACTGCCGCCGCCGCCAAGATGGGAGCGTTCGGTGCGGTGATCAGTTTCGGCGGCGATCTGCCGGCGGAAAAACTCTCCTTCGACGTGGGCAGCATCCACTATCAGAGCTGGTTCTATCAGGGTACTGAATCGCGCGACATCTCCAGCGCATACGGCCGTAATGTCCGCAGCACAATGAAAGCCGGCGGTACCTGCTGGCTGCCCGGCGGCGCCGGTGCAATGGGGCAGATGCATACGCAGATGGCGGTGGAAAACCCCAACGGCCCCAAACGCATACTCGTTTCGGATATGGACCAGACCCGTATCGATAATGTCAAGCGCCTGCTGGCTGACAAGATTGCGGAACGCGGCATCGAATTTGTGGCGGTCAACCCCACTACTATGACTCCGGAAGAGTTTGAAAAAGTCCTGAACGACTTTGCGCCGGAAGGTTTTGATGATATCGTTATGCTGGTGCCGGTGGTGCCGGTGCTTATGCAGTCTGCCGCGCATCTGGGCAAAGACGGTCTTATGAATATCTTTGCCGGTATTCCTGCCGGTAAGGAAGGCGAACTCGATCTGGCGCTGATCGCCCGCAACGGCGGCCGCTACATCGGTTCTTCCGGCAGCAAGACCGCGCACCTGCGCCACACCTTGAATCTGGCTTGCAGCGGCAAACTTCAGCCGGTGACCGCGCTGGCGGCTATCGGCGGTATGCAGGACCTCAAGAAGGGTCTGGATGCGGTTGCCAATGCCAAGTTCCCGGGCAAAACGGTGATCTTCCCGAACTGCGAAGATATGCCGCTGACTCCGATAAGCAAGATCACTGATATTCTTCCGGAAGCCGCTGCCACTTTCGATGAACAGGGTTTCTACACCAGCAAAACCGAAAAGGCGCTGCTGGATAAATTTGAAAAGTAAGTAAATAATATGCCAATGGGGAAAACATTCAGAAGCCTTGCGCTGGCACTTTTTATGGTGTCAGCGTGGCTTGTGCCGTGTATTTGCAGTGCTTCCGGCGGGTTCAATATGAGCTTTGACCTGGGGTTCAAACCGCCGCAGCGCAAGCCCGGCGAACTGCAGCACGCCCGTGCCGATCAGTGGCGGCTCTCCGGCCGTACACTTTTTGTGCGCGGCAATGTCTATATACCCTATGGCAATATGATCATCCGCGCTGATTCGGCAATGGTCGATCTGGAAAGCCGCGATATTGAAGCCAAAGGCAATATATCCTTTTCCACGGTGATAAGCACGGTTCAGAATGTTACGCTCGATGAACTTGAAGCAATGCGCCGCCGCGCCGATGTGCTGGTGAACATCCAGGGCATCAGCGTTGATCCGCTGGGCGGGCAGAAGTTGAAAGTGGAGGTGCTGCAGGAAGCCAGCGCCATCAATGCTGAACGTATGTCGGGCAATCTGCTGACCGGCAATATGACCTTTACCGATCTGCGGATGAAAACCAATACATTTTTCTGCAAAGCCAAACGCGGTATCCGTCAGCCGGGGGGCGAAGTACGGCTGGAAGAGCTGGAGGTTTCCAATTGCTGCTATCTGCCGCAGGATCAGAGCCATTTGAGCTTCAGTATGAGCACGGCAAACATCTATCCGCACGAAACAGAGGGTTTCGGGCTGGATAATATGGAAAAGGAACACAACCAGTACAGTCTGTGGGGATACAACACATTGCTGCGTATCTACGGTGTGCCGGTCTTCTGGCTGCCGATGATCTATGCTCCCAAAGATGAAAGTCCCAGTATTTTCAGCACCCAGATCGGCAAAAGCGGTGATTGGGGTTTTTACGTGCTGGCGACCAAGAAATTCCGATTCCTGGATTATCCTGAAATCACCACCTCGCTGGATCTGGACTACTACTCCCGACGCGGGCTGGGTTACGGAGAGCGCACGCGCATAGCCACAGAAAATTCGCAGACCGAACTCAATGCTTACAGCATTTATGACCATTCGCCGTATAAAGGCAGCGGCGACAAGGACGACGGAAGATTCTACATACTGCGCGACCGTTTTGACTTCCAGCTGACTCACCGGACACATCTCTCGCCGCGGTTGGATTTCCGGGCGCAGGCGGAATGGATGAGCGATCCTTATATGCTCGATGATTACTTTTCTGAACGCGCCGGAGCGCTGACCGATCCGGCAAGTTATGCGGCGCTGGAGTATCAGGCTGACCGCTATTCGGCATCGATTTATTCGCGTTTCCGGGTCAACAATTTCTTTACCACTGTGCAGAAACTGCCGGAACTGCGGCTGGATGTGCCGCGGCAGGAGATTATTCCGGGCTGGAACATCTATTACCAGGGAGCCCACTCGGCTGATTATATGCGGATGAGCTGGGCAAAGTTCGACCGCAGACTCAAAAACCCCAAAAGCCGTCTCAAAGATTATGAAACCGGCCGGTTCGATTCGGTGAATTTCCTCTATTTCCCGCTGCGGACGGACTACTTCAACATTGTGCCGCGTATGGGGCTGCGGATGACCGGTTACACCAATTCCTCGACGGTGAAGCTTTCGCAGAACGATCTCTTTGCTATGCAGGTGGCTGCCGATGAGGATGACGATTTCGGTCGGGCAGTGAAAAATTACAACGACCACGGCGACGGCAAATTCCGCGTAATTGCTGAATTCGGCGTGGAAGCCAATACCAAGATCTACAATACCTGGCAGAATATCCGCAGTGAATTTCTGGGTCTGGACGGCTTGCGCCATATTTGCGAGCCTTACATAAACTATACCTACATAACCGATCCATCGGTCAACCGCGACCGTCTGCTCTTTTTTGATGATATCGACCGCATTACCGAACTGAATTTCCTCCGTATGGGGGTGCGCAACCGCTTGCAGACCCGCCGCGGCGGTTTCAATAATTCACAGGTATATGAGTGGTTTTCAATGGAAAACTACTGGGATATATACTTTAATGATGATGACGATTACAATCACGTCGGCGATTTCTGCACTGTGCTGACATTCAACCCGACAGAAAAACTTTCGTTTTACTCCTTTATGTCGGTTGATGCTGGCAATAACCAGACCCACGATATGATAACCATACGCGGCGATCGCAAAAAAGGCAAGCGGCCGCATATTTCCGGAAATTTCTTCAACCGGCTCTATATGCAGATGACTTACAAGCCGATACCGGATATAAGTCTGATTCTGGCATACGACTACAAAGACGGCTACATCGGACGCCCTGCATATTCTATGGGCAGCACGCTTACCGAACTTACCGCGGGCAGCGCGTTCGACCAGTATTATGTAACAGAGCGTACCCAGACATTGAATTTCGGAATAAGTATGCCGCTGACGCCCGACCGCAGAACCTATGGGGCTTACAGCATAGCGTATGACTTTGAAGAAGGTGCGTTCACCCGCCAGACACTGGCGATATCGCATCTCCTGCACTGTGTAAGATTGAGCGCAACCGTGGAATTGGAGCGCGAACGCGATGACCGGAACGATGCCGAATATGATTTCTCGTTTGCCGTATATGCCACGCTGGTCGGTTTTGAAGGCCCGATGGATGCGGTAAACCGCAGTGCAATGTCCAAATTGTCCGGAAATTAACCCGCAGGAGATAGTGTTATGTGGATCGTTACAGGCGGTGCCGGTCTGATCGGCAGCGCGGTGGTTTGGCAGTGGAACCGCAACGGTATAGATGATATACTGGTGGTGGATCACCTCGGTGAATCCGAAAAATGGAAAAATCTGCGCGCATTGCGCTACAATGATTATCTGGAAAAAGATCAGTTCTTCGCCAAGCTGGAAGCCGGCACTTTTGAGCTGACAAAAATTGACGGCATAATGCATCTGGGGGCGTGTTCCTCGACCACTGAACGCGATGCAACATATCTGGTGCAGAATAATTTTCAGTACACTGCCAGACTGGCAGAATTTGCCGTCCGGCGTAACATCAGAATGGTCTATGCCTCCAGCTGCGCTACTTACGGCGACGGTACGCTGGGATACAAAGATGATGACAGTCAGATCGAAAAACTCCGTCCGCTGAATATGTACGGTTACAGCAAGCAGATGTTTGACCTCTATGCCAAAAAGCGCGGCTGGCTGGATAAACTTGTAGGGTGCAAATTTTCCAACGTTTACGGTCCCAACGAGTTCCACAAAGGCAATATGCGCAGTGTAGTTCTGCGCGCGTATGAACAGATCACCGCCACCGGCAAGATGGGACTTTTCCGCAGCTACAACCCGGAATATGCCGACGGCGAATTCAAGCGCGACTTCCTTTATGTAAAAGATGCCGTAAAGATGCTCTGGCACCTGGCGTGCGTAAATTGTGATACCCACGGACTTTACAACATCGGCAGCGGCCGTGCTGAAACGTGGAACGCCCTTGCCCAAGCGGCGTTTTCCGCGCTGGATAAGCCGTACAACGTAGAGTATGTGGAAATGCCCGAACACTTGCGCGACCGCTATCAGTATTACACCTGTGCAGAAATGGATAAACTCCACGCTGCCGGATATACTGAAGAAGCCGGTTCGCTGGAAGATTCCATCCGCGATTATCTGGTGAATTACTGCCTGCAGGATAAATTCCTGGGCGATGAGTGATTTCTGGAATCAAACAACATCTGAAGCCTCTATTTTTTATAAACAGAAGAAAGGTTTTATACTATGAAAAAACATTTTATCACCGGGGCTTTGACTCTGGCGGCGGCGGCGCTTTCTGCGGCGACACTGGATATTGTTCCTGCTGAATTCAAGATCTACAAGGTCGGTGAACCGGTCACATTCAAAGTCACTGCCAAGTGCGATAAAGGCAAACTTATGACCGCCGGCACCTTTGCAGTCAAAGTTACCGATTCGGGCAAAACCCCCATCGGCAAACCGGTGCAGATCGACCTTGCCAAGGGCAATCCCACCTCTTTTACAGTCAAACTTGACCGTCCGGGATTTATTCTGGCAGCCGCCACCAATTGCACATTGCGCGATAACAAGACCATCAAATGGTCGCGCAAAGGCTTTGCTCCGCTGGCGGGTGCCGCTGTGGAGCCGGAAAAAATCAAAGCCGGTGCCGAACGCCCCGCAGATTTCAATAAATTCTGGCAGGATGGCGTAAAAGCATACAAAAATGCCGAAGTTATTGTCACACCCGCCCCCGAACTTGCCAAAATTATTGAGCCTGTCAAAAATTTGAAAGAACGGCTCGCGGGTTACAATTTCTACCGCGTGGAATCCAAATTTGCCGACAAAAGCGGCAGCATTACCGGTTTTCTGGTGGTTCCCGCTGCGCCGGGTAAATACCCGATCATTGCGGGCGTGCCGGGTGCCGGTCCGGGAACCATTTATCCCGGAGCCAGCTATTTTTCCGGCAAACCGGCTATTCAGCTGTTTATGAATGTGCATCCATACCCGACCGCATCGACCGGCGCCGAACAGAAAAAGCGCTATAATGAATACAACAAATCGCTCCAGACTCCCCAGGGCATCAAGCGTATTTACACTATGTACAAAGCCGACAACCGCGATGAATACATCTACCGCAAGGTGTGGCTGGCGCTCAACCGCGCGCTGGAACACGTTATGACTATGAAAGAGTTTGACGGCAAAAATATTGCCGCTGTCGGCAGCAGCCAGGGTGGCGGCAGTGCGCTGGCGCTGGCTGGAATCAACAGCAAAGTAACCTGCGTAGTGGCAAATGTGCCGGCGCTCTGCGACCACGGCGGCTGGAAAGCCGGACGCGCTCCCGGATGGCCCCGGCTGCACAATAACTGGAAAGGCAAAGCCGATGCAGCAGCAGCATATTTTGACGGTGCAAACTTTGCAATGAACATCAAAGCTCCGGCACTGGTTTCAGTCGGATATATCGATGTGACCTGCTCGCCCTCCAGTGTGTACGCAGCATACAACAATCTTGCCGGTAAAAAATCGATCTATCCGATGTACCGGCTTGGTCACACCGCCACTGCTGACTTTTCCCCGGCAGCGTCCAAATTCCTGGATGAGCAGTTTTTCGGTAAATAAAAAGTGACGGACTTGAGTTTGAGCTCAAGTGACGGATAATTGACGAAAAAATGACGGCGGAGAGCAGGCAATAAAGCCGACTCTCCGTCATTTTTTTATAACGGGGTGGGGTGCGCCGCATACGCGGGCAGTACGGTAGATGGCGGCTTTGGTGGCGCCGCGTGCGCGGGCGGTACGGTAGATGGCACTTTGGTTGCGCCGCATACGCGGGCGGTACGGTAGATGGCGGCTTGGGAAGTATTGAGAAGTATTGGGAAGTATTGGGAGGGTTTGGGAGAATACATTGCCGCCTTTACTGTAAGCAATACGGTGTGATACTGCTTACCGGTTTAAAGCGGCAAAGAACAGTTCCCAAAAATTCCCAAAGCCTCTCAAAATCTCCCAAAATCTCCCACGCCGCAACACACAACTTTGCGCCGCGAAAGCGGCAGAACCTTGCGCCGCATACGCGGGCAGTACGGTAGATGGCGCTTGGGTGGCGCCGCATGCGCGGGCAGTACGGTAGATAGCGGCTTGGTGGCGCCGCATACGCGGGCAGTATGGTTGATGGCGGCTTGGGAAGTATTGGGAAGTATTGGGAAGTATTGGGAGGGTTTAGGAGAATACATAAGTCGGAGGCCAAGCGGTCTTAGGA
>JAZNBV010000060.1:0-79070 GCA_045587205.1 Victivallaceae bacterium
GCTCAAAACAAATCTTTGAGCAATGCAAAAAGCAAGTGTTGTGCGGCACACTTTTACCGGCAGCAATATCGTATCCGCCGCACAACCACGGAGGGGATTGCTTTCCCCTCCGTGACCTCTGATATGCACCCAAAAAGTTGGACACAGCTAAAGGAGTGCATATTTTATGGAAAAAGAAACTGCTAATCGCCTGTTTATTTGTATAAATTTTTATTTGCTGTCGAAAAAATCAGCAATCTTGAATTTATACAGCAATAATAAAAATTATTGCGGGTAAAACGTTGTATCTCTTTTATATAAAATAAATTGGAATTGCTTTTATTACTTGTAATAAAAGCAATTCCTGCGAAAGTTTTTGGAAAAAGGGGTATGGGGAAAAGAACCTTTTTTCAAAAAGGTTTTTTCCCCACAAAACAGTTCCCCCCCCTCTTTCGTGGGAGTTTTTCCGGCGGAAAACCGGTGTTACGGCTCGTTCATCGTGTAACTTTCGATGACTTCAATATTGAATGTACAATTGCTGGAGTGTTTGCCATCCTGACAACTTGCAGAGTTGCTGCAGTTGAGTACGCGCCGGAACCGGACAATCATATAAGCTTCGCCGGTAACTTTATCAAAGCCGTTTTCCCAGCGGCCCTGCTGACAGTTTTCGGTCTGCAATGTGCCGGAACGGTCGTAGCGCGATAACGCAATTTGGGAAGTCAGCCCGCCGACATCCTTGATGCTCTGCGCCACAATAAATGCCGTAAAGTATTCATAAGGATCGCCATCAGCGCGTGTCAGCGGCACGATTTTGCCAATGAGTTCTTCCAGATAACCATCCATCAGATCTTTGCCCTTGTAAGGCGAACTGTCGGCATTGAGTATCCAATCTTTGATAACATTGGCAAGGTAACCGCGATGCTTGTAGAAGTGGTAGGTTTTGACTCCGGTATCAAGCATATTGTATTTGTTATCTTTGGATTCATAACACTTGTGCGCTATCCATTTGCGCAGATCTTCCTGCTGGACGGCAGTCAGAGCGGTTCCCGATTCGACATTGAGTTCGCCGGAAGATTCCAGCAGCTCTTCACTTGTATCGTGATATTTTACATTGCTGACCAGCGCACCGAACACACTCTGATGCAGATGCGGATAGTTTATGTTGAACTTCTTCTGCTTGTTATCAGTTGCTGCTGTGCCGCCATCCGGGGAAGTTATATACACTTCATCAAGCAGCACCGCATCGTTCCAATAGGTGAATTCTCTGGTGTCATCGGCGCTCTTCAAATTGATAGTGCGCCACGCCTGACCGCGGTGGATCAACCCCAGTTCCCAAACCGACAGCATCGGCGCATTGCGGATGTATGCCGCTGTCAGTTTTGCCGGATCAGCATTGGGTTCAAGATCGCGCGCTTTGACAATATCCTGATTTTTGGCTGTAACATCGCCATTGCGGTAGCCGGCATTGTGTATAGTACCGTCTTTGCTGGATTCCACCTTGTCAGACTCCGTCCACTGGCTCTTGTCAAGATTGCAGCGCGGGTCATCGGCTTCCCAACTGGCGTAAGCAGTAACAGTAGTCGAATCCGGACTACCCCCCGTCTGCGGAAATTTCCAGGTATAGCTGCGGATGGTACCGCCGGTGCCGCCGGTGCCGCCATCGCCAGTGCCGCCAGTACCGCCATCGCCAGTACCGCCATCGCCGGTGCCAGTGTCAGTGCCAGTGCCAGTGCCGCCGTCGCCGGTGCCAGTGCCGCCATCGCCGGTGCCGGTGCCGCCGTCGCCGGGTTCTGTATCGTCATTCATCTGCAAATCGTTGCCATCGCCCGGGTCAGCAGTAACTGAAATCGTGGGATTGATGAGATTCGATGCCGTAAAATTGGCATCCAGAATCGCCATATCAACATTGGTTTCATTGGTTCCGTCGATTTGGGTAAATATTGCATTGCCGAAAGATATCTTGGTCAGTTTTGCCAATATCTCCACATCTATCGGTGCAGTGGAGTTTACATTATCAATATTTACTGTAAATACTTTGGAAAGTTCTTTGGCGCTCTTTTCGGCATTGCTCAAACGCATTGTAACATATTTACGGGGATCGATGTCTGTTGCCGAGGCTTCTGTTTCCAGAACCGTATCCCATTTGAACTCCAGTGTTTCGGTTTTAGTTTTAGCTCCGTCGATGGAACCGTTGACCGTTTTGGCCTCCACCGTCACAGTCATATTGAGCTTATCCAGCGAAATTTTGCCGCCCTTGACCTTTTCCGCATAAATATTGACCAGTTCCACCAGCAGATCCGGCGTGACAGTTACTTTGATATCCTGCGTACCGGTCTGGGTGCCGGCTTCGGTATCCTTGGTAAGATTTTCTGTATATTCAGCTTTCAATGTCACCATCGGCACTATCTGATTGATATAGGCGGTCTTTTCGTTGCCGGTGTATTCAGGGGCAGTGGTGCGCCAATTTGCCGGGGCAACATTGGAAGTCGGAGTGCTGTCCGTATCCATATAGTCCACAATGTTGGCGGCGATCTGCTTTTTCAGTTTTTCGTCATTGGTTATCTTGCCCGCCAGAGTCTGTGCCTGTGCTTCGGTCAGAGCTGCAGAGAGATCGGTACGGGAATCGTCATAATTTTCGCCGACCATCTGTCTGGTGGTAAAATAGGTATTGACCAATTCAGCAAAAGTTGTAGCAGAGTTCTCATTGAAGTCTTCGCGCGCCGGATCATTGCTGTTTTCCACAGCCGGTGATTGGGCGGCGCCGTTGCCCAGGATCATACGGCTGGTGAGCATATCCAGCGAAAGCATCCGTTTATTGCCCTGCAGCTGATTCCACGCATTGTTGGTAAGTCCCAGACCGGAGAGGAGCATTTCGTTATACCGTACCCCGATCGCTTCCGGTGCAGAGCCGCCGTGGCGGGTGAAAAGATACGGGTCGAGTCCCAGATTGGGCAGCACCGCAAACGCATATCTGCCGATGATGTGATCGTGCGCTGATGCGCCGTTGCGCGCCGGAATGTGTACCGTCATTGGTATCCAGTACGGCTGATTGGTTATATTGCTGCCATCCAGTGAAACCGTTTTGTCCCAGTTGTAATTATCAGGATTTATCCCTTTGCGGCGCAGCAGGTTCTGTATTTTGCCAAACGCATTGTCGCCGCTGGACATATTTATACTGCCGCTGGCGGTGTAGTTGTACAGCGAACAAAATGGCGTGACCATTCTTATATCTGCAGAAGTAAGCGAGCCATCACCTTCATCGCCATAAGCGGTGAACGGCACTATTGCGTCGCTGGTGCTGTACGATGCCATTGAAAGTTTTATCTGCTGCAGCGCCGATCTGGCAATCAGATGGGAATTGGCCTGACCGCTCTGGTTATGGGCTATGCGCTGTTCAAAGAGTGCTGAAGAAAGGAATCCGATCAGCAACAGCAGCAGCAATGCCAGCATCGCCAGAGCAAAAACCAGCGCTACACCCGATTCAGAGGATGACTTATTGACAGAATATCTTGAATTTTTCATATTTTTCATCCTTTACTGGTTCATAGGCTTGATGTAAAACGTTTTATAAAAAATACGCGCATATTTTGCCCGGAACGCCTCCTGATCCGCTGTGTTGGCAATACCGTCGTATTCAGCAAAACGGTTTTCGGGCATAAGCTCCAGCCGTACCCGGATATAGCGCACATTGTCAGAGGTGAATATATTTGCCAGTGAAATGGCACTGCTGGAAGCATTGTACGCGGTAACATTGAAATCCAGCACATTGTTTATCACCACTGCTTCCGCCGGTGTTGACGGCGTTCCCAGCGGATCCGGGTAATACGTTCCGGCGGCAGTACTTGTAAAATTGAACGGACCGTGATTCTGATCCCCGGCATAATAACGGCGCAGAACACCGCTGCTGCCGCCGGACGGAGCAGTAAATTGATAAGATACTTTGCAAATATCTGTAAACGGAACTGTTCCCCGCGGCTCGGCAAGCAAACCGTCCTGCAGTCTGGAATGGGTCACAAAGCAGATCCGCCGGTTATTGTTATCGATCAGGATCGGCGCGTGAAATGTATCATTATCGGCTGCCGGAGTCTGATAAATAATATTGTTCAGCTCACTTGAAAGCATATTGAATACCGTTTTGGCATCTGCCTGCAGCGAAGATTGTTCATCGCTTTTGCGCCAGTAATCCGCCGTCAGCGCAAATGTCCGCAGCAGCACCACTGACAATATTACCAGCAGCCCGACGGAGATAAGCAATTCAAACATTGTAAAGAAATTGCTCTTTTTCAAACACAGAGTTGTCCGGTTGTTTTTCATGGTGTCACCTCAAAACTGTAATAGCGTTTGGTGCGTTCTGCGTAAGGCACCGAAAGCGGATAGGATAATTCCATATTTACCGTAAAACCGGCAGATAACGGAGCATTATCGGTGGAACACTCAAATGTGCATTTGTTTGTTCCGCTGCCGTTGCCGCAATCGTGCAGTTTATTTTCATCCAACGCTGCAACGTGATTGGCTGAAAGCGTCCGGCGCCGGATATCAGTACGCCAGACATAAAGCAATCCGGAAAAATCCACCCGCGATTCGGTATCACCGCCAATACTGATATTTTCCCCCCGCACAATGGCGTATAAACCATTGATCGAAGAGTGGCGCGACATACCGTAGTCATTGACCCGCGGGAAATTACCGCCCGCATCCGGCGTTGATGCGGAACCGGAAAGCAGCGCCACATAATTCAGGTTATCAAAATCAGCCGGATTGAATGTAGCGAATGAATCTATGTTGCTCCGGGCAGTGGAGTCGTTGATGATAAACGCACTCATCTGGTCGATTATATCCGAAGCATAACTTTCGATCCCCGCATTGCGCGTGGCACGCAAACCTTTGGGCAGCATACCCAGAATCACCACCACGCCAAAGGATATGACCGCCACGGTCAGAACGATTTCGATCAAATTAAAGTGGAAAATACGCTTTTTCATCAATCAACCTCCCTCATTACGGTAGTGATACGGCCAGTAAAACGGTTTATATTGATTGCATAATAATTCTGCCCTTTCTGCACGCTGCTGCCGTTGGAGGGGCTGCCGATCATACACATATTCACATCGCCGGAGTAACAGCTGCCCACCCGGTCAAAAACAATGCTGGATGGCAGCGTCAGACTTACACTGTTGCCGGCGGACGGGGTGGATGTATTCATAAAAAACACTCCTGCCGGCAGCACCAGCGGCTCCTGATTCTGCATAAGCTGGTCATCACTGTTGTTTCCGGGGGTATTGTCATAATAAATCCGGCAGCGTACGCTGTTGTTGAACTGGTCAAAAACCACTTTGACCAGTTCGCGCTCCGCTACAGCGATCGAGCGCGCCAGATTCAGCTGACTGTTGAAAGCGCTTGCCGCGTTACGCAGTTTTGCCTGGTCGCCGCCGTTCAGCCACGCCGCCATTGCCATCGAAAGTATGATCATAAAGACCGCCACCACCATCATCATTTCCACAATGGTGTAAAAGCTGATCTTCCAACTCTTTTTTGCACAATTTTTCATTGTCAGAAACCTCCGGAGTTATTGCGCAAGCGGTTCAGCATTGCTTATGCCGCCATTATTGGTGGTTGAACCCATATAAAAACCCGGTTTTAGCGAACTGTTGCCGCCCGGCAGATAGATTATATCGTCGTCGGTACCGAGGTTGCCGTCTTTTCCGGCAGAAATCAACGCAAAACTGTTGGAATTGTTCGCCGGAAACACATAGTAAATGTCCTGTACCGATGTTTGTGGCGGTTTGTTGCCGAAATCATCAAAAACTCTCACTTCGCCGGAGTTCAGCCGGTAACTGAATGGCGCACACTCCTGCAAAAGATCATTGGCTAATTTGGCAATATACGGGTCATTACTGCTTGCATCAGTAAGGCTCTGGAGAGTTACCCGGGTATTACGCCCCGGATAGGCCCCGTGTTCGAGCATATATCTGTCAAGCGCCAGATGCGCCGCTTTCATTGTTGCTATGGTGTTGCGGCTTGCCCAGCTGCGGTAAACTCCGTTGTATGCCACCAGGATCATTGCCGCTATCAGGCAGATCATTCCGGCAACCATCAATATTTCTACAAGTGTAAATTGTCTTATCAACTTTTTCATAGAGGATTCTCCATATATTTAAAGCATATCACTCCACGCTAATGTAAACTGTATTTTTTGTGCTGTCAACCCTGAAAAGGGGCAAATTGGCTTTTTTTTTGATTTTTTTTTCGATTTTTCGCCATTCAAGCGGCTTTTCAAGGTTGTATATCGCTCTTTTTATGTTACCTTATTGCAGAATAACAACCCTTTGGAGGTGATTTATGAAACAATATTACCGTTTGGATTTTTATGTTCCAGCCACTCAAGCTGCCGTTGTACGCAATACTGTACTCGATGCCGGAGCGGGGCGTCTGGGGCATTACACGCACTGCGCCTGGGAAACTGCCGGACGCGGTCAGAAAATGGTTCCGGGTGCTTTCGGCGGTCCCGGCAGTGTGATGGCTGCCGATGAAGTCAAAGTCGAAGTTATCGTTGCTGAAGACCTGCTGCAGAACGCGGTCGATGCAATTATAGCCAAACACCCTGCGGAACAGCCGGTTTTCTGCTACTATCCGGTAGGGATCGGTTTCCCGCCGGATGATGATGCGGAATAAACCGTTTTTTTGTAACATTCTGTATTGAATATGAATATTTTTGCCGTAAATCTTTTCCGCGACCCGGCGATGTTTTTTACTGTGATCGTTTCAGTGGGGCTCTCGGTCTGCATCCACGAGTTCTGCCACGCTTATGCAGCGCTCAAATGCGGCGATCCTACCGCTGCCAACGCGGGGCATCTGACCTTGAATCCGCTCAAGCAAATGGGCTGGATAAGCGTTATTATGCTGCTTTTGCTGGGTTTCTGCTGGGGCGCGGTGCCGGTGAACCCCAACAACCTTACGCGCCGGGGCAGGATCGCGGTGGCGCTGGCGGGGCCGGGGGCGAACATTGCGCTGTTCTGTTTGGGCGTGCTCTTTTTTCTGGCGGCGGGCAAACTTGATTGGAATATACTGATGGCTCCGGCATTTATATTCAGCCAGCTCAATCTGGTGCTTTTCTGCATAAACATTGCTCCGGTGCCGGGTTTTGACGGCGGCGCACTTTTAGCGGAAACCGGGGTCGCCGGCAAACTCTATACCAGTGAACTTGGCAAAGGGGTTATGGTCGGTATGATGCTGCTTTTGTTCTATCTGGTTGATTACATTTTTGTGTGGTCTTCTAATATTACAACAGCAGCGATCCAATTTCTGTGGGGTATCATATCGTGAGCAGCAAAGAGGTCATCTGGAGCATTACCGAGGTAAACAACGCTGTCCGCGAACTGGTGGAAAACAGCCTGATGCCGTTCTGGCTGCAGGGGGAAGTGGGTACTTTGAATGTTTACAGTTCCGGTCACGTTTACCTGACGCTCAAAGATCTCAAGTGCCAGATCAAATGCACCTTTTTCAACGGCGCAGTCAAAGCGCGGGCAATGAATCTGGCGGTGGGATCTGCCGTGGAAGCTTACGGTAAACTTTCTGTTTACACCCAGCGCGGCGAATACCAGTTCAACATCAAAGATCTGCGTATTGCCGGCGGCGGAACTCTGCAGCAGCAGTTTGAAGATATAAAAAAACGGCTCTCGGAAGAGGGTCTGTTCGATCAGTCGCGCAAGCTGCCGCTGCCGGATTTTCCGCGCACCGCAGGCGTTATAACCAGTGCCGACGGCGCGGCGATCCGCGATTTTGTCAATATAGCCTCGCGGCGGGCGCCTTACTTGAATATAAAGATCTATCCGGCAGTGGTTCAGGGCAGCGGTTGTGCGGAATCAGTTATGAAAGGCATTGAGTTTTTCCACCGGCCCGGCAATGAAGTTGATGTACTTGTGATCACGCGCGGCGGCGGATCAATGGAAGATTTGTGGGGATTCAATTCAGAACTGCTGGCGCGCCGGATCGCCGCTTCAAAAATTCCGGTAATCAGCGCTATCGGTCACGAAATAGATTTTACCATTGCCGATTTTGTTGCCAGTTTGCGCGCACCCACTCCCAGCGCGGCGGCAGAACTTGTTGCGCCGGAGGCTGATGCTATGCGACAGACGCTGGAACAGAAAAAAAACGCGATGCAGCGCATACTGGATCTGACGCTTATGCGTTGGAAAAACCGTTTGGAACGCGCCGCTGCCAGCAAGGTATTTTACGATCCGGAATATGTTCTGCAAAGTTATTTCCAGAAGGTCGATGAACTTTCCTGCGAATTGCAGCGGGTCTGGGAAAAACGGTTGCAGAATGAGTCGGGGCGCCTGACTCTGGCAAAAGCCAAACTGGAAGCAATGGACCCGTCGGCAGTACTCAACCGCGGCTTTGCCATTTTAATGAAAGCTGATAAAACCGTAGCCGATAAAACCGGCAAACTTGTTTCGCAGGAACAGATCACAGCCATTCTGCAGGACGGCACTGTGGATCTGACCGTAAACTGAATATATTTTATGAAACTGCTGGTTTACAATATTGCTTACGGCACGGGTTCACCGCGCACTGCATTGCAGACGATCGCCGGGGCGGCGCGTTATTTGCGTACACCGGAGCGTTATTTCAATGCTATAACTCATCTGGTACGGCATTATCAGCCTGATGTGGCGGGTTTTCTGGAGACCGACAACGGCAGTTTCCGCACGGGGGGGAGCAGTCAGACGGCGGTGCTTTCGGAACTTTTAAAGAGTCCGCTCAACGGACCGTTTTTCACCAAATACGCTCCGGATTCGTATTTATCCAGACTGCCCTACTGCCGGCATCAGACCAATGCACTGCTGGTGCGCAACAATGCGAGCGAAGATGAATGGATCGATTTTATGCCCTGCGGAGCCAAGCGCCTGATATTGGGATGCCGGTATGAAAATATGAACATACTGCTGGTGCATCTGGCGCTGACCGCCCCGGTCAGACAGAAACAGCTGCAGTATCTTGCAGAAACTGTCCGCGCCGGGGAAAAGTTCATTATTTGCGGCGACTTCAACACCTTCAAAGGCACCCGGGAGCTTGATAATTTTCTGCAGAAGTGCCAACTGCAGAGTGCCAACAGAGATCATCTGCCGACTTATCCGGCACGCAAACCGGCAAAAGAACTTGATTACATACTCTATTCGCCGGGAATAACGCTGAAATCGTTCCGGGTTCTGCAATTTCCCGGCAGCGATCACCTGCCGCTGGCGGCAGAGTTTGAAGGGGATTGAAAAACTTTCCGCGGGGGAGTGAGGATTATTTTTGCAGAAAATTTTTCTGACGGGCTTGAAAAATACAAGTTGCTGGATTATATTAGTTCTCATTATGAAAATTTCAACAGGTACAATCACAGAATTGCAGAGTTGGCGTTGGCGGCCCTGACCGCCGGAACGCCGGGTTATACCTGTGTACAAAAACAGCGGCGGATACAGCAAATGCTGAAATCCGCTTTTTTGTTTCAGAACCGCCTTCCGGAAGAGTGAAATCCCGGACGGCGGTTTTTGATTGCAGAAAAAACAGAACATTTTATATAGTAAAAAACAAAAGGAAAAACTATGAACTCGCATTACGGGCAATTTGGCGGACAGTACATACCTGAATCGCTTATGGGGGTATTGCTGGAGCTGGAACAGGCTTATCTGGAGGCAAAAGATGATCCGGATTTTCAGGCGGAACTCAACGATCTGCTGACCAACTATGTCGGGCGGGAATCCCCGCTTTACTTTGCCGGGCGCCTTACGGAGTACTGCAGGGGCGCACAGATCTATCTCAAACGCGAAGACCTCAACCACACCGGTGCACATAAGGTCAACAACACTATCGGTCAGGCTCTGCTGGCCAAAAGAATGGGCAAACGCAAACTCATTGCCGAAACCGGCGCGGGTATGCACGGCGTTGCCACTGCCACTGTAGCTGCGCTGCTGGGTATGCAGTGCGATGTATTTATGGGCGCTGTCGATGTGGCAAGGCAGGCACCTAATGTTGATCGTATGCGTGTACTCGGTGCGCGGGTGGTTGCTGTTGAATCCGGCAGTGCCACGCTCAAAGATGCTATGAACGAAGCCATCCGCTATTGGGCGGAACATTGCCAGGACACCTTTTACTGCATCGGTACCGTTGCCGGGCCGCACCCCTATCCGGCAATGGTCAGGGATTTCCAGTCGGTCATCGGCAGGGAAGCCCGCCGCCAATGCCTGGAACGCACCGGCAGATTGCCCGATGAAGTTATTGCCTGTATCGGCGGCGGCAGCAATGCTATGGGGATTTTTGCCGGATTTATAAATGACAGCACAGTTAAGCTCACCGGCGTGGAAGCCGGCGGTTGCGGCATAGATTCCGGCAAACACGCCGCCAGTATCAATGGCGGCAGAGTCGGTATTCTGCACGGCTGCAAGACCTATCTTCTGCAGGATGCCGACGGGCAGATTATGGAAACTCACTCGGTTTCCGCCGGACTGGACTACCCCGGTGTGGGCCCGGAGCACAGTTATCTTGCCGATACCAGCCGCGCGGAATACACCGTGATAAATGACGATGAAGCGATCCGCGCCTTTGATATACTTTCGCGTCTGGAAGGGATCATTCCGGCGCTGGAATCGAGCCACGCCGTGGCGCAGGCGATCAAAGCCGCACCGCAGTACAGCGCCGACAAGATCATTATAGTGAATCTTTCCGGCCGCGGCGATAAAGATATGAACAGCGTAAGCAACTACAAAAAGGAGCACGGCATAATATGAACCGCCTTGAAAAAATATTTGCACGGAAGAGCCGCGCACTGATGATATCCGATGTCTGCGGCGTACCGGATTCGCCGGAACGTCTCCGTATGATCATAAATTCCGGAGCCGACATTGTAAATCTGATCATTCCGTTTTCCGACCCGATGGCGGACGGTGCCGTTATCCAGCAGGCGGCGCAGAAAGCGTTGAACAGCGGAGCAACGCTGCAGAAAATATTGCAGATGATCAAAGTTCTGCGCAGTGAATACCCCGAAACGGGTATGATCGTCAGCGGTTACAGCAATGTTTTTCTGCAGTACGGCTGGGGAAAGCTCTTTGCGGAACTTGCAGAACTTGAAATCGACGGTATTGCCGCAAGCGATATGCCCTTTGAAGAACGCTCCGAAATCACTGCGTTTACTGCAGAATATAATGTGCCTTTTATCGTCGATACCGGATTGACTGCCGACAAAGCGCGGCTGCAGAAAATCACTGCCGGCGCCGGCGGGTTTGTCATCTGCGGCAATGCAGAGGCGTTTGAACTGCTCCGGACGGTTTCTCCGGTGCCGGCGGCAACAGCGGCAGATGCCGGAGTAAAAAGTCCGCTGATTATTGCCAGTGCAGTGGAACAGACTCTACCTGAACTGGCAGCGTATGTTGAAAAATCAGTAAATCAGAGGTGAAAATGCTTAAAACCGGATATGCCCAGGAAATTATAACTCCGCCCACCGGGGTGGATCTGGCGGGATATTTCAATCTCCGTCTCAACGAAGGTATGTACGATGATCTGTATGTAAAGGTGATTGCCTTTGAATTCGGCAATAAGCGTACCGCATTTGTTTCGCTGGATCTCTGCAGTATTGTGGGGGTGCTTTTTGACGCCATCAAAAAGCGTGTGGATGCCGAATTCGGTGTCGGACTGTTTGAAGATATGCTGATTTGTGCCACTCACACACATACCGGACCGAATTTTATCGAAGCGCCCCGCCAGCGCGACGAAGTTACCCAATACGCTTTTGACTGTACGGTCGATGCCGTTATGCGCGCACTTAAACGCGCCTTTATGAGTTTGCAGGAATCCACACTTGAAGCAGCCAAAGTTTACAACAATCCCTACGGTTTTGTCCGCCGCTACTGGATGAAGAGCGGCGACATTGTTACCAACCCCGGCTGGCGCAATCCCGATATCGACAAGCCGGAAACTGACTTTGACCGCACCATCAATATTCTGGCAGTCAAGCAGCAGGGCAGGATCGCGGCGCTGGTCTGCAATATAGCCAACCACGGCGACAGTGTGGGCGGCAATATGGTATCTGCCGACTGGTACGGCCGTTTTGCACTGGCTGTTCAGCACGGACTCAAAACCAGTCTGCCGGTAATGGTGCTGGATGATTGCTCGGGCAACATCAACCACTTTGATTTCCATCAGGAGATCAATCAGACCGGTTATCACGAAGCAGTGCGTATCGGCAGAGGATATGCCAGAATCGTGCTGGACGCCCTGGAAAATCTTGAACCCATTGCCGCGGACAAGATCAAGATCAACAATACCATTGCCTCGATACCGCACCGTCAGCTTACCGATGCGGAAGTTGCTGAAGCACAGCACATCCTTGACACCGTGCCGGATATCCCCAAAGAAGGCGACTTTGAAAGTCAGGACCTTGCCAACAAAGTTCCCGCCGCACTGCGCTACTTTGCCAAACGCGCGCTGGATTGCAAAGCCAAGAGCAAGCCTTCGCACGATGCACGCTTTACTGCTGTTGAGATTGGCGATGATCTGGTCTTTGCGGCTCTGCCGGGCGAACCTTTTAACGGTATAGCCGAAGCCATCCGCGCCAAGAGTCCTTTCAAGTACACTTTTATAGCGGAACTGGCGCAGACCGCCCCCTCCTGCTATGTGCCGATGAAAGAGTGTTTTGCCCGCGGCGGTTACGAAGTCCAGCCGGGTATTGATACCCTGGCGCCGGAAGCAGCAGATGTAATGATCGAAGCCTCGATCAAAAATCTCTGATATTTCTGAATACAGAACTGATCGGGAAACCCGGGAAAATTATTCCCCGGTTTCCCGTTTTTTTTTAAAAAAAGTTGCTGCACAGTGTACTGTTTTGCGGCGTAGAATTGTGCGCGGCGCGGAGTTGTGCGTGGCGGCGTGGGGTTATGCCGCTTTCGCGGCGCAAAGTTGTGCGTTGCGGCGTGGGAGATTTTGGGAGATTTTGAGAGGCTTTGGGAAATTTTGGGAATTTTCTTTGCCGCTTTAAAACCGCATTGCAATATCAAACCGTATTGCTTACAGTAAAGGCGGCAATACTTTCTCCCAAATCCTCCCAATACTTCCCAATACTTCTCAATACTTCCCAAGCCGCCATCTACCGTACCGCCCGCGTATGCGGCGCTTTTATGAGTGTTTTTCAAACTTTTCCGGCAGCGGCAGTTCGCGCAGCGTTTCCAGATCTATCTGCGCCATCGGCCGGTTGGACTCCATCGTTACCGCCTGATAGTACAAGAGCATTTCATCGCTGTTAAGGTATTCTGTAAGGCGTTCAAGATCAAGATTTTCTGTTTTGGCAACCGCTACGTGCAGATTGTTCAGCACCAGCAATCCACTGCGGTCAACTGCAGCAATTATCCGGTCACCGGTCTGCCTGATGAGAATTTTACCGGTGTTGTAAATGCTCTTTTTAAGCCCGCTTTTGATTACTGACGGATCGCTGTTTATATATTCATTCTGCCAGATCACCGGTTCATTGGCGCGTACACAGCTGCCGGAAGTTATGCCGGGCAGCCAGCTGGCTGATAATTTTTCTCTGCTGACGATGGAACTCTTGCCGGATTTTGCCACCAGACCGCTGGAAAGTGTCACCACATCAGCAAGTTTGCCGCAGCTTGCAGATTCCATACTGCAGATTTTCCGGTCAATTGCCGGATCAAAAAAGAGCCGGAAACGCTGACGGTGATTTTCTGCAAACCTGCGCTGTAAAATCAAATTGTCAACTTTTGACAGTGTAAATTCTTCATTGTTATCTATTTGAGTAATTTTTACCTGTTGATCATCCGTCGGGATTTTTTTAACTGCAGTATAAATCACCAGATTGCCGGGTACGGCGTTGAAAAGTTTTTTCCGGATGAGAAAAAATTGCTCAAGTGAACAATTTTTCAGCATAAAATTCCGGATCAGACCAAAATACTGCCCGCAGAGAAAACTGTCCGGCACAATAAATGTATGCACACCGTTTTCCGCAGTGGAACGGATGGCAAATTCCATAAAAAGTGCGTAAACAGTGATCTTGTATTCAGCAGAATCGGCAAATCTTTTACGCAGTATCTGCAATTTTTCTTTATCCAATTTGCCGGCATTGCGCAGCCCGTAGCTTACATAAGGCGGATTTCCGATGACTATATCGAATTTTTCACCGCTTGCAAAACATTTGCCGGCATCGTCGTTATCCAGGGCATCACAATGTGCAAAATGTTTGTTGTCAACATATTCAGATGATACAACTTTCAATTTGCTTTTCAGCACCTGCAAGGCATCTTTATTGCAATCTATACCGTAAATATTGTTGTTTATGATTTCTCCGATAATGGTTTTACGATCTTTCCGGGGATTGAACTGCAGGTGTTTTTCCAGCAGCACATCCAGCGCTGCAAAGAGAAATCCGCCCACACCGCAAGCAGGGTCAAGCACTTTTATGTTGCACAGTTCGCTGTAAGAAGGGTGACTTTTCTGCCAGATATCCAGAGCATTTTCAAACATTTTCCCCGCCACATCTGCCGGAGTATAAAATGTACCCTCTTTTTTGCGCAGATTGCCGCTGCAGAGGTCAAAAACCATTTCCAATACCGCGCCGGGGTTAGCGCAACTGCTTAATATTCTGTTCAGTTCCGGAGCTGATTCAAGGTCAAGATGAGCTTTCTGAAGTCTGCCTTCAGGAGAATCTGCCCATTTTTCAATGATATATTGCAAAGATTTTTCCATAATGTTCAACTGTGCGGTTTTTTAAGTTCGTTCAAACCGAGTTCCGCGCGGGCAAGAGTGAATTTTTCCCACACTTCGTAATCGCGCGAAAGCTCTTTGAGCAATGCTGTGTTGCTTAAATTGCACTTTGCCGCCGCAAGTTTGTGGTCAAAAGCTGATCCGCAGAGTATATCAAGCAATCTGGCAAGTTCCAGAGCGTAAGCTGGATTTTCTGCATTAAAGTGGCAATATGAGTAACTTTCTAATGCTTTTTTGCGCCATACTTTAGCTGTTTTTATGCGTAATTTGTTCAGAGCTGAACTCAAATTCTGTTTCTGGCTGCGCGAAACTGCATCTTCGGCAGTCAGACTTGGTATATCTTTCAATGTCACACGCACTGCCGTATAATTGCGGTTGCGGTGCTGACCGCCGGGACCGCTGCCGGTAAAAACATCGATACGGCAGCAGTCGGCGAGATCCCGGTCAGATAACTGCAACAGAACATCGCGGTCAAGATTTTTTGCATTTTCAGGCGTTACTTCAGAAAAAAACATTGTATTAATCCGGGTTTTGGTTTGTCAAAAGTTAATATAAAGCATATATTAAACTATGCAAGAAATATATTGTTACATCAAGTGAGGATTTATGAATATTCTTTTTATCGGCGACATTGTCGGACACAGCGGCAGAACCGCAGTGCAGAAACTGGTTCCTGAATTACGCAGAGAATACAACCTTTCAATGGTCATAGCCAATGCGGAAAATTGTGCCGCCGGAGCCGGAATTACCGGCAGCTGCCTCAAAGATTTGCGTAAATATGTTGATTTTTTCACCGCCGGCGATCACGTTTGGGATCAGAAAGAATTTGAAAAAGAGATCAACGGCATACACGATATTGTCCGCCCCGCCAATTTGAGCAATCTCCAGCCGGGTGCAGGTATGAAAATCGTACGCAACCCGGTTGCCGGAGAAATTGCCGTGATCGCTCTGCAGGGCAAAGTATTTATGCGCGACAGCGCCTATTGCCCGTTTGAAACCGTTGAACGGCTGCTTTCGGAAATTCCCGGCAATGTTAAAACTGTTTTTGTCGATTTCCACGCCGAAGCCACCAGCGAAAAAATTGCTATGGGTTATTTTCTTGACGGCAAAGTCACCGCCGTTATCGGTACACATACCCACGTTCAGACCAACGATGCAAAAATCCTTGCCAACGGTACAGCGTATCTTACCGATGTTGGTATGGTCGGCGCCGAATACAGCGTTCTGGGCAGAACTGTCGAAGAGGTCGTTAAAAAATTCCGCACCGGTATGCCGCGCAGGCTGCCGGTTGCCGAAGGAGTCATACGGTTGGACGGATGTGTTGTAAATTATGACCACATCACCGGAAAAGCACGCAGCATTGAACTTGTTTCACGGAGTGTGGAAGTATAAAGTATGCTCAATTATCTGGTAAGACGGCTTATATTGTGCGTAATCACTCTGCTGGTGATTATGCTTGCAAGTTATGTTATGCTGCGTCTTGCCCCCGGTGATCCCACCCGCAGCAGCTTTATGGACAACAGTTCTGTTGGCGTATCCAGTTCCGATAAAAACGATCTGGCAAAAAACGAAGCACTGCAGAAAAAACTCAAGCTCGATAAATCCATTATGCAGGGTTTTTCCGAATGGCTGGGCGATATTGTGCTGCACGGAAATTTCGGTACTTCCGCTACTGTGGAACCCGGCAGACCGGTGCTGGAAATGATCTCTGAAAGATTGCCGGTAACGATCAAACTGAATCTGCTTGCCATAAGTTTTGCATACATTATGGCGATCGTTATCGGGGTTTATTCAGCAAAATATGCCGGAACTGCTTTTGACCGCGGATCAACTTTTATACTTTTTATGCTGTACAGTTTGCCGGTTATGTGGGTGGCGCTGCTTTTGCAGACCATTTTCTGCGACGGAGGCTTTTTTGAGATTTTTCCCCTGCGCGGAATTTATACGCCGGAACCGGAAATTGGTACTTTCAAGCTGATCGCTATGGAAATCTACACATTTACACTGCCGGCAATATCCCTGGCCTACGGATCAATGGCAGGCATTGCCAGATACACCAGAAGCAATATGCTTGATGTACTCGGCAATGACTTTATCCGTACTGCGCGGGCCAAAGGTGTGCCGGAACAGAGTGTGATTTGGAAACACGCTTTCCGAAATACACTCATAACGCTCATAACACTCTTTGCCGGTCTGCTGCCGTCGCTGGTGGCAGGAAGCATAATTGTTGAGCATATATTCAATATCCCCGGTATGGGGACACTTTCGCTGTTGGCGCTTTCCAGCCGCGATTATCCTTTACAGATGGTGCTTTTCACCTTTTCGGGAATACTTACGCTTATAAGCATTCTGCTTGCCGATTTACTCTACACCATAGCCGATCCCAGAGTAAAACTGGTGTAACAGACGGACTCTGTAAAAAGTGTGCAAATCAGTTGGGTTATCAATCGATATATCTGTAACCGGAATTGGCTTTGTGTTGTCTATAATAAATAAATAATTTATATACTATTATATAAATCTTATTATTATTATACCCTGTAAATTGTGTTAATAACTGTTTTTTCAAGCTCAAAAACAGCACTTTCAAATTGTGAGCAATTCTGTGCAGAATCTGACAACAACTTTTTCAACGGAAATTGCCAACAGTATTCCAACAATATTCCAACAACTTTTCAACAGGCTTATTAACAGTGTTTGTGTCCTGTTATGTCCTGCATTTTTTTGAAAAAAACAGTTTTTCAGGTTGACATTTTTTCAAATCAATATACATTAACAGTGTTTTCCGGTTTTTTCAAATAATTTTCAGAAAAATATGTTTACTGCCCGTTATCAGGAAATACTCAATATCTTGCGCCAACGCATTGAGTCAGGTTTTTACACTGACCGTATGCCGCCGGTGCGTGCGCTCTGCAGTGAATTCAAAGTATGCAAATCCACCATCAGCAAGGTTTTTGAAAAACTTGCCTATTCGGGTATGATCCGCACCACCCGCAGCGGAACTTTTATCTGTGGCGGCAGCGAAAACAAAAGTGTTGCCCAGCGCGGCGGGATCGTCGGCATTGTAACCGGCAAACTCACTGCCAGATACCGCGAAAAAGATGACCTTTTCCTCAACAGTATAAAAGAAAATCTTGCCGTACATAACTTTTCCAGCGTTTTGATCGAAGTAGCCGATGACGACTGGCACAATCAGGATTTCTGGCACCGTTTTGATCTGGATGGATTCATTTTTATTTACAGCAGTTTTTACCGTATTATGGAGCATAAAATAACTTTTTGCGCCAAACCGCGGGTGATCGGCAACTGGCTACCGGATGAGATCGAAGAGTATTTTGTTGACTTCGGACCGCTGGCATATAATGTTGACAGTATGCTTGAAGGACTGATTGCCCGCGGATTCAAACGCATAGCTCTGGCAGTGAATGTGCCGTCAAATCTTACTGAACAGGTTTTCAACCGCTGGCGCAAAGTTATGCGTAAATATAAATTGTACAATTACAACAGCGCTCTGGAAGATTTCCGCTACAATAAAGATATTGCACTGCGCTGGTGCAGCAGCTCAGTGCCGCCGGAAGTGGTTTTGTGCATAAATGTGCATTTTGAAAAACTTGTAAAAGATATGAATGATTGCCCGGTGACGCTGAAAATATTCAATGTCCAGATAAAGACCGAAGGCTATAAACATCTGGCGGAAGTGCTGGTAAAAACCTTTGTTGCAGTATTCAACGGGCGCAAAAATGTGGCAAAACGCAACCTGATCGGCGAGTATGAATTGAATATATACGATCAGAATAAATAAGTATTTATCAAACAGATGATTTTTATCTGATTTTATACTTAAAAAACGGTTCTGTGTTGACATAAGCCTTGTATTTACCGGATACTGTTGTATAGTATTCCCGAAGTAAATAAAAGGAGATAATATTTTTTATGAAAAATGAGAAACCGGCAATTTTAATTGATGCGTATTCGCAGATCTTCCGCGTGTTCTACGCGATCGGTAATTTGAGCCGACGCGACGGATTCCCGACTAATGCATTGTTTGGGTTTGCGCGTATGCTTCTGCAGCTGGAAAAAGAGTTTTCACCGTCCTGCGGAGCAATGTTTTTTGATTGCGGAAAACCGGAATTCCGGTTGGAACTTTCCAGAGAGTACAAGTCCAACCGGCCGCCGATGCCGGAAAATCTGAAAAAACAGATGCCGCTTTTGCGCGAATTGGCAGAACTTTTCGGATGGCAGGTTTGCCAGTGCAGCAATTACGAAGCCGACGACCTGATCGGTGCGGCAGTAAAAAGCGATATGTCAAAAAGTTTTGCGGTGCTTTCTTCAGATAAAGATCTTTCGCAATTGATTGATAACCACGCATTTATGCTGATACCCGCCCGCAGCGGCGGCGGATTTGAAAAGCGCGGGTTTGAAGAAGTCGTAAGCAAATTCGGTGTGGAGCCGGAGCAGATAATCGACTATCTGTCACTGCTCGGCGACAGTTCCGACGCAATTGACGGAGTGCCTAAAATCGGGCCCAAGACTGCAGCGGCAATCTTGAATGAATGCGGTTCACTGGATAAGTTTTTTGATGATCCGGAACTTTTGAAGAACGCTAAACAGCGCGAAAAACTTCTGGAATCTGCTGAACTTATCAAACGCAATCAGAAATTGGTTGCACTGCGTACCGACTGGCCGGAATCAGAAGTCGGTAATGTGGAAACAGTTCTGGAAAAACAGCCGCCGCAATGGGAAAAAATTGCCCGCTTCGCAATGGAGTACGAACTTAAGTCGATTCTTAAAGATTTGCCGGTGGATATTGATAAAGTGACGGCTGAAATGACGGAAAAAGTGACGGAAAAATCGGCAGTTTGTACAGAAAAGACGGAAGAAATTACGGAAAAAGTGACGGATAAAAAAATTGTTTATGTGGATGGCGATCTTTTTGAGTGGGCGGCAGAGCAGAATAAAGCTGCTGCTGATCAGAAAGAAAATAGCGATTCAGCTTCTGAACAGTCCACACTGTTTTAATTTAAGGAGTTAAACTTATGCCTGATTTGAGTTCGATAGCATTGGAAAAGCAGAAACACCCTACACTTTCTGCCGAAAGCCCATTCAATATCGACTTTATGTATGTCAAAAAGCCGAGTGAAAAATATTCCGGAGATATACATTATGCTCTGCAGTTGGGCATTTGTTTAACTGGCGGTGTGGAAGTACTTTATGACAATTTTTCCAGAGTTTTCACCCCCGGCGAATGCTGGTGGACAATGTGCTGGGAGCCGCACGCCTGCCGGGGTACGGAAAAACGCTCCTTTGCCGTGGCGGTGAATCTGGAAATGAATTCACTCGGCTCGGTCGATCCCTTCGGCGGCTGCCACTGGCTTTTGCCGTTTACCCTGCCGCCGGAAGAGCGCTACATACCAACTTCTGAAAGTGAAAAAGCCAAATTTCTGGAAGCCGGCAAAAAACTTTTTCACTGGAACCACCGCCGTGGTGCCTACTGGCAGCAGAAAAGCTGGCTCCTTATCAACGATCTGCTGCTTACGGCAATGAGCAGACTCAACCGTATCCAGCCCTCTATTGCCGAACAGGCAGTTGCCGCCAGCGACCGTTTTGCCAGGCTGCGTCCGGCAATCGAACTGGCGCGTTCCAACGGTACTGAACCGGTGACATTGGCAAAGGCAGCCAAGGCGTGTTCTTTGAGTTCCAGCCGTTTCAGCGAACTTTTCCGGGAAGCGCTGGGCAGCAGTTACGGTCAGTTTGCCGCGCGTGCCAGGATAAGTCAGGCAGCGCGCGACATAGCCACATCGAATATGGCTGTGGAGGAGATTGCCGCCAAGTGGGGATTTTTTGACAGCAGCCACTTCTGCCACGCATTCAAAAAAATCTACCAGTGTTCGCCTTCGGAATTCCGTCGGCGGCGCAACGAAAATGAGAGTACGGTTCTGTAAATATGCCGGAACTTTTCAAAGATCTCAAAGAGGCGCGTACCCTGTTTGAGCGCAATCTGCGTTATGCCCGTTTACTTGACAGTGTAAAACTCAAACGCGAGTGGAACCGGCTTGATCTGCGGGATCTTTCGCCGGAAACCGTGCCGGAAACCGGAGTTGCAATAAGTATAAAACGCCTGCTGGAACGCGCTGAAAAAGCCGGAGAACGCTCGCTGAAACCGCTGGCGGAAAAGCTTGTTCTTGAATATCCTTCCGACCTGCCGGTAAGTGCGCGTTCGGAAGAGATCGTGGAACTTATAAAGCACAATCAGGTGCTGATCGTTGCCGGTGCTACCGGTTCAGGAAAAACCACTCAATTACCGAAAATGGCGCTGGCTGCCGGGTGCGGAAGAATGGGCAGGATCGGCTGTACCCAGCCGCGGCGGCTGGCGGCATCGTCGCTGGCAAAACGCGCTGCTGAAGAGATGCACGCCGAATTCGGTGCCGGAGTCGGTTACAAAGTGCGGTTTGAAGATCATACTTCAGAAGATACCGTGGTAAAATTTATGACCGACGGTATATTACTTGCCGAAACCCGCGATGACCCGGATCTTCTGCAATACGACTGCATAATGCTTGATGAAGTTCACGAACGCTCGCTCAACATAGATTTTCTGCTGGGTTATCTGAAAAAACTTCTGAAGCGCCGGCGCAACCTCAAGGTCATAATATCTTCGGCAACCATTGAAACTGAACGGCTGGCGGAATTTTTTGACAACGCGGCATTTGTGGAGATCGAAGGGCGCACATATCCCATTGAAGACTATTATATGGAGCCATATAAAGATGAGGATTTGAGCGACCATATTGCCCGCGCCGTGGAGTTTATTACTGAACTGGATCCGCGCGGCGATATACTGGTGTTTCTGCCGGGCGAGCGCGAAATCCGCGATGCAGTTACGCTTTTGACCGGCAGACAGCTGCCGCGTACTGAAATTATGCCGCTTTTCGGCAGATTGAGTTCGGCTGAACAGAACCGGATCTTTTCGCCGGGGCGGATGCGCAGGATCGTGCTGGCAACCAATGTGGCGGAAACTTCGCTGACTATTCCCGGAATCAGATATGTTGTTGACAGCGGTCTGGTGCGGCTTTCGCGCTACAATCCGCGCACGCGTATTCAGGAACTGCGTGTGGAATTCATCTCTCAAGCCAGTATGCGCCAGCGGCGTGGACGCTGCGGCCGTATGGAAGATGGTATATGCGTGCATCT
The DNA here is from genome assembly GCA_045587205.1 of Victivallaceae bacterium. Lineage (GTDB taxonomy): Bacteria > Verrucomicrobiota > Lentisphaeria > Victivallales > Victivallaceae > SIG78. The sequence continues at coordinate 21,922 of JAZNBV010000060.1, forward strand.
GTACAGTCAGTACGATGCTGAACAGAGCGATCCTTATACCGATCCTGAAATCAAACGCTCATCGCTGGCAGGGGTTATACTGCAGATGGCATCGCTCAAACTCGGCAGGATCGATGAATTTCCGCTGGTCGATCCGCCGGCGCCGGCACTGATCCGCGACGGCTACCGGACTTTGAGCGATCTCGGCGCCATCGATGAAAATTTGCGTATCACCAAATGCGGCTGGACTTTGAGCACGCTGCCGGTGGACCCGCAGCTCGGCAGAATGCTGGAATTTTCCGCACAGAGCAAAGTACTCAAACAGATGCTGGTTGTTGCGGCATTTTTGAGCATACCCGATCCGCGCGAACGACCCTTTGAAAAGACGCAGGCGGCGGATACTGCGCACCGGCAGTGGGATTCGGAAAAATCGGACTTTGTTACTGCGCTGAATCTGTTTGAAGAACTTGAAAAAGTTTATAATGAGCGTTCCAGCAATGCTGCTTTGCGCCGTTTTGCACAGAAAAATTTTCTGAATTACCGCCGCTTGCGCGAATGGCGAAATCTGGTGGAAGATCTGCAGGAAAGTGCTATTGAACACTCCTGGGAAAATGCTTTGAGCAATTCACCGCTGCTTGAGTTTGATTACGATGCACTGCACAAAGCTCTGCTGGCAGGTCTGCCGCGCCAGCTGGGGTGTTTTGACCGCGAACAGAAAAACTTTTTTGATATGTCCGGCAAACGCTTCAAGATTTTTCCCGGCTCGGCGCTTGCCAGACGCAAAAGCAATCCGCAGTGGCTCTTGAGTTTTGCGCTGGTGGAAACCAGCCAGGTCTATGCCAGGAATTGTGCCGAAGCACGCCCCGAATGGCTTATGAGCGTAGCGCCGCAGCTCTGCACGCCGGTGTACGATCAGGCGCATTATTCTCCGCAGTCGGGTTTTGTCAGCGCCCGCGAACGCGTTACTTGCGGCAGATTGCTTATCCACCCCGGCAGACAGCGGCAGTACGGACCGGTGAACCCGCCGGAAGCGCGCCGGATTTTTATCAAAGATGCGCTGGTTGCCGGCAATATTGATGAGCATCAGGTGCGTGACATACCCTGGCTGCGCGATTATTTGCAGAAGGCGCGGCAGGTACGCAAGCTGGAACTGAAAACGCGCCGGCTGGAAATGATCTTCAACGAAGATGAACTTACGGAGTTTTTTGATAAAACCCTGCCTGAAAATTTCTATTCTATGCAGGAAGTAAAAAACCACTGGAAACGGTTCAAGCGCAACTTCCGCGTACCGGAAAATGTTTTGTATCAGGCTGATATGCTTGGTGATTCTCCGGAGCAGGATTATCCTGATGAGTTGACTTTCTGCGATGTGAAGTTTCCTCTGGAATACAATTTTGATCCCGGCGAAGAACGCGACGGCATAACTCTGATTGCCGATGAAGAGAGCGTAAAACTGCTTCCGCATTGGGCGCTTGACGCGCTGGTGCCGGGTTTTCTGGGCGAAAAACTGGAGTTTTATCTGCGCAGTCTGCCCAAGCGCGACCGTCAGCAGCTGGCTCCGGTAAGCAGTTTCATCAAAGATTTTACCGACCGCTGGCGCGATGGAAAAATTTTCAACGATCAGCCGCTGGCTGAAGCGCTTGCTGCTGAATTGAGCAAAGTTAATGTGACAGTCAACAGCAACGCGTTTGATGATGTACCGCTGCCGGAATATCTGAAAATGAAATTGCTGGTACTTGACAGCGAAGGCAACGGCGGAAATTATCTGTATGAAGTACCGGCGTTGAGCCGCAGTACATCGCAGGTGAGCAAAGCTTTGTCGCAGGCCAAAAATTTCTGCACCGAACCCGGTAAAGAATTTCCCTGCATACCCGTTATGCCCGAAACTATTCAGGTCAGCGGTAAATCCGGCGAATCAGCCTATCCGGCGCTGTTCAGCGAAAATGGTCTGACAGGTTCGGCGGTTTATCTCAAGGAAGCCGAAGCGCATTTCCGCCACGATCAGGGGCTGTTTGCTTTGCTTGCGCACCAGCTTCCGGGGTTGTTCAGTGCCATAAGGCGCGATTTCAAGCTGGACGGTGCAACCGAGAAAATGTACTTCAAAAACAGTTCCGCCCACCGGGAATTCAACTGGAAAGACGATCTTTTGTATGCCGCAGTACTGGAGTCGCTGGGTTCAGCAGAAGAACGCTGGCAGATCCGCAGCAAAGCGGCGTTTGATTCGGCGCGGGAATTTGCGCGCTGTAAATTTGCCGCCAATGCGGAAAAACTTTTTGCAGAGCTGAAAAATATCTTTGAAAGCGCTTCCCGGATCCGGCAGCTGTTGAAGAAACTCTCCCCGGACTCCATTACTGCACAGGATATTGATTGCCAGCTTGATTTTTACTTCCGGCCGGGTTTTATACAATACAGTTTCTGGCACCGCGATTACAAACGCTATCTGCGCGGCACCGAACTGCGGCTGCAGCGCGCCATAGCCAACAGCCGGCAGGATCTTGCCAAATATGATCAGATCGAAGAATACATCCACCGCGTGGATCTGGCATTGGAAAATGTTCCGGAACTGGCGCTGGCGCCGATGCTGTATGAGTTTGTGCTGCTATTAGAAGAGATGCGCCTTGCGCTCTTTGCGCCGGAAGTCCGGACAAACTGCAAGATCTCCGCATCGATCCTGCAGAAAAAGTGGTCGGAATTACGCTATTGAAAATCTGCACCAATACAGCGCACAGTGCAGATATTTTTCCATCTTACCAGTTGGGTTCGGCCGGCAGTGAGGCGTCGAACTTGTCCAGCAGCATCTGCTGATATTCTCCGGCAAACTCCCGTTTGAAGAATTTGTCCAGACCGTTGTTGAGCAGTTCCGCCCACGAGGCCTCTTCCTTGCCCGGAATGATCGGGAAGAAAAGCGCATTGTTTCTGGCGGCGGCTTTGTAGTCACCGGGAGCATCGCCAACCATCAGAATGCAGTCAGATTCATACTTGCTGCCGGCACTGAACTGTATGTGTTCGGCTTTGGTGCCGTGTTCCTGACCGCAGATGAGCGAAACAAATCCGTCCATTCCATTTTCCGCCCATTCGCGCACCAGTGCTTCCAGCGGAGTCTGCGATACCACGATCAGATCGGCTTTTTCCGAAGCCTTTGCCAGTACTTCCTTTACTCCCGGCAGGGGCGGCACGCCGTGAACCATATCTTTAACGCGCGCATTGACTTCTTTGCTCCATTCCAGAGCCTGACGCAGAACGGGGCTGTCAAGTTTTTCCAGATAGGCTTCCAAGGCGGGATTGCCGAGTTTGCTTTCCAACTCCATCCATTTTTCCAGATCGGCTGTATCCACCACCGGACAGCCGCGGCGGAGGATCTCCGGGCGCTGTGCAATGTACTTCATACTGTGATAGATTGCCCAGAAACGATTGCATCCGCGCAATTTACTGTAAAGATTGACAAAATCCCACACTTCGCGGGCATATTTGCTTGCCGACTGCATATTGTAGTGCTTGATAAATGCCGGGCAGAAGCACTCCTTGTGCTTTACTTCCATACTGTCAAAAACACAGCCGTCACTGTCAAAACCGATAAAAAAACTGTGTTTGGCAGGCAGATTTTTCATTTCACTCAAATAGTCACGCATATATATTCCTCCTGAAAATTGATATTTACATTTTATAATATACTGTTTTTGGCTGAAAAATCAACTGCACAGCTCTTTATTGCTGCGTTTAACGACTAACTGGAAGCCGTTACGGGCGGTCACTGTCACATTTTCGCCGGATTCAAGGAAATCGCCTTCGCTTACTGCATCGTGCCGTTTGCCGCCGATCTCCACAGTTCCGCAGGGGCGCAGCGGAGTAAGCGTTACGCCGGTTTGACCGATCAGAGCCGGATCAGCAGTCTGCGCGGTGTAGCCGTCACCGGCTTTCATCTGCGTATTGAGCGATACCTTGCGGAAAATCGATGAGCGCGGCAGCACATACACCGCCAGAAGTATCATAACCACGATCGCCGCCGTCAGTGAAAAAGTCACCACCCGCAGCGCCGTGCCGATATTTTCAAACCCGAATGCCCAGAAAAAACTTATCAATATACAAGTTCCCCCCAGTATGCCGATAAGTCCGAACCCCGGTACCAGAAATATCTCCAATGCTACAAGCACCAGCCCGACAAAAAAGACCACCATCGGGCCCCAGTCCGATGCCCCGCTGGCAATATGTCCCAGAAAAAAGAGCGTAAGTGCCGACAATCCCAGCACGCCCGAAACCCCGAAACCGGCGGTTTTTATCTCCACAAATATCCCCACCAGCCCGATCACCAGCAGCAGTCCGGCAATTGCCGGAGCGGCAAGAAATGACCCGATCTGTTCGGTAGGAGTGCGCTTTACTTCAACAAGTTCTGCATCACTCAAACCCAGCTGTTTCAAAAGATCGCTGCGGCTGGAGGCAATATAATCAACGACTTTGAGTTTCTGTGCCTCTCTGGCGCTCAAAGTCAGCGGCGAGCGTTTGGTATGCTCTATACCGTCAGTTTTGTTACTCAGTTTTACATAAGGATCTGCCATTGCGCGGATAACATTCACCGGCCGGTCATTTTTTTCGGCAAGCACCTGAAGCATCTTGAAAAATACGGTCAGGAATTTCTGATCGGCAAGGAGTCTATCTTCTTTGTTTTCCGGAGAGTTGTTCTGTTCTTTCAGCGAGCGGATCTCTTCGAGGATTCGGTCAATGGCGGGTGAAGGTGTCACTGCCGGAGCTTTTTCAGACGGCTTTTTTTCCACAGCTTTTTCAGCGGCGGGTTTTTTATTTTCCTGCGGTTTATCGGTTACCGGCTTGGCGCCGTTTATACCCATAGCTATGGGCATAGCATCGCCGATCAGTCCGTTGGGCGAAATGGCTATGCGGTCGGCACCCAGAGCAATGATCATTCCAGCTGAAATGCCGTTGGGCTTGAGGTAAACAATGATCGGCACGGTGGATTTTTCCATTACAGAAAGATACTTGAACGCGGTTTCCACACTGCCGCCGGGGGTATCCATTTCCAGGATCAGTGCTTTGGCACGGGCTTTTCCGGCGCGTTCCAGAGTTTTTTTAAAGAAGCGCATCTCCCCGTCAGATATGGATTCAAATTCCGAAAACTGCGGCAGATAGAATACCATATTGCTGTTGCCGCGCGGCCACTCCGGCACCGGAACAGTTCCGGCACTGGCAGAATGGATCATCAAAAACAGAGCTGTGCAGAAAAGTCCGCAGATAAAGTGTAATTTTTTCATAAATCACCTGTAAGATTTGTATGTTCAAGTTCAGGATAAATCTGTTTCGGCAAGAAAATAGACCATTTTTCACTCTAATGCAAGAAAAAATTGTAAGAAAATCCATATTTTTTTGCCTGCGGGGCTTTGCAGGATTTGCAAAAACGCTCCAATGCTGTTATTTTAACAGAGATGGAGCAGGGAGCAAAAGTTGTAAAATAGGAGTTTTCTATGGTAAGTCTGCTGCTTTTGCTGTTGATGATCGCAGCACTCTGCGGAATGGTTTTCTGTAACCGCAGACAACGTAAAGATGCTAAATTTCAAGTCATTGCACTGGTACTTCTGCTGGTGGTGATCGCATCCGGCGGTATGTTTATGTGCAGATTGGATACGCTTTCGCTGCTTGGTTTCAGCGATAACAGCAGCCAGTCCGCCGCGCTGGAAAAGAAGTTGAACGAGTCCCAGGGGTATATGGTGGCAAACTTTATCAAAAACAGTTACCCCGGCAGACGCAAAGTTTTGCTGATTGCCCCCGCAGGGCTGGAAGTATTTGGCAGAGCACTGCTTACCCAGCTGCACGAGTCCAAAGTCGGAACTCTCTGGCAGGAACAGCTGACCCGCAGCGCCGGCAATAACGATACACTCATTACTCCGGTGGCAGATCACGCTGCCGAAGCGCGGCAGATCGATGCTGCTATTGACCGCCACCCCGATGCACAGGTGGTGATCATTGCCGGAATCGCACCATCCGGCGATTCGCTGCAGCGGCTCAAGGTGTACCGCAAGAGTTACGAAAGCCGCCCGCGCATAATCATTCTGGGGCTTACCAACCTCAACGACTGGGCATACAAACAGATGCAGGACGGCAAAATAGATGCGCTGGTAGTTACCGACCTTACCAAGGCTCTGCCCAATGCCAAAGAACCGGTTCCGGAAAATTTGCTGGAAGTGTTCAACAGCCGTTATGTGCTTATATCTAAAGATAATCTGCGGCGCAACCGGCGGTTCTTTCATTGATCTATGAATAAAACTGCAGAAATTCTTGCAGCGGAAAAGGCATTTTCCCGGGTCTGCTCGGCAGGTGCCGCCGCCAGTGCAGATTTCTGTATGCTGCAAGCCGGCGACCGGGTGCTGGCGGCGCTTTCCGGCGGTATGGACAGTATGGTAATGCTGGAAACACTGCTTTGTCTGCAGAAAAAGGCCCCGTTTGAATTTGAAATAGCTGCTGTGACATTCGATCCGCTTTTTCCCGGATTCAACAGCCGGGCGATTGCAGATTACTGCAGTACGCGCAATGTGGAACACCACATTGTCAAAGCCGATATACCGCAGGCGCTTTCCGGAAAATGTGCCAATGAACGCACCCGGCGGCCCTGTGTACGCTGTTCAAGGCTGCGTCGCGGTATGCTCTGCAGTCTGGCACGGGAACTTGGTTGCAGCAAACTGGCGCTGGGGCACCACGCAGATGACCTTATGGAATCGTTTTTTATTTCACTGGTGCGCGGTCAGGGTTTGACCACAATGGCGCCGAATGTATTGGCAGACAAGAGCCGTCAGGGCGATAAAAAACTGCGGATCATCCGGCCGCTGGCAATGGTAAGAGAGAGCGTGGTAAAATGTGCCGCCGGATGTTTTGAATTTCCCGCCGCCGGTGAATGTATGTACAAAACCGAACTGGATGCCTCCGGCGACCGGGCCTGGGCAAAAGCGCAGATCAAAGTGTGGCAGGAGCGCATACCGGATCTGGGAACACTGATGCTGAAAAGTATGGGCAGGATCGAAGCAGAGTGGCTGCTGGATAAAAGGTATCTGGATTTTCTTGAAAATTGATGCTGCAATCTCAACAATATATAAATAAGGAAAAAGAATTATGAAAACTCTTCTCAAAAATGCCCGGATCATCTCTGTGGATTGTGACCTTGCCGGCGGTTCTGTGCTGCTGGAAAACGGTAAAATCGCCCGTCTTTACGCCCCCGGTGATGCACTGCCGGCAGCGGATAAAGTCTTTGATCTTGCCGGCGCGATGCTGATGCCCGGTTTTATTGATGTGCATACCCACGGCCGCAGCGGCTACGAATTTACAGACGGGGTGCTTGAGCACCTTGAAACTATGTGCAAAGATAAACTTTCCGAAGGTGTGACCAGCTGGCTGCCGACTACCCTGACACTGGGTTATGAAGCATTGGCTGAATCGCTTGCCAATGCTGCCGGATACACCGCCGGCAATACGGTGGGAGCCAAGATCCCCGGCGTGCATCTGGAAGGGCCGTTCATCAACCCCAAATGTCTGGGCGCCCAGAATCCGGCATTCGTCCGCAAGCCGGATATTGAAGAAGTCAGAAAACTCAATAAAATCTGCCCGGTGCTGAAGGTTTCTTACGCTGTGGAAGTCGAAGGCGGCGATACCTTTGCTGCTGAACTGCTTGCTGAAGGCATTACGCCTTCCTGCGTGCACAGTCAGGCAACTTATAAAGAGTTTCTCAAGGCATACGACCACGGTTTGCGCAACCTGTCGCACTTCTGCAACCAGATGACTGCGCTGCACCACCGCGACATCGGTCTGGTGGGAGCCGGTTTGCGCCACAGCGAACTCTTTATAGAAATGATCTGCGACAAGATCCATTTGTGCAGTGATATGATCAAGCTGATTTTCCAGCTCAAAGATATCAACCACATTCTGCTGATCACCGATGCCTGTCAGGCCGCCGGTATGCCCGACGGCGAATACGAGATCGGCGGTCTGCCGCTGATCCTCAAAGACGGCGCCGCGCGTCTTGCCAGCAACGGAGCGCTTGCCGGCAGCGTGCTGGTGATGAACAAGGCACTCAAGAATGTTTACGAGATCACCGGTCTGCCGCTTTCGCAGCTGGTCAGAACCACCAGCTGGAACCAGGCCTGTGCATTGGGTTTGAAAGATCTGGGCAGAATCGAACCCGGTTATCTGGCTGACCTGGTGGCGCTGGATGAAAACTTTGATGTGAAGAATGTCTGGCTGGATGGTGAGCTCGTTAAGTAAGAATTTGATGTTTTATTGAGGTAAAAATGCCCCAAAATGCAACTTTTTTCAAAAAAATATTGTTTTTGGCTTGAAAAAAGTTTGTCAAATGCTGTTTTGCGGTTATATTGATTAGTGTTGAGGGATTGCGAACTCTTTACGGAGTTCCAACAAGTTATAACAAATATTTAACAAAGGGAGGAGTGTTTTATGAAACACAAGTTCTATGATGTCAAGACCAAGAGTTCTGTCGAAGCCGAAGTCCAGGAAAAGGTTTCTTATGGCAAACCCGGTAACGAACGTTATGCGTTCCGCGCAAAGACTGCTGATGGTCGCGCTCTGACTGCTTTTGTAAGCAAGGCTACCTGGGAAAAAGCTAATATCTGATTTTTCTGTTTCTCTTTACCGGCTGCATTCCGTTGTTTTTTTAGCAAGTGCAACCGGCACAAGATCGGCATTTACGGTGTAAAAAAACGTATGCCGATTTTTTTTGCTCTGCAACCCGGGATTTTATACTGAATTATGAAAGCTGTTATCACTGCTCAAACAATGCGCCGGTGCGAAGAAACCAACTTTGCTGCCGGTACCGCTGACGCACTTGAACTTATGCATATTGCCGGAAAAGGCTGTTTTGAATTATTCCGCAAATTTATGGCGGCGCAGGGGTTTTTCCGCCGGGTGGTGATTTTTGCCGGCAGCGGCAACAACGGCGGCGACGGCGTGGTGATCGCCGATTTTTTTGCGCGGCAGGAAAATTACGAAGTTGTACTGGCTCTGGCGGGGGAAAAGAGCAAACTTTCTCCGGCAGGCGCTTTTTATCTGGCAAAACTTTCGGAAAAAGTTTCCGTGTGCAGCGCTGATGATGTAAATTTACAGGATGGCGACTGTATAATCGAAGCATTGCTTGGTACCGGCTGCTGCGCGCCGATGCGCGAACCGTACAGGAGCTTGATCGATAAGATCAATACTGCCGCGCTGCCGGTGCTGTCAGTAGATCTGCCCGCAGGGTTGGGCAGCGATGTTTGTGTAAAAGCGGAACTCACTGCCGTGATCGGGTATTTCAAGGATACACTTTTTACCGCAGATGGGATTGAAAACTCCGGAGCTCTGCGGCTGGTGGATCTGCCGCTGGTGATCTTGCCGGAAACAGCTCCGGATACTCCGGAATGCAGCTCCCTGCAGTGGTTCAGAAAAAGTACTGCTGTGCTCCCGCGCAATGTTCACAAATATCAGCGCGGAACTGTACTGGTTGCCGGCGGCTCAAAAAGTTATATTCAGGCACCGTTTCTGACTGCCCGCAGTGCGCTGCGCTCCGGTGCCGGATTGGTCAAACTGGCGGTGCCTTTTGCTGTGGAACCCGGCAGCGGCTGTCTGGGAATAATTCCGTTGCAGACGGCGGATAAAGATGGATTTTTCTGCCGGAAATCGCTGAATGGAGAATTGTTCAGCAAAGTCAATGCAGTTGCCGCCGGACCGGGTATGGGACGCAATGACTCTGTAATTGATGCAGTAACAGAACTTTTAAAAAGCGATCTGCCGCTGGTACTTGATGCCGATGCGATCTTTGCCGCCGGCAAGCTGCCGTGGCTTTTGCATAAACGCTCCGCAGTGACCATTCTGACTCCGCACCGCGGGGAAGCAAATATTCTGGCAAACAATCTTAAAGTTGAACTCACCGGCGATAATATCGATGATGCCCGCCAACTTGCCCGCGCCGCCAACGCAGTGGTTCTGCTCAAAGGGGCGCGTACGGTCGTTGCTGCTCCGGACGGCAGATGTATAATAAATACCACCGGTTCCGGCGCGCTTGCCACCGCCGGCAGCGGCGATACACTTACCGGGATCATTGCTGCGGAACTGGCGGCAATGCATTCTGCCGGTGCAGTTGATGCCGCGGCGGCCGCAGCGCGCGGAGCATTTCTGCACGGCATTGCCGGAGAACTTGGCGCCCTGCAGTGGGGCAGTAGAGGTATGATTGCTGATGATCTGCCGGAATTGATCGCCCGGGCAGAAAATCTTATAGCAAAAAAAGGCGATATTTTCTGATAAAAAAAATTTGCAAAAAAACAGAAAAACTGTTATATTTTCCCTCAAGAGGAGATTTTTATATGAATAACCGGGTCGATTATTTGAGCGATAAACTGGTTAATTTGCGCGGCAAACTTAAAAATGTCAACGAGGTTGTGCCGCCGGAATCCATTGCCAACGGCGTATCTGTTGCCAGACCCGTTAACGGAAATTCTGCAGAAAGTTCCGCTGCCAATCCGGCGGCGGAACGCCGCAGCGAACAGCTCGGACAGCTCTGCAGCGATTGTCTGCAGCGTCTGGCGCGGCGGCAGAAACAGTTGGAAGTTTACAGCAGCGATCTGGAACGCGATCTGCAGCAGATAAAAAATCTTCAGCAGGAATTGACAGAACGCCAAAAAGCACTGGCATCTTTGCAGAATATTGAAAACGGCTCTTTATCCGCAGCCGATGCCGGTGACCGCATACGCAGTGCCGAGCGCGAGCGTTTGAACTTTTTTGCTTCTGACGGAGCAATCGAAATGCTGATCAACAAGTATAAACAATCCCGTCAGGAACCGGCGGAACTTCCGCCGGAAGAGAGTTTCGGCACGCTTTTGAAAAAAGGCTGGGCGCTGGCGTTGAGTCTGGGGCTGGTAGTGGGATTTTTTGCCCTTGCCGCGGCGCTGATCATCTTTCTCGGGTGGAGATGAGCTATGCCCATAAGGTTGGTACAGCGTCAGCCCGGGCAGCGCAAACTGGCGCGTTACCGGCACACGGGCAGCTGCATAAGGGTTGCCGGTGAAGCTCCCGGCAGAGAGCGCGAAGAACAGCTTGTACGCTGCCGGATAATGGCGGGCGTACTTCTTTTATTGATGCTGGCTGGATTTATAGCAGTTTTCAGCTGAAAAAATCAGGAATGGGATAAAATGGACAACAGAGCATTGAGCAAGATCGGGTATGGTTTGTATGTGCTTACCACGCGCAGCAACGGTACGGATAACGGTTGTATTGTCAACACATTTGCACAGTTGGCATCATCGCCGCTGCGTTTCGGTGTATCGGTAAGCAAAGAAAACTTCAGTTGTACGCTGCTGGAAGCCAGCGAAGAATTCAATATCACTGTGCTGGATGAATCTGCGCACTTTGAAATATTCAAACGTTTCGGTTTCCAGTCCGGAAAAGTGGTGGATAAGTTTGCCGGATTGGAACTGCCGCGCAGTGCTAACGGTCTTTATTACATAAAAGAGAGCGCCAACGCCTGTTTTTCCTGCAAAGTACTGCAGAAAACCGATCTGGGCAGCCACATACTGTTTATTGCAGATGTAACTGATATGCAAGTGTTTGAGGAAAAAGCAGAAACGGTGACTTATTCGTATTACCAGCGTAATATCAAGCCCCGGCCCGCGGCGGCGAAAAAATCCGTATGGCGCTGTTCGGTGTGCGGTTATGAATACGACGGCGATACATTGCCTGCTGACTTTGTCTGCCCGCTGTGCAAGCACGGTGCCGCTGACTTTGTGCGCGAAGAAGCCGCTGACGGTGCTGCTGAAACAGTTGCCGCTGTACCGGTTGCCGTCGGCGGCAAAACCCGTTGGCAGTGTTCGGTGTGTAAATATGAGTATGAATGTGACGATGCGGTTCTGCCGGCGGATTTTATCTGTCCGCTGTGCAAACGCGATGCAAATAAATTTATAAAAATCGGGGAGACACCCCGGGAGGAAAAGATTATGGATTTCAAAGGCAGTAAGACCGAAGCAAATCTGATGTACGCATTTGCCGGTGAATCACAGGCACGCAACAAGTACACCTACTACGCCAGCAAGGCACGCAAAGAAGGCTACGAACAGATCGCCGCCCTCTTTGAAGCCACCGCCAACAACGAAAAAGAACACGCCAAACTCTGGTTCAAAGCCTTCCACGGTATCGGCACAACTTACGAAAATCTGTTGGATGCCGCCGCCGGTGAACACGAAGAATGGACTGAAATGTACAAGAACTTTGCCGAAGTGGCAAAGGAAGAAGGTTTTGTGGAACTTGCCGCCCAGCTCGCAGCAGTAGCCGCCATTGAAAAGCGTCACGAAGAACGCTATCGCGCGCTTGCCGCCAACATCGACAAAGGCGAAGTCTGGACCAAGGTCGGGGAAAACCGCTGGGAATGCCGCAACTGCGGTCACATCCACGTCGGTACCGGTGCTCCGGAAATCTGTCCGGTGTGCAAACACCCGCAGGCGTATTTTGAAATCGAAGCCAAAAATTATTGATCGGTTTCTGTAAAAAGTCATAAAGCACTTTTCTTTTGCCGTAAGGCAGGGGGGAAAGTGCTTTTTTTGCGCAGTTCTGCCGCCTTCGCGGCGCGGAGTTGTGCGTGGTGGCGTAGAGTTCTGCCGCCTTCGCGGCGCTGAATTGTGTGTTGCGGCGTGGGGGTCTGCCGCCTTCGCGGCGCGGAGTTGTGCGTTGCGGCAGTGGGAGATTTTGGGAGATTTTGAGAGGCTTTGGGAAATTTTGGGAGTCTTCTTTGCCGCTTTAAACCCGCGTCGCAATATCAAACCGTATTGCTTACAGTAAAGGCGGCAATATTTTCTCCCAAATCCTCCCAATACTTCCCAATACTTCTCAATACATCCCAAGCCGCCATCTACCGTACAGCCCGCGTATGCGGCAGTGTGGGAGTTCTGCCGCCTTCGCGGCGCAAAGTTGTGCGTTGCGGCGTGGGAGATTTTGGGAGATTTTGAGAGGCTTTGGGAAATTTTGGGAATCTTCTTTGCCGCTTTAAACCGGTAAGCAGTATCAAACCGTATTGCTTACATTAAAGGCGGCAATATATTCTCCCAAACCCTCCCAATACTTCCCAATACTTCTCAATACTTCCCAAGCCGCCATCAACCGTACCGCCCGCGTATGCGGCGCCACCCAAGCCGCCATCTATCATACCGCTCGCGTATGCGGCGCCACTAAAGCCGCCATCAACCATACCGCCCGCGTATGCGGCGCCACCCAAACGTATGCGGCGTTACACTTCAAGGCTGTTGAGGAAATCCAGATCTTCCTGACGGGTTATTTTGGGGTTGGGTTCTTTGGAAAAAACCACTTTCACCTGATAGCCGGCGTGGGTGAAAATCGCCGCATCATCGGTAAAAACCGGACTCTCTTCCGCCCCGGAAAGCAGTTCATCAGAAAGCTGATCCAGGGCATTTTTGTAGCGTAAAAAGCGGAAGACCTGCGGCGTGGCAACTTCTGCAAGTTCACTGCGTACCAGATTTTCTTTTATCAACCCCTGACTGTCGATCGATTTAATAGTGTTGGTGGGAACCATTCCGGGAACCGCGCCCCCGGTTTCAATGGCGGCACGGCAGAGTTTGCGCAGCAGTTCCACGCTTGCCAGCGGCCGCGCTCCATCGTGGATCGCCACCAGATCGAGCTCTTCCGGCAGCATAAATGCGGCATTTGCCACGCTTGCCAGCCGGGTGGGGCCGCCGAAGGTCCATTTTATATTGTTGTCCGGCAGAAATGAATCAACGGTTTTCCGCATTGCCACCAACTGGTGCTGCGGCGCAGCCACCACCAGACAGCCCGGCGTGACCACCGGCAGAAATTTTTCCAGAGTGTGCACCAGCAGCGGTTTATCTTTGTAGATAACCATAAGCTTGTTTTTGCTTCTGCTGTAACGCGAACCGCTGCCGCCGGCGGCAATGATCATACCGAGAGATTTTTCCAACATAACTTTCCTGTAATGAATAAAACTGCTCATCTTTTACCCTTAAACTATATACTTCAAGTTGAATATTGCAAATTTTGGTATTCAATATTCTCCGAAATGCCGTTTTTGTCAACATTCTCCGGCAAAAGCATTTGATTTTTTGCAAAAACCGGCTACCTTAAATACAAATTGAATTTTTATTACAAAAAGAAGGAAAGATTATGTTTATTGACTGTCACGTTCACGCGCTTGAAACCCCCACCTGCGTGCATCCGCAAACCGGCAAACAGCTTATTTCCACTCCGGAAGTGCTGATCGAACGCTACGATGCGGTGAATATTGAAAAAGGTGTGATCCTGCCGATAGCCTCTTCGGACAGTACCTATTTTACGCAGAGCAATGAAGAAGTTATGCGTATGGCGGCAAAGTATCCCGACCGTTTCATACCTTTCTGCAATATCGATCCGCGCGCTATGGGCAACACCGGCAGTGCGCCGCTGGTGCCGATCCTTCAATACTACAAAGATCTGGGCTGCAGGGGCGTGGGCGAAGTTACCGCCAATATCGATATGGATGATGAACGCGTCCAGAACCTTTTCAAGTGTGTCAACGAAGTCGGTATGGCGCTGACTTTTCACCTTGCCAGCAGAGAACGTTATACTTACGGTTTGATCGAAGATATCGGCCTGGTCAAATTGGAAAAAGCACTCCAGAAATATCCCAATATCAAATTTTTCGGTCACAGTCAGGTTTTCTGGTCGGAAATCGCCGCCAATCCCACGCCGCAGGAACGCGGCTCCTACCCCAAAGGCATAATCACCGAAGAAGGCGCCATCCAGAAATTGATGCGCAAATACCCCAATCTCTACGGCGATATATCTGCCGGCAGCGGCTGCAATGCTCTGATGCGCGACGAAGATCACGCAGTAAAGTTCCTCAACGAATTTCAGGACCGGTTGATGTTCGGTACTGATATCTGCGCACCGGATACCCCCACTCCGCTGGTCGATTTCCTGTTGAAACTGCGCAAGGAAGAAAAAATCTCCGAAACCGTTTTCCAGAAAGTTGCACGCGGAAATATCATTCGTCTGCTGGAGCTGTAAAATAGAAGTGACGGAAAAGTGACGGATTAAATCCGTCACTTTATAACTAACTGAATATCAAGCATCAAGGTATAATTTAATATGAATTACTCTGCTATTCTTGCCAAGCGCCGTACTATCCGTTTTTATCAGCAGAAAAGTGTTGCCGAAAAGCATCTGGTCAAGATGATCGAAGCCGCCTGCCACGCGCCCTCCGGGGCAAACAATCAAGTTTTGCGTTACACCATTGTCCGCAATAAGGATCTGGTACAGGCGGTTTTTTATCACACAAAATATGGCGGCAGAGTCACCCCGAAACGCTCTCCGGAATGGGGGGTGAACGCGCCGGCGGCATTTATAGCTGTAAGCGCAGTGAAAAATGGCGAAGCGATCAATTCTTCGGTTTACGCCGATGCCGGCGCGGCGATTATGAGTATGCAGTTTCAGGCGGTGGAGGAAAACCTCGGCACTTGCTGGATAGGTGCATTCAACGCCAGAGAGACCGCATCGATCCTGGAAACCCCTGCCAATGAGCAGATACTCTATCTGCTGGCGGTGGGCCATCCGGCAGAACACCCTGTGGAAGATGTTATCGAAGCCGGTGAAGATGTCGGCTATTACCTTGATGAGTTCGACCGTCTGCACGTGCCCAAGTACAAGCCGGAAGCCGTAACGCGCATATTGTAAAAGCAGAATTACTCCGGGGATGTTGCAAAACTTTCGCCGGGATTGCTTTTATTGTTTCAATAAAAGCAATCCCAACTTGTTTATTATAAGTAAATTGCAATATTTTTTCTGTGAAAATTCACGCTATTGCAAGAAAAAAACTAAAATACTCTGCTGCGGTTTGACAAAATAAAAAAAGGGTGCTGCAAACTTTTTTAAGGTTTTGCAACACCCCTTTTGTTTATTATAAGTAAATTGCAATATTTTTTCTGCAAAAACTGAAACATTCTGCTTCAGTTTGATAAAATACTTCAAGCGTTGTTTCAGCCGATGGATACGCCGCTGGGCATATCGCCGTCAACGGTTATCAGGGCAAGCTTTTTGCCGCTTTTTGCCGCCAGAAGCATACCGGCAGATTCCACGCCGCGGATCTTGGCGGGTTTCAGATTGGCAACGATCACAATGGTTTTGCCAATGATTTCTTCCGGCGTATAATATTGGGCAACTCCGGCGACCAGCGGACGCACTTCACTGCCGACTTCGATGGAAAGTTTCAGGAGCTTATCGGCGCCTTCGACCTTTTCGGCAGTCAGAACTTTGGCAGTTTTGAGCTGCACTTTGGCAAAATCTTCGATCCCGATCAAATCTTCGGCAGCAACGGTGTTGACCGCTTTTTCCGGCGCTTTGGCGGGCGCTGACTTGGCACACACCGGCTTGGCGGCGGCATCCTCAAGCTGAATACGCATAAAGAGCGCCCCCTTGTCCTGAACCTTGCCGCCGGCAAGCACATTATTGTGATTGTGCAGTGATTTCAATGTGGCGGGAAGTTCCGGATCCATACCCAGAGCGTCGCGCAGATCGCGCATCTTGCCGGGCATCACCGGGTCAAGCAGAATTGCCACGCGGCGCATTGTTTCGGCAGCAGTATAGATGACTGTTTCCAAACGCTCGGTATTGCCGGCTTTGGCAAGCGCCCACGGCGCGGCAGCTTCAAAGTAACGGTTGCCGGCGCGGACAACTTCCAGCACTGCGGCAATACCGGAGTCAAGCGCCACAGCTTCGATGCTCTTTTCCATAGTTGCCAGTGCCTGATCCGCCATTGCCAGCAGTTCGGTATCTTCCGATTGCATTGCGTGCGGAGCAGGAATAACACCGTTGCAGCTGCGCAGCGCCATTTTCAACACGCGGCTGGCAAGGTTGCCCAAATCGTTGGCAAGTTCGGAATTGTAGCGGTTGATGAATGCTTCTTCGGTAAAACTGGCATCCGATCCCGGCGACATTGCCGCCAGCAGATAGTAGCGGAACGCATCCACGCCCGCCAGTTCGATCATATCCATCGGATTGATGACATTGCCCAGCGATTTGCTCATCTTGGTTTTGCCGGTAAGCCACCAGCCGTGGGCAAAAATGGTTTTGGGCAGCGGCAGATCCATTGCCTTGAGCATAGTCGTCCAGTAAACAGTGTGCGTAGTAAGGATATCTTTGCCGATCAGCTGGCAGCTGGCGGGCCACCAGCGGGCAAATTCGGCATCATCCTGCAGATAACCCACGCCGGAGAGGTAGTTCAAAAGTGCATCGAACCACACATAGCATACATAATCTTTGTCAAACGGCAGTTCTATACCCCACGACATACGCTCTTTGGAGCGCGATATGCAGAGGTCGCCCAGTTCCTGACGCAGAAAACCCAGAGTTTCGTTGGCACGGAACTTCGGCAGAATAAAATCCGGATGGGTTTCAATATACTCAATAAGCCACTGCTGATAGTTTTTCATCCGGAAAAAATAGTTCGGCTCCACAATCTTGGTTACTTCGCGGCCGCATTCGGGGCACTTGCCGTCAACCAGGTCTTTTTCGGTAAAAAAGCGTTCATCGCCCACGCAGTACCATCCGACATATTCGGATTTATAGATAAGGTCGCGGTCGTAAAGATCCTGCAGCACTTTGCTGACAACTTCTTTGTGATAATCATCGGTCGTGCGGATAAAACGGTCGTTGGTGATGCCGAGTTTTTTCCAGAGTTCCTTGAATCGCACTACAGTTTCATCACAGTGCTGCTGACAGCCGAGATTGTTTTTTTCGGCAGCTTTCTGCACTTTCTGACCGTGTTCATCGGTACCGGTCAGGAAAAAAGTTTCATCGCCGGCGGAACGGTGGAAACGCGCCAGCACATCTGCCAGCACCGTAGTATAGGCGTGACCGATATGCGGTTTGTCATTTACATAGTAAATAGGCGTAGTTACATAAAATTTATTATCCATAGAACAACATCCTCCATTTTATTATTTTATTATTACTTTAATAATTTAATACGTTTTTTGATTATTGCAATATCCGATAGTCAGGTTATATTACCAAAAAGCATTTTTTTAATACAAAAGGCAGCATACTATGAGCAAAAAAGTTCTTGAACGCAAAGATATACCGCAGGAATTGACCTGGGATCTCACTTTGATGTACAGCAATACCGACTCCTGGGAAAAGGATTTTGCCCGCCTGACAGAGCTGGTGAAAGAATGCACCGCTTTTCAGGGGCGTCTGGCAGAGAGCGCCGCAACCTTGCGCGATGCCCTGCAGGCCCTGGACAATATGGAGCGCTCCCTGGACAAACTCTACACCTACGCGCATCTGCTCCACGATCAGGATACCGGTGACTCGGTGGGCAGAACACTGGAAAACCGTGCTTCGGCACGCGCTGCGGAAATTTCAGCAGAGTGTGCGTGGTTTGAACCGGAACTGCTGGCGATCGATGAAAATGTGATGCAGCAGTTCCTACAGGAAGATGTTCTGCAATTTTACAAACCCTCTATTGAAGAGCTTTTCCACGCCCGGAAGCACACACTCTCGGCGCCGGAAGAACGCATTTTAAGTGCGCTTTCTGACGTGCTCGGCGCCCCGGGCGAAATCTACGAAACCCTGACCGATGCAGATATGCGTTTCCCGGAAGTACGCAATGAAGATGGCAAACGACTGGAACTTACACACGGCAGTTACCGGCGGCTGATGGAGTCCAATGACCGCAATGTGCGCAAAAGAGCATTCAAAGCAATGTTTGAAAGCTACAAAAATATTATCAACACCTGTGCTTCCACACTTGATTCCACAGTCAAGCTTCACGTTTCATCCAGCCGTCTGCGGCACTATGATTCGGCACTTGCCAAGGCGCTTTTTGCTGATGAACTGCCGGAAAAACTCTATCTGAATCTGATCGATTCGGTGCATAAGCACATACCCGAACTCACTGAATATCTGCAGTTCCGCAAAAAGAAACTCAAGTTGAAAAAACTTGATATGTACGACCTTTACAACCCTCTGAAAGCCGCTGAAGAACGTGTTTTCACCTTTGAAGAAGCCAAAACTATGGTGCTGGAAGCCTTCGCAGTAATGAACAGAGAATATACAGATACCGTACAACGCGCCTTTGACGAACGCTGGATCGATGTTGCCGAATGCCGCAGAAAGCGTTCCGGAGCCTATTCCAGCGGATGTTATGACAGTGTGCCGTACCTGCTGCTGAACTTCAACGGCACACTTAACGATGTCTTTACTCTGGCGCACGAGCTGGGACACTCGCTGCACAGTTATTTTTCCAACCGTACCCAGCAGTATCACTACGCACATTATCCGATCTTTGCTGCGGAAATAGCCTCCACGACCAACGAACTTCTGCTGCACGATCACCTTATGAAAAAGTATGCTGATGACCCGGATATGCAGAGTACACTTCTGGTACATTTGATCGATGAAGTGCGCGCCTGTATCTACCGCCAGACTATGTTTGCGGAATTTGAACTCGATATCCACCGTCTGCAGGAAAAAGGTACGCCGCTTACAGCTGAACTTTTGAATGAACACTATTATAAACTCAACGATCTTTATTACGGCAACGCGGTCAAAGCCGATGAACTCATCCGGTACGAATGGGCAAGAATACCCCATTTTTACTACAATTTCTATGTGTTCAAGTACGCCACCGGGTTATCTGCGGCAATGAAATTTGCCGCCAATATCCTCTCCGGCGATACCGCGCTGCGCGACCGTTATTACGGATTTCTGAAGGCCGGCGACAGCAAACCTGTTCTGGAAATATTGTGCGATGCCGGCGTGGATTTTGTCAACGGTTCCGTAGTGGAAGATGCCCTTAACAGTTTCGGAAAAATGGTAAAACAACTCAAGAGCGTATTGTAAAATGTATGAAGAACTGGTAAAACTCATAAAAGAGCGTTCAGGCAGACTCGCCACCGCCGAATCCTGCACCGGCGGTCTGATCGCCGCTGCGCTGACCGATATACCCGGCGTGTCAGAAATTTACGCCGGTGGGGTGGTCGCCTATGAAAACGAAGTCAAAAACCGCCTGCTCAATGTACCTCGGGAAATATTTTCCACCGTCGGCGCCGTCAGCAGCGAGTGCGCCGAAGCAATGGTGCGCGGTGCCGCTGCCGCCCTGCAAACCGATTACGCTGTTGCAACTACCGGGATCGCCGGTCCCGGCGGCGCGGTGCCGGGCAAACCGGTGGGAACTGTTTATATAGGCTATTATATAGCAGGCAAGGTCTTTACCGAGTGCAATCACTTTGCCGGCAGCCGCAGTGCAGTAAGAGCCGCCGCCGTCGATCGTGCACTGAACTATTTGACTGAATTGATAAAAGAGAACTGCTGAATAATACAGCTTTACAGCGCTTTCAACCGTTTTGCGGCATCGCGGTGACCGAGTTTTTCTGCCATATTGTAACACTCTCTGGCACGATCAAGGTCGATTGCCGAGCCTTGACCAAGTTCTGCCATAATCCCCAGATTGATCCAGCTGGCGCCGTTGCCGAGCGCTGCGGCGCGTTCAAAAAAATCCCGCGCTTTATTGTAATCGGGCGGAGTCTGCTTGAAGTAGTACAAACCCAGCCGGTGCAGTGCCGGTGAAAAATTGAATTTTTCGGCAGCCTGCCGGTAATAAGTCAACGCTTCGCCTTCCCGGGCGGAATTCATCAGCCAGTCACCGTAATTTATCAGGCCTTCAGGATCGGCAAGTTCGGCGGCGCGGCGGTAATATCTGCCCGACTGGATGCGGGCATCTTCCGATTCCGGAGCGCGTTTACCGCACAGATAACCCATTGCAGTAAATGCTTTAGGATAATTATCTCTGATTGCCACTGCCAAAAGTTTGGCGGCGTTTTCGTAATCATTTTCGCGGCCTCTGGAGATATAGAGCATTGCCAGAGCCACGCGTGCTTCGGCATTGTTCTGCCGGATGGCGTGCATATAAAATTCCTCTGCCAGTAATTCGCTTTTTTCCACACCCTGACCGTTTTCGTACAACCTTCCCAGTGCCAGCTGCGCGCCGCTGTGGCCGCCCAGCGCGGCGCTGCGGTAAAAGAGCGCCGCCTGTGCGTGATCTTCGTGCGGCGGCAGTTCATACATCTGCCCCAGTTCAAATCTGGCGGGAATCGAACCGTACAGAGAAGCCCGCATCAAATTCACCAACACCAGCTCTGCTTCATCTTTAACATTCAATGCACCTGATTTGTAAATCAATGCCAGATTGTAGTAACTGTTGCCGTTGCCCAGCGCCCCGGAGCGTTCAAAACACTCCGCGGCATATTTATAATCCCCCGCCGAAGCAGCAATCAGCCCCTGATTATACAGCTGATTGGATTCATCGCCGCGCGTAACGACCAACGCAATGGCAATCACCGGTAATATGATTACCGGAGTCAGGAGCATATAAAGTAATTTGTACTGGGCAAAACCGGAATTTTTCATATCAGCATATATTCTCAAGTTCGGCTATGGAATCAATTTCAATATCGGCATTTTCCGGCTCTTTGCTCCCCAGTCCGTAACGGCAGAACACACTGCGAATACCGGCGGCGCGCGCCGCACCCAGATCGGTGTAATTATCGCCGACCATTACGCATTCTTCTATCGGGAGATTCAATTGGCGGGCAACTTCATACAATAACTCCGGCGCCGGCTTGAGGGGAATTTTTCCGTCATCGCCGACCACACAGTCTATATATTCAAGTATTCCCAGCTGCAGGAGTATATTCTGTGCATCACCCCTGGTCTTGTTGGTTGCCACCGCGCAGAGTACGCCTTTGGCCTGCAGTGCGGCAAGCGTTTCTGTCACGCCGGGATAAAGCACTGTTGCATCGGTCTGATGCTGTGCATAGTATTTTCCGTAGATATCCAGAGCTTTCTGCAGCTCTTCTCCGCTTATTTCAATACCGTCGTAAATAAATGAATTTTTCAAAAGTTCTTTTATGCCGCAGCCGATCATTTTCTGCACATCAGTGCGCTGCACTGTTTTGCAGCCGAACTGCTTACGCATATAGTTAACGGCATTGGTCAGATCGTCCAGCGAATCGATCAGAGTACCGTCAAGGTCGAAAATAAAACAGCTTATTTTCATTTTGCGCACCCTCTCTGCAGTGCAGCAAATCTTACAGCCGTGATCTCCGGCAGCCGCGCAAAAGCATCAAAGCCCACGCCGTCGCCCCTGCCGTTATCGGCAATGTAGTGGTAATATCCGAGCCCGCCGATCATTGCGGCATTATCAGTGCAGTATGCCGGAGCCGCCAGAAGCAGCTTGACATTCTTCGGACATTCTGAACTCAAACGCTCACGCAGTACCGCGTTGCACGCCACCCCGCCGGCAGCGATGACAGTTTTGACATTGAAATCCTTTGCCGCCTTCATCGTTTTGCGCACCAGTACATCGACCACTGCTTCCTGAAATGACGCAGCAAGGTCACTCAAAAGCTGCGGTTCAATGGCGGAATCTTCCGGCAGATCAAGTTTTTCAAGCGTGTAAAGCAAAGCGGTTTTTATACCGCTGAAGCTGAAATTATACTTGTTTTCTTCGCTCAACGCCTTGCCTGCAGCTCCGGTCAGCGGACGCGGGAAGTTGAAACGGTTTTTATCGCCATTGACCGCTGTTTTCTGCATAACCGGCCCGCCCGGATAGCCGAGTTTGAGCAATTTGGCAGCTTTGTCCAGCGCTTCACCGGCAGCATCATCAATAGTAAATCCCAGGTGCCGCGCGTGGCCGTCGGCGTGCAGCAGCAGCAAACTGGTGTGACCGCCGGATACCACCAGCGCCAGCATCGGATAGGCGTTTTCATCATCGATCACCGGATGAGCAGAACTGCCGAGGAACGCTCCGTAGATATGCCCGGCAAAATGGTTCACCCCGTAAAGCGGCTTATGATGTTTGAGCGCCAGACCTTTGGCAAAGTTCACCCCCACCAGCAGTGCGGGGATCAAGCCGGGCCCCTGCGTTACAGCTATACCGTCAATATCACTCAAGCTGACATTTGCCGTGGCAAGTGCTTCATCCAGCACCCGCGGAAATGCACTCAAGTGTTCACGCGCCGCCAGTTCCGGCACCACGCCGCCGTGCGCCGCGTGCCGCGCTATCTGCGATGCCACCGCACTGGAAAGCACTTCCACGCCGTCGCGCACCACCGCGCAGGCGCTTTCATCGCAGGAGCTTTCTATACCCAGTATTAAAGTCATATTTTTCAAATCCCGAATAAAATATCTTTTTACATTGTCAACAGCAACAATATATCATATTTTAAAAGAAAAACAATATTTTATTTGCATTTGCGGCTTGATTTTCCTGATAATGTGTTGTAACTTTACAGCAAACAGTTTTTTTCAACGGATAATTTGCCGGATTTATGCAACCTGATTCCAAGATTACATTTGCCTTCCGCTTTAAACTTCTGCTCCTGGCAGCGTTTTCGCTGGCCCTGGGGCTGGGGTTGGTGTTTTATTCTTTTACGGTATTCGGCTATATGATTTTTCTGTTGCCGTGGGTGCTGACTGCAGCGGGCATACTGCTCTGGCTGGCCGGAGTGCTTGACAAACGGCGCCGCAACTACCGCAAGATAATATCCGGCAGCATTATTTTCTGCAGCGGGATCGTGCTTTTCCGCTGGCCGGAGTGGCGCGATGCAGCTCTGTGGTATATTTTTGCGGGGTATCTGATTATTTCGGCGCGGCACACATTCCAGCCGGTGCTGATGCGCGGCGTGGAAAAGCAGCCGTTTATCCGGGCAATCGGAGCACTGACCGTATGGGGCTTTGCCGGATTGATGCTTTTTATGCCGCGTTCGGGACTTTCGGACGCCCTGACTCTGCTGGGGATATTCACTGCCGCCTGGGGGGCATTTCAACTATTGCTGCCGCCCGTGCGGGAGTAATTTCTTAAAATTTATCCGCCAGCGGAAAAAAGAGATTCTGCTCTTTTATGGTCAAAAATTTCTGCATAGCACATTCTCCGTGCCAGCATTCCGGAAGATCCGCGGGGGCGTTGCTTGCTGTAAAACCATTTTTCTGCAGCAATTTATATGCAGGATCACTGTCGGATATAAAAGCCTTGTCCACCCCCTCAAGCAAAACCGGATATTCATCCGGATCCCCGCATATTTCTGAAAGCACTCCGCCAGTCAGCAGTGCATAGCTGTTTCCAGCTACGCGCCATTGGTTGTAATCCCAGGTAAAATACCAGTGCCACGAGTGAAAAAATTCTTCGTTTTCCCGGCGTATAACCCGTCCGGCAGGTTTATCGGCATTATTGTACAACTCTTTGATCAGAGCCTTTTCGCAGGGAGTGAGAACTGCTGAATTTTTCCACTCGCCT
This sequence comes from Victivallaceae bacterium, assembly GCA_045587205.1. GTDB lineage: Bacteria > Verrucomicrobiota > Lentisphaeria > Victivallales > Victivallaceae > SIG78. Next base: position 46,229 of record JAZNBV010000060.1, read on the forward strand.
CCGGCTGCCGGAACATCGCGTTTAAGCAGTGAACACGCCGGGTTCATCACCCGTTGAAATCCGGATTTTTCGTACACCCTTCCGGCAGCGGTGTAAAGCAGCATCAGGTCAAAGCCGTTTTCCGCCGCCCAGGCACTTGCGTTTTTGCAGAGTCTGTCAGCAATGCCCTGTTTGCGTGCTTCCGGAGCAACGCCGACGGAAGCTACTCCGGCAACTTTCCAGCAGCCGCCATTGCCGTCGGATATATCAAACGGCATTATTCCAACGTGACCGAGTGCATTACCTCCGGCATCAAATGCCATAAAAGATTCTTCGATAAAGGGAAAGCGCGTACCGAACCGGCTCTCAAAAAAGTGCCATTCTTCAAAACAGCGTTTCAAAAGTTCCACGGCTTTTTTCTGTGACGCAGCATCGCGCCCGACATAACGGTAATCAACGCTCATAGGCCATTACTCCATCGACAAAAGTCTGTATCACCTGCTGTTTGTCTGCCGAAAGCACCGCTATATCTGCCGCCAGACCGGGCTGCAATGAGCCGGTCTTATCTGCTATATCCAGATACCTTGCGGCATTGTATGATGTCATTTTCATTGCATCAATCACACTGAAACCATCGCGTTCAACAAGATTGTAAAATGCCCGGTTCATTGTCAGGCACGACCCTACAATAATATCCGGATCGTCAGTCAACCGGCAGCAATCGCCGTTTTTGAGTGTAAACGAGCGCCCGGCATCAGTCATAGGATAAGCTCCATCGGGCAGTCCGGTACCGCACATACTGTCGGTAATTGCCAGTATGCGGTCAACTCCGGCGGCGCGGATCGCCAGTTTCAGCAGAGTCGGCGGAACGTGTATGCCGTCAGAAATAAGTTCTATATACAAATTGTCGTTGACCAGCACCTCATCTGCCAATGATACACTCATAACGCCGTTGACCACCGGTCTGCCGTCAAAAGTATCAAACAGGTGGCAGACCGCCTTGCCGCCATTTTCCACAAATCCGGCAACTTTTTCCGGTTTCAGCCCGGTGTGTCCGGCTGAAACCCGTACATTGTTCCGGCTCAAAAGACGCGTTGCCTGCATAGCGTTTTCCAGTTCCGGAGAAAGCGTCATTATTTTGAGCGTACCGTCTGCGGCATCAAGCAGTTCCCCGATTTCGTGCAGATCGATATTGCGGACCAAATTCCCGTTCATCCCGCCTTTATGAGCATACTCTATAAAAGGCCCTTCCAGATGCGAACCGGCAAATTTTGCATTGCCCGGCACAGGATTTTTAATAATGTCGCGTACCCGCTCAACAAACTTCTTCATCGTTTCCGGCTCATCAGCAGCCAATGCCGGACAAAGAGTGGTAAGTCCGCTCTGCGGCGCCTTTTCCGCCATCAGATGCACCAGTTCCAGAGTGGCATCGCCCTGATAAATTCCGTGCAGATGCACATCTATAAACCCGGGCAGTATCCATTGGGCATCATTGCGTAACGCTCCGGTTATGTTTACAGATGATATATGCTCTTTTCCGATTTCCAGAAAACCGTAACCGGCTTTATCAGTCCGGACAATATTACCCTGCAGTATCATAAAAGATCACCTCCGTTTTTTCCGGCATTGGCGCGGTAGTAGGGTTGATTGAGTATTTTCTTAAGCATAAATTGCATTACCGGCACAAGCAGCAGCGTCAGGATGGCTCCGGAGTAAAAAACTCCGCGCGTACCGAATATGTAAATAAACCACCCTGCCACCAGCGAAGATGCCATATTCCCGATCCCCGAAAAGGTACTCGTCCAGCCGAAAACCTGTCCGCGTTTGCGTTTGGGCGTTATGTTGGAAAGCACCTTCTGATAGATCGGCCCCAGCCCGCCGCCGGTAACTGCCATAAATGTACGCGCCGCACCGAATGTGAAAACACTTTCCGCACCCGCCTGGATAAAGAGCGTTATTGCCGCAGTCAGCAGCGCCGGCAGCACCAGTTTTTCAGGCGGAAACCGGTCGGCAAGGTAGCCGAACAGCGCCCCGGAAATCATTGCACCCGCCGAAACAAACGCGCTGATGATCCCCGTCCAGTATGCCGCAGTTTCAGTACCGGTAATATTTTCCACCAGCATTGCAATGTATGATCCTTCAAAAGTACGCACAAAACCGTTGATCATAAACAGAAGCAGCGCCAGCATCACCGCTGTGGTGAAAACCGGCATCAGCGGTATGCCGGGACGCAGCCGGCCGGGACGATAGTTTCTCTGCCGGACAACCGGTTTGTAATCCTCTTTGGCAAACAGTACCGCGATACCCCCGATAAAATACAATATACCGCAGAGCCAGAACGCGCTGATAAATCCCCAGTAATGCACCACCAGACCGCCAACTACATTTCCGAGCATCATACCGCTGAAGTAAGCGGTACTGAATATACCCAACGCCAGACCGAGTTTATTTTCGGGCGTATTTTTTACGATCAGAGTCTGCGCCGCCGAAGTCGTACCCGCGCAAACTGCCGTAAGAAAGCGCAGCGCTATCAACAGCCAGACACTGTGCACATAACCCATCAACGGAAAAATGAACGCCGTTCCGAAAGTTCCGCGCAAAAGCATTATCTTGACTCCGTAGCGGTCGGAAAGCGTTCCCCACACCGGGTTGGATACAGCGTAAGCAAGCGTACTGAAAAACGCAAACAGCGATACATACATACCGCATTCGCCATCGTCAGTTATACCCAGATTGATCTTGAAAAACAATGGAATAAAGGGCATCGCCGCGGCAAAACCGGTTATCACAACCAATTGCGAAAACCACATCATCGCCAGATTAAGTTTCCAATGTCCGGTGCCGGATTCACTCATAAAATCAGTTCCTGAAATCGATCTTAAAAAACAGCGTGCTTTAAAGTAGCATTTTTATCGGCAAATACAACACCTTTTTCTTTTTTTTGCACAAAAACATCCTGACCGTTTGATATTGCCGGGGGCTGATGTATATTATTGAACAGAATTTCAACTTTTTTTATGGAGACAGTTTTATGAATACCAACCCGCCTGAAATACTCCGGGAACTTATTAAAAACAACGATTGTGTACGCATTGCCGCGCTGGGTTCATCCAACACCCAGCGGCGCGTTATGGGTATGCACTGGTTTGACTATATTGAACTGGCGTGCAAATTCCATTTCGGCAAAGGCAGCGTGCTCTGCTGCAATATGGGTGTCGGCGGCGAAAAAGCCGGCGATCTTCTGAACCGGTTTGACCGCGACTGCGGCAGATTTGAGCCGCATCTGGCGATTATAACCTGCGGTGGAAATGATTCATTTCCCGATCACAATGTCTCCGCGCAGGAGTTTTACGACAATATGCATACATTGTACGACAACTTTTCGGCACTGGGTACTACCGTATTTTTCCAGACTTACTACGCCTGCGACCTTGAACGCCTTGCCCCCGCTTACGCAGAAAAGCTCGTGGAATTTATGCAGATAATCCGCAATGTGGCAAAGGACTGCAATACCTTTGTCCAGGATAACTTTGTTCGATGGGCGCCGCTTTATGAAAATGATAAAGAGCTCTACCGCTCATTGATGATCGATAATCTGCACGTCAATGAACACGGCAATGCTGTGATCGGACTCGACTGGCTGGATACCTTCCAGCTCGAAGCACCCGATATGATGAAAAAAGCCTGCATTGCCGCCGGTTTTGCCAGGAAAACTTTGGATCTGTGGGCAAAATAAGCAAACATTGCAAAAGCCGCAGCCGCGCAAATCTGTGCATCATTTTTTGCTCTGATTTGTCTGTTTATATTGGCAAAAATCATTTTTTATGATATATTCCTTTCATACATCGATAAAAAAATAACTAATAGAGAGGTGTACTGTGTTCAAAAACAATATCGACATTCATCAGGTAGCTGAATTCCGTCTCAAAACCCATATCTATTTCGGTTGCGGAGCCATTCACAAGATCAACGACATTGCCGACCAGCTGGTTGCGCGCAACATCAAAAACATTCTGGTTGTTTCCGGCCGCGGCGCCTACAAAGCCACCGGCGCGTGGGATGTGATCGTGCCAGCCCTGGAGTCGCGCGGAATAGCCTACACACTTTTTGACCGCGTCACCCCCAACCCCACCACCACGCAGATCGATGAAGCCGTGGCTATGAATCCTGCTGCCGGTGCGGTGCTTGCCATTGGCGGCGGCAGCCCTATTGATGCCGGAAAAAGTGCGGCGATCCTGCTGCAGAATCCCGGAAAAACCGCCGCGGAGCTCTATGAATTCAAATTTATCCCCAACGGAGCCGTTCCGGTCATTGCTGTGAACCTGACTCACGGAACCGGCACTGAAGCTGACCGTTTTGCAGTGGCGACCATTCTGGAAAAAGAGTATAAGCCCGCCATTGCCTACGATTGCATTTACCCGACGTGGTCTATCGACGACCCGGCATTGATGACCGGTCTTTCGCGCGAACAGACCCGTTTTGTCAGCATTGACGCGGTAAATCACTGCGTTGAAGCCGCCACCAGCAAGGTTGCAAGTGCGCTTTCTGTTTCGCTGGCGCGCGAAGTCATTGCACTGGTTGCAAAGTATCTGCCGCTGGCGGAAAAAGATCCCGCCGACCTGGCAGCGCGTTACTATCTGCTGTATGCCTCAATGCTTGCCGGAGTCTGTTTTGACAACGGTCTGCTGCACTTTACCCACGCGCTCGAACACCCCTTGAGCGGTATCAAACCTGATCTTACTCACGGTTTGGGTCTTGCCATACTGCTGCCGGCAGTGATCAAAGAGATCTACGCCGTAAAAGCCGGCGTGCTGGCTGATATCCTTGCGCCCATTGCCCCCGGTCTGACCGGCAGTGCCGATGAAGCATTGCAGGCGGCGCAAGCCGTGGAAAAATGGCTTGCCGGTGCCGGTGTGCCGCAGAAACTTGCTGATGAAGGTTTTGCAGAATCGGATCTTGATCACCTCGTGGAACTGGCATTTACCACGCCGTCGCTGGATGGATTGCTTTCGCTGGCGCCCACCAATGGCGACCGCGCGGCAGTGCGCCGGATCTACGCGGATTCGCTGCAAAAGCTCAATTAACGGTTTGCCGTCAGGGTTTTTATATGCAGAAAATCGACTGGCACAACTGTTTTGAGTTTTTCACCGGAGCCGTTGCCCCCAATGTCCGTATGAGTGAAAAACTGCTGGCGTTCTACCACGACCATCCGGCTATGAATATCCGGTCGCGCTGCTCCGCCGGGATAACTTTTGCTATGGAAACTGATGCAGAAGAACTGGCTCTGGAGTTCGTTTTCGGAGAAAGCGCCCGCACAATATACACCTGCGATCTCTCTGTAAACGGCAGAATCATCCCGCTGGATTGCCGGGAACCGCAGAAAACGGTGCTGGGTTCCGGAGTAAAAAATGTGATCATATATCTGCCGAATATGGTGGTGATAAATGATTTTACGCTGGCAATCAGCGATGGTGCCTTTTACCGGGCACTGCCGCACCGACAGAAAAAGCTGCTGCTCTGCGGCGATTCGATAATGCAGGGTATGACCTGCAGTACGCCGTCGCGCGCGCTGGGGGCTCTGGCGGCGGATGCGCTGGATCTTGAGCTTTTCAACACCTCCGTCGGCGGAGCAATAATGCGTTCACAGGCGGTTGCCGAAACGCTCATTTACGGCGGCAGCAATGATATTATTGCAGTCGGCTTCGGCATAAATGATGCCGCTCGCCGGACGCCTCCGGAAGATTTCCGCAAAGAAACCGCCCGGGTTATGGAGCTGCTCAACGATTTTTCCGGCAAAGCGCTGGTGGCAACTCCGTTGCCGGCTTTCCACGCGGCAGAGGAGTACCGCGAACTCTACAGCAGTATCATCCGCGAATGTGCAGAAAAATATCCGCAGATAAAACTGCTTGAAGGCACGGACTTTTACCCCCGGCGGGAAGAACTTTTTGCCGACGGGCTGCACCCCAATGATGAAGGTATGAAGATCTACGCGGAAAATCTGGTCAGAGCCATACGCCCTGAACTGGGCTGAACAGTTTTCCGCGTCCGTAAATATGCACTGTCACAGCAGACTTTTCAGCGTATAAAGCTGGTGGTCTGCTGTTTTTCTTTTTTCGGAAGCGGCAGTTTGGCAATGGCATTACTTTTGAGCAGATGAGCCATATTGCGTGCCAGAGTACGCATTGTCTGCAAGCCTTCCAGATCCTGTTCAACTTCGCTGACGGTCGATCCGTGCGTAGAGTTCCAGTACTGGCTGGAAACCACCGGCATCTGCATAATGGTAAAATATTTGTTCAGGCGGTCGAACGCGGCACTGGCACCGCCGCGGCGGCAGTTCACCACACACGCCGCCGGCTTGTGCCTGAAATATTTGGCTGCCGAAAAACATACCCGGTCAAGAATGGCGCACAGCGATCCCGCCGGACCGGCATAATAGACGGGCGAACCGATAATAACGGCATCACACTCTGCCATCTTGCTGACAAGATCAGTATAGAGTTTGTCTTTGAACACGCAACCGTCCATACCGTCAAGGCGGCATTGAAAGCAAGCTGTGCAGCCTTGTACGGCGCGGCTGCCGATCCAGAAAATTTCGCTCTTGACGGATTCTTTTGCCAGAGTTGCGGCGATTTCTTCCAGAGCGCGGTTGACACAGCCGTTGCTGTGGGGACTGCCGTTGACCAGTAAAACTTTCATATAACACATCTCCTTTATGGTTGAATTTTTTCCATAATATACACCAAATTATCCACCTTATATCTTAAAATACTGTTTTTAGGGCAAAAATGTTGCAAAAACAGTGATTGAACATTTGCTTTTTTGCTAAACGCAACTATATTAATTGATACAGTTCAATAGCAACTGTGTAATGTTCCGGCATAGCTCAGCGGTAGAGTAGGTGGCTGTTAACCACTTGGTCCCTGGTTCGAATCCAGGTGCCGGAGCCATTTTTTTTGCCCTGATTCCGGGACAAAAAGGTTTTATACCGCACAATCCGTACTGAATTTCGTTCCCCGATCTGCTGAATATTTCCCGAACCTTTTCAATGTTGTCATCAGCCGCACTGACTGCACGGTATAATTATTCATACAGTAAACAGGGCAAAAAAAAGGCTGCTGTCGCCCCTGTAAAAGGTTCAACAGCAGCCTTGCTTAAAGCGGGAAAATTACTTGGTCTTGACGGCAGTGGCGGTCATAGTGACAGTCACTTCGTTGATACCGCAGACATTCTTCATCTTGTAATCCATCTTGACACCGACGAGTTCATCGGCACCCGGCGCCTGCTTGAGGGCTTCAGCCTTCAGAGTTGCATAGGATACATCACCGATGTTGACCGCAGTGAAATAACTCATCAGTTTAGCACTGGCGGTAACATCCTTTTTGACTACAGTGTAGGCAAGCGGAGTTTCGTTAAGAATGGTGTTGGCACTGACTTCACTGTAGAAGTTCGGTCCGGCACTGATGGGGGCAACGCCGCCACTGTTGGAGGTGACTCCGGCACAACCAGTCATTACGAGTGCGGCTGCAACAGCGCCGCCGGCGAGAAGAAGTTGCTTTTTCATAATAGCTTTCTCCTGTTATTGTTTTTTATATCCGGGGGATCCGGATATTTTTCACCCTTAAATAGAAACTGTAAACGGTCAATCAACTATTTTCCACGCTCCGTTGACCTTTTTCAGATTGTAACTCTCTTTTTTGGTTTTCTTTTTTTCCTGATAAGTTACGGTCACTACGGCTTTGTCGCCGGTGATTTTTTCAGAAACTACCTTCAGTTTTGCCTGGGCACCGAAACTCTCCAGCGCATCGCTTTTCTTTTCGGCTGCGGAAAGCTCTTTATAAATGCTTTCAAGCCCGGAAATCATCTGCTGAAGCTCTTTGCCTGCCAGATGTTTTTTAGCCGCGGTCCATTCCGCTTTGCTCATCAGCGTGAAAAACTCTTTCACCACAGTTCCCGGCTTTTCACCGGCAGCCAGAACCGGCATCGCAGAACCAATCAAAAATACAACCGACAACACAAATATCGCAAATCTGTTTTTCATAATTCAACCTCTCAAATCATCTGGAAGCTCTGACCGGCCTGGCTGTGGAACCGGGCTGCGGCACCGCCGGACGCACTGCCGCTTTGGGTTCAGGACGCGGGGCCGGACGCACTGCCGGTTTGGGTTCAGGACGCGGGGCCGGACGCACTGCCGGTTTGGGTGCAGGACGCGGTGCCGGACGCACTGCCGGTTTTGGTGCAGGGCGCGGTGCCGGACGCACTGCCGGTTTAGGTGCAGGGCGCGGTGCCGGCTTGACGTGATGCGGCCTGGCGTGATGATGCGGTTTGACCACCACCGGGCGTGGCGGAGGAGAAACCACAACCACTGCCGGGGGTGGCGGTGGAGGAGCAACTACCACTGCCGGTCTGGGCGGCGGAGGAGGCATCGGGCGGAGTTTGAAATCAGGCGCCCAAGCAGGTGGTACCGGACGATGTCCGGGGCCGCCCCACTCCCAGGTGCCGTGATACCAGTACCAGTTCTGATAACGCGGTACCCAGGTGCCTTTCCACCAATCGTAACCGTATTCGGGGATCACTACCACTGCCGGCGCCGGCGGCGGAGGAGGAGGAGGAGGCACCACATAGCCCTGTTCCGGCGGGAAAATTATATAATCCAGATTGCAGAAGAATCTGTCCCACCCGCCCGGATCGGGACCGTGATCGATGCGCCGTCCGGGAACGTGCGTGCTGACACAGGTACAGCCAGTGAGGATGCACCCGGCAGTAATCAACAATGCAATTTTGATTTTATTTTTCATCGCAGGCTCCATACTGGTTGGCTTCGCTGCTGCCTTCCGGAATGCAGAGGAACAGCACAATCAATCCGCCGACTACCGGAATCAGCGCCAACAGCTGAATCCAGCCTGTTCTGCCGGTATCGTGGAGCCGGCGGGCAGTAATCCCCAGCGTAGGGCAGAGCAGCGCCAGAAACCAAACAGCATAAAGGTATTTCCCGATGCCGGGAACAACGTTGAGAATGGCTGAAACAATAATATATACAAGAATATACTGCCAGAATGATTTTCTGGAAGCTCTGCCTTCAAAGCAGAAATATTTTTGGGTCACAACTGTAATAAAGTTATTGATTATTTCCTTGAAATCCATAGTATCAACCCTTTCTATCAGAAATTTGAACTGTAGTTCAGATGGATCATTTAGGCATTTGCGCGCCGTATTCAGCAACAGCTCCGAACAGTTTCAATGCATCTTCCTGCGGGTAGCGGTTGGCATACATATCGCAGGTGGTGGTGATGGTTCCCTGCAGCGGCAGACCGAGCACACTGCGCAGAGCGTTGCATTTGCCGGGATCAAGTTTGGTTTTTTCTGAATATTTCATAGAAAGGAACGCGTTGAGATACTTGGCGTTGATTCTGCCCGCAAAAATTTTCGGATCCTTAAGGTCAATGTTACCGTCGATGGATTCAATACCGTCAACTTCTTCAAGATCTTCAAAGGAATCGACCCGCACTTTGACCACAGAAGGCGACATAGTCATCTGCACATCGGATTCGCGGTTCAAGAAGAATATGTTGTTATCAAGTTTGGTGGTTTTCTTTTTGGGATTACCCTTGGTGTTATCAAAACCGGTCAATACGTTCAGCCCGATGATGTTGTTGTGGATGTTGGCATTGCAGTTTTCGTTATTGCGTATGGCAAAACCCATATCCGCCAGATCGTTGAGACGGCTCCAGGTGAAAAGTATGGTGTTGTAGGCACATTCCCAGTTGATCTTGCCGCTGCCGTTGGAACAGGAGACATTGACCGAAAGCATACGGTTATTGCAGAATACATTGTTGACAATGGTGATATTGCCTTTGTACCAGTTGAGGTTCACCGCATAGTTTGAACCGTTGACAAACGTACAGTTGCGGATAGTCAGATTGCCGTCGCCGCGGGATGCTGTTGCCGAAGAGATGCTGTAACGGTTGGCACTGGGGAATTTATCGGCCTTGTTTTTGGCGGGGCCTTCCAGCCACATACCTGTATCGAAGCCGGCGGGCTTGCCTTTGACCGCGTGATAACTGGAGGCAAAACCGTCATCAAAAATCAGCCCGTCAATAACAATATTGAACCCCTTGGGGGCCTTCATCGGATTTTTATCAAATTCAAGGTGCAGCAAACCTTGTGTACCGACTTTTTTGTCGTTATTTTCATTTTTGGGCTGGAACATTGTTTTGTATTTGGGGGATCGCGTTGGGTAAAGTCAGAGGAGTAGCCGCCGAAAATGGAAACCGGTTTTTCCATCTTGAACCAGCCGCATTTCATCCGGCCGGGGTAGTTGCCTTCGGCAACGTGGATAACATCGCCGGTCTGGGCAACATTAAGGGCTTTCCAGAGGTTTTTGTAGGGAGCGTCTTTAGTTCCTGCATTTTTATTTTTGCCGGTTGCCAGAGATACATAAATATCTTTAGCGTTAAGTGGCAGACTCAAACTGGCGGCAGCCAGCACGGCTAAAATGGCTCGTTGGACTCTCATTTCATACTCCCATATAGATTTTCCGGAACCGCAGATTCACTCATAAAACTACGATCCCACAGATAGAGTAGCACGATTTCTTTTTTTTTCAAGCTTTTGAAAGAAAATTTTTCCGTTTTTTTGCCCGCCAAACACATCAATATTCATAACTCATTGACTATGTTTATATAATAAAATATTTCCTTTCTGACGGCCTATCCGTTATCCGCCTGATTGCAGAACTTGTGACCGCTTATTGAATTTTTTATACATTGCAGTTTGTAAAACAGCTGTTTATGTGCTAAATTTAATGATTATCTGTTACGGAAAGTTTAAAATCAGCCGGGATATAAAATGAAAAAATCAAGTGTAATTGCTGTTGCGGCGCTTATTGTTACCGCCGCCATCTGGGGACTTTCCTACTCCGCACAGTCGGAAGCTATGGAGTCTATGCCGCCGTTGTTTTTTGTTTTTCTGCGTTATATAATCGGTACAGCAATACTGCTGCCGGTGATATTCTGCCGCAAAAACAGAACCTCCATAAATAAAAAACTCATCACCGGCGGTATTGCCTGCGGCGTATGTCTTGCCGGCGGCGAAATACTCCAGCAGTTCGGATTGCTCTACACTTCGGCAGGCAAAGCGGGGTTTCTGACGGCGCTTTATGTGATTATGATTCCGCTTATCGGAATTTTCATCCGTAAAAAATCGCACTGGATGATCTGGACGGCAGCAATTATTTCCGCTGCCGGCAGTTTCCTTTTGTGCGCGGACAAAACATTCCACTCCTTCGGCAATCCGGGGGATATACTTATGCTGATCTGCGCGCTCTTTTTTGCGTTCCAGTTTATTTTCATAGCCAAATTTGCGCCCGACGCAGATGCTTTTCAGCTGGCGGCGATCCAGTTTTTCACCGTGGCGGTGCTCTCGGGAACAGCAGTACCCTTTGCAGGCGAAAAATGTTCCCTGCAGGGGATCGTTTCCGGTTGGCTGCCGCTTTTTTACTGCGGGGTGATCGCCATCGGGATCGCCTGCACGGTACAGGTTGCGGCGCAAAAGTATGTGCTTCCGGCAACGGCTTCCATTGTCTTGAGCACGGCTTCGGTCTTTGCAGTTTTCTGGGGCTGGCTGCTGCTGGATGAACACTATTCGCTGCAGAACCTGATCGGCTGCGTATTGATTTTTGCCGCTGTGGTTATGGTGCAGCTGCAGTCGCCGGAAGAAAAACAGAAACAACAGCCTTAACCATAATTTTGAAAGGAATGAAAAATGAAAAAAGCTCAAGTTTTTGCCGCTGTTATGGCAACAATGGTGGCTTTTTCCGGGCTTTATGCCGCTGAAAAAGCTCCCGCCCAGCCCGCCAAAGCAGTAAAAAAGGCCCAAAAAGTCCGCAAAAATCCGCTGGCAGGGTTGTCTGTAGATCAACAGATAACAAAGGCAACCACTCCGGTACAGAGCAAACGCCACGCCAAGCGCCACGCCGAAAAGAAAGCGCTTGCCGCCGCCAATCCCGCCAAGTACAAGATCCTGATGCTCGGCGACTCGATCACCCACCAGTGGGAATATAAGCCTGCGGAGGAAGCGTACAAAAAGTACATTGCCCCCTATCCGGTACTCAACCTCGGCTGCGGCGGCGACCGTACACAGCACACGCTCTGGATCGTGGAAAAAAGCGGTATCCTTGACCTGATCAAGCCGCAGCTGATCACCCTGATGATCGGCACCAACAATGCCCGATACGATTACCGCGCCACCACAGCGGGTATAAAAAAGATCCTTGATAATTTGCGTCAGCGTTATCCGGAAGCCAAAATATTGCTTTATGCCATCTTTCCGCGCGGTGCTGATAACAAAAATCCCTTGCGCCGGATGAATGAAAAGGTCAATGCTGAAATCGTCAAATTCTGCGACGGGAAAAATATCGAATGGGTCGATATCCGCAAAGATTTCCTGACTCCCGCCGGAGTTCTGGAAAAAAGCGTAATGCCCGACTTGCTCCACCCGCGTCACCTCAAAGGCTACACACCCTGGGGCGAATCGCTCAAGCCGTACTTTGAAAAGTACAGCAAATAAAATCTTTGTAAAACCTCCGTCCACGCGGCGCAGGTGCAAAGACAAGTCAGGGCCGCTGCAAATTCTCATCATATTGCAGCAGCCCTGTTTTTTTATGCCGGCAGCAGATCCTTCCGCCGCCTGCGTTCAGAACTGAACTTATTCACTCCGCATTTTTTTGTCCACTATTGCGCAGACACAGGAGTCTGACCAGACATTGACGGCAGTTTCCACCATATCGATAATCGTGTAGATCGGCAGAATCACACCCATAACCCAGAGCGGTGCACCCGCGCCAGCCATCAGCGACAATGTAAGAAAGTAGCAGCCCATCGGCACGCCGGCGTTGCCCACAGCGGAAATCACCGAAATGATCACCCACAGCGCAACCACCGGCAGAGTCAATGCCACATTGCCGTGCTGCAAAAGAAAGAGCGAAGTCACCAGAATAAACGCCGCACACCCGTTCATATTGATCGTGCAGCACAGCGGCAGAATAAAGCGCGCAGTTTCCGGTTTGGCTTTCAGATTGGTTTCCGCCGATTCCACAGTTACCGGCAGAGTTGCCATAGAACTCTTGGTGAAAAGCGCCATCAGCACCGCCGGGAGCATACAGCGGAACACCTTTAATGGATTGAGCTTGTTGCAAAGCAGAAACAATGGCAGCACCACAAAGAACTGCAGCAGATTGCCGATCAGCACCACTGCGGTGTATTTACCCAGCGATCCGATGATGACCCCGGCAGACATCTGCGCCGAAAGCTGGGCGGCAAAAGCCACGATCCCCAGCGGCAATGTCCAGACCAATGCCTTGATCAACACAAAAAGAACTTCCTGCAAACCGAGTACAGCTTTGTGCAGCACCTGGATATTGGGCGAATCTTTATACGCAGCCAATACCAGACCGCAGGCGGCTGCCACCAGCAGGATACTCAAAACATTGCCTGATGAAAGCGGCGCAAGTATATTGTCGGGAAAAACCGAAAGTATGTGGTCGTAATAACTCAATTTCCCCAGTCCTTGCGGTACACTGCTCTGCCCCTGTTCCGCCATAGTTCCGGGCAGATTTCCCGGAACAATGAGTTTGAAAAGCACCGCACCGACCACCGATGCTGCCAGCGTAGTCAGCAGAGTCCAGACCAATGTACGGCCGAAAAGTTTGCCGGTATTCTTTTTTGCCCCCAGCATCGCCAGCGTGGTCATAATGGTCAACGCAATGGTCGGCACCGCCACAAACTTGAAAAGCCGGGTATAAACTGTGGCAATAAAATCAAAAAAGGTATTGAGCCACTCCACTTTGAGCAGTCCGAGTACGGCACCCAGAATCAGCGCCGACATCCAGATAATGAATTGTTTGCCGTTGAAACCGGCTTGAGGTTTGTTTTTTTCCATAACAGAATCCTTTTTGTGTAATTGATGATATTTGTATATCATATAATTTAGCACCGTTTACGCAACTTTGCAATTTTTGCACCGCAGACCCGGCTGTCAGAAATTAAAGTAGATAAATGGCGAATACTTGACAAAGCAGAACATTGATACCACGATCAGCGTCGCTGCCAATACCGCATTGAACCAGGTCGGGCGGAAACGCTTCTGCAGTTCGCAGACCGGCGGCAAAGCCCAAAGCACAATAAATCCGGCAATAAAAAGCATAATATCTTTATTGCTCATTGCAATGAGATTCCAGGAATCCGGCGCAAACATAGCTTTGTAAATGCTTTTTGCCGAATCCCAGTTTACCGCCCGGAACGGTACCCACGCCAGCATCACAAAGAAAAATGTCAATATCTGTGCCGGTACCCGCGGCATTGAGCGCCCCAGAAATCTGCTCCATATCCGGTGAATGGTCAATGCCGCCCCGTGCATAGCACCCCACAGCACAAAAAGCCAGCTTGCGCCGTGCCACAGACCGCTGATAAAAAACGTCAGCATAAGATTCACACAGGTACGCACTTTGCCGCAGCGGTTGCCACCCAGGGGTATATATATTGCGCTCATCAGGAATCTGCCCAGCGTAATGTGCCAGCGCCGCCAGAAATCGGCAATATTTTCCGCGCGGTAAGGCGCATTGAAGTTGACCGGCAGATTGATGTTGAAAAAGAGTGCTGTACCGATTGCCATATCGCAGTACCCGCTGAAGTCAAAGTAGATCTGGAACATATATGCCAGCACACTGCGCCACGCGGTAAAGAAATTACCGCTGCATCCGGCAAATCCGCTGTCGGCAAATTCAGCAAAAAAGTCTGCCAGCAGAATCTTTTTAGCCAGCCCCAGAGCAAAAACAAACAGTCCGGCGGCGATATTGGCTGTATTTATCCGGCGGTTTTCCGGGTTATCAAACTGGCTCATCATTTCGTCGGGCAGCACGATCGGACCGGCGATCAGCTGCGGGAAAAAGCAGACAAAAAGGCAGTAACTGCTGAACGAATAGCGTTTCTGCAGAGTTCCGGAAAATACCTGCTGCAGGAACGATATCTGCTGAAAGGTGAAAAAACTTATCCCCAACGGCAGAAGAATGTGTTTCAAAGTCCACGCGGTACCGAATAGTGCATTGACATTTTCCACAAAAAAGTCGTAGTATTTAAAATACCCCAACAGCAGAATATTATCGATTATCCCCAAACTCAAAGTGATCCTGGAACTTTTGCAGTAAAGCATCTGTGCAAAAAACCAGTTGAAAAGTATCGACCCGGCAATGATGAAAAAGTAGCTCCAGTTGAACCACGAGTAAAAGACCAGCGAGGCAATTATCAGCCAGACTCTTGACAGCTGCGGGTATCTCTCCGAAAGCAGAAAATAGACAATTACTGTAACAGGCAGAAAACCGAGAATAAATGTAAAAGTTGGAAAAAGCATTGTTCAAATATCCTTGCCATTGCTGATTACGCGGTTATATTCCAACATATTCCGCCTGATGATGCTGCGGAGAGCTTTTTCGCTTGCTCTGACATCTCCGGGGGTAGTGATCTTTCTCCGCTGATTTTTTATATCATCAAGTATCCGGCACGCGGTGATGTTGCTGAAATGCTGAACATCGCAGAAATCGCTGTGATTTTCCACATATTCCGCCGATGCCTGAAAATCGTACAGTTCCACATTGGGCCGTTTGATCAATTCAAGCATAACCTCGGAGCGCTGGCGGATCATCGCTTCAGCATTGCCCAGTTTTTCGCTGTGGCACCAGGCGTAAATGTGGTACGGCGGCAGATAGACAATAAACGGCAGCTGCGGATTGCGGTCAAAGAGCGGCAGCAGCCGGTTGTAGAAATTTTCTTTGTGCATTGCCGCATTATAAGGTGTTTGAGTATTGTTTATCCGGTAATTGCGCCGGGTTTCCGCAGCAACGACCTTGAATCCGTAGGGTTTGCCCGCATAATCAGTGGAAAACATCCGGTTGCGGTCGGTTTGATGTCTGCGGTTGCGTTTGGGGCGCTGTTTACGCTTGATGATATAATGGATGCTCGAATAGCTTTTGCGCGAAAACAAATACCGGTAATCCTCTTTGTGATCTTTGCGGTAAAGGTAATCAAAATCGCTGTAATGATCGCCCTCTTTGTTCAAAGCGTATGTATCCAGTGACCACACAACCCGCTTGAGTTCTTTGCCGCGGCTGGCTTTGGCGATCTCAAAAAATTTGCAGAGATCCGGTATGGTGCCGCCCGATGCCGCCAGTTTAATGGCATTGCAGTCAAATGCCGCGTTGATATTTTCAAGAAAAAAGTTCCGCGCCATTGAACTGCCGAGCATCAGAAGGTCATATTCCTGCTGTGACAACAGGTGCGGTGCAGTGGCATAAATTTCGTAATAAACCATATCATAAAAAAATGGTTTCCGGTAGCGGTAATGCGGGTCAACAATAAAGACCAGCAGCGCAGCACCAAGTACAATGCCCAGCGACACTGCAACAGTAAAAATACACCACTTGCGGCTGTTGGTTTCCGCATAATATATCTTGCGGAAAAAGAGGTACAGTTTTTGCATAAAGGATTTCCCCCGTGGATTTCCTGTTGAAATATATCCCGATAATGTATATTGCAGATCATATTTTTGCCAGTTTACGCCGAACTTCCGGATTTACCGAAAGGCAGTGGATGGCATCTTCGTAATACTTCCACCAACGCGCGGAATGGGTTCTGCTCCAGGGATCGGGGTAGCGGCGCAGCTGTTTCCAGTCGTGCATAACCACTTCGCCGTTTTCGCAGCCGATAAAGTAGCCGCCGGAAATCTTCATTGCTGCAGACTCCAGCAGATTGCGTACTGCAAAGTAGGCAAACTGCACCGCCTGGATACGGTCGATCGGCGAAGGCGAACCGCCCTGCTGGATCGGGCCGAGCACCGCTTTGCGTACATCGAACTCCGTACCGCCGTCGGCTTCAAATAAAGTTGCCACAAAATCAGTGGTATAATCATCGTGGGCGTTTTCGTTGCGGATGATAAAACCGGTGTGGCGGTTGCCGAGTTTGAACGCTTCAGCAAGTTCACGCACGTCGTGACGCAGATCATCCAGCGAAAGTTCATTTTCCGGCAGATAGCAGTATTCTGCGCCGGATGCCAGCGCCGCACAGCACGCCAGATACCCCGAATAACGGCCCATAACTTCCACAACATAAGCGCGTTTGGCAGTATCAGTGGAGTTGCGGATCTTGTCAATAGCATCAATAATATTGTTCAAAGCTGTATCGCTGCCGATGCTGTATTCACTGCCCGGCAGGTCGTTGTTGATCGATGCCGGCAGAGCAACCATCGGGATATTAAACTCTTTGTAACGTTTGCGCGCACCCAGAATTTTACCCATCAGCTGATAACCGCCCCAGTCGCCGATCAGAATCAACCCGTCCAGCCCCCATACGCGGAAGTTGGCAGCTATCCGGTTCAAGTCGCCGTGCTGCGGCTCGTAACGCCCTGCTCCCAGGCGGGAACCGCCAAAAGAGTTCCAGAGTTCCGGTTCCATCCAGCTGCAGAGGTGTGCCTTGCCGCCGATCAGTCCGGCGGGACCTTCTTCGATACCCAGCACTTCCGCACCTGAAGCCAGCCCCATACGGATAATAGTACGCACTGCGCTGTTGACTCCCGCGGCGGCGCGGCCGGCGGTAACTACGCCGATGCGGAGCTTTTTTCTGCCGGGACGGTTTGCCGGCGGCGCTATACGCATAAGGGTCTGCTGGATATTCAGCAAATGCATCCACTCTTCGCCGCGGGCGCGCCGGGCGGTGGTGTAATCACCGGCGGCAAGCGCTTTGCCCGCTGCCCGCGTAGCAGCAACTGCCGAAGTCAGACCGGTGCTGGTGATACGGTTGTTCTGCAGTACGGCAATGCGCGATTCGCGGCGGTTGTGCTGCAGAATATTGATGATTTCTGCGCCGAAAAGCGTACTCATACAGCGGTCGTAGGCGCTGGGCACCCCGCCGCGCTGAACGTGCCCGAGAATAGTTATGCGCGAATCGATGCTGCGTTCAGCAAGAGCATCTTTGATGCGCTGGGCATTCAACTTCTGATTCTGCAGATCGCGCGCGCCCTCTGCTACAATAATCAAGTTTACGCGGCGGCCGGCTTTTACACCTTCAAGAATATTTTCCTGCAGCAGATCCGCCCAGTTTTCAGGCGGCGGAGCTTCGGGCAGAAAACAGCCTGATGCGCCGGATGCCAGCGATGCCATCAAAGCCAGATGCCCGCAGTTGCGCCCCATAACTTCAATAATAAATGTGCGCTGGTGGCTGTACGCTGTACTGCTGATGGCGTCCAGAGCTTCGACGATCCGGTGCAGAGCCGAGTCGGCACCGATCGTTACTTCGCTGTCTGCCATATCATTGTCGATACTGCCGATCGCTCCGGCAATGGCAAGCGTGGGGTGTGCAAAAGCAACTCCCGGATCAACCATATTTTTCTGCACCAGCTCCTCAAGCAGTTCAGGGTATTCCGCGCGCAGTTCCTCGGCGCCGGAAAGCGAACCATCCCCGCCGATGACCACCAGTTTGTCAATACCGTGTTTCAGCAGATTCTGCACGGCTTTGAGCCGTCCGGAGCGTTCGCGGAACTCGGTACTGCGGGCGGTGCCGATAACTGTACCGCCCAGCTGGATAATATTTGCCACATCGTCCCAGTGCAGTTCGCTGATATTGCCGGAAATCAGCCCCTGATAGCCTTCATAAATGGCGAAAACTCTGCAATTTGCCTCCAGCGCGGTACGCACACAGCCGCGCAGACAGGCATTCATACCCGGCGCGTCGCCGCCGCTGGTCATAACGGCAATGGCCTTGCCGGAAACACTGTTTCTGGTTTTGCTCATAACGATCCTTTCAATTTATTTTTTTATCGCCGGGAAAAATAACCTCCCTGCAGCATTATTGCAAGAAAAAAAAGGTTTTTTTATGGAAAAAATTAGTTTTTTTGTCCAAACGGTATTATTTTAAACGGATTATATTGAATTTGACGGGTTTTGTGAATATTTTATATATTGTAAAGAAAGTGGGTCGATATGTTGAATTTTCCCGGAAAAATTTTTTCAGTTGTTATGCTTCTGTGTGCAGGCATTATGCTGTCTGCAGCGGAAAAGGCGCCCCGGATCGGCGCTTTGATTTTTGAACAAAAGGGCGGCAAGCCGCTGGTCGAAGATATGCTGCGGTTCAATATCCGCCAGCAGCCCGGGAGCATCTACAATCCGCAGATGCTCGACGGCGATGTAAAACGTCTGCACAGCCTCGGCTACTTTGCCGACGTAACAGTGCGTACTGAACCGATGAAAAACGGCGAACTGGCCCTGAAGTTTGCGCTTAAACTGCATCCGCGCGTTACGGAAGTGATTTTTGACGGCAATCAGAAGTATGAAACTGAAGAACTTGCCAAACTGGTCAATATCGGTATTGATTCGCCGTTAAACGACCGCGCTCTGCGCGACGGAGCTTCATCTTTGCGCGAATTTTACCGCGACAAAGGTTATTACGATGCCGAAATCGCCCCGGTACTGGAACGCGGCAAAGACAATACTGTAAAAGTGATTTTCCGGATCAAAGAGAACCTCAAGCTCAAAGTCAACGATGTGCTGTTTGAAAACAACACCGTTTTCAGCGGCTGGAACTTGCGCCATTCGATCGCCAACCGCTACAGTTACTTCAACTTTATGAGTTTCCTCAATCTGGGATTGCTCGACCGCGAAGCGCTGGAAATCGACAAAGTGCGGATCCGCGATATGTACTGGAACAAAGGTTATCTGGATTTCAAGATCGAAGAAACCAATATCGTACCCGATGAATCCGATCCGGAATTTGTCAATATAATCTTCAAACTCCACGAAGGCGAACCTTACATTGTCAACGCCATTGCCGTGGAGGGCGCAAAGAGTTTTTCTGAAGATGAAGTCAAAAGCCTGATCGCCATTACTCCCGGCGAAACTTTTGATTATCAGAAAGAACTTGCCAGCCGTTCCGCGATCCTGGAACTGCTGCACAGCGACGGTTTTGCTGATGCAAGCTGCACAGTGCGCCGCGAAGCAGACTTTGCCACTCACAGCGCCAAACTGGTGTTTGTGATCACCGAAGGCCGCAAATACACGGTCGATCAGGTGATGATCGTCGGCAACGAATACACGCTCGACAAGGTCATCCGCCGCGAACTGGTGCTTTATCCCGGCGATCCGGCGGATGAAAATCTGCTGGATGTCAGCAAATCGCGCCTGATGAATATGGATATGTTTGAGTCGGTGGAAGCCGGGTTTGCCAACGCCGATGCTCTGAACGAAAAAAATGCCGTTATCAAGGTCAAGGAAAAGAATGCCTACGATGTACGCGTGGGTGCCGGTTTTTCCGATGTTGACAGCCTTTTCGGTGTATTGGAAGCCAGCAGCCGCAACTTTGATATAACCAATCCCGCCAACTATTTCCGCGGCGGCGGTCAGCGGCTCCGTATGCAGGCGGCGCTGGGTCTGGAACGGGCAGCGCTGAACTTTGACTTTACCGAACCGTGGCTCTTTGATATGCCTCTGCGGCTGGATCTTTCAGCATATCTGCGCGAATCCATTTACGAATACTGGGATGAAACCCGCTGGGGCGCCCGCGTCGGGTTGAGCAAAAAGTTCTTTGATGATTTTACCCGTGCCTCACTGGCGTACAAGTTTGAACAGGTCAATGTACACGATATGTCGCACCGGATGGCGCCGGAAACCCGCGCCGAACGCGGCCGCGACTGGGTGAGTGAATTTTCGCTGGAACTTGACCGCACCACCCTGGACAGTCTGACCGATCCGCGCAACGGGTATCAGCTCAATCTGCTGGGTGCCATTTCGCCGAAGATCTTCGGTTCCAGCGAAGACTTCTACCGTGCCGAAGCCAAAGCGTTGTATGTAAAGAGCTTTTTTGACAATGCCATTACTTTCCAGCTGGGCGCCCGCATCGGTATGGTGGATAACTTCCGCAGCAAGCCCGCCCCGATCTACGAGCGTTATTTCCTCGGCGGCAGCAACACGCTGCGCGGATTCCCCTACCGGGAAGTATCGCCGGTGGATTCCCACGGCCGTGAAGTCGGCGGTCAGAGTATGAGCGTATTCACTGTGGAAATATCGCACCCCATCTGGAGTTTTATCCGCGGGGCGGTTTTTGCTGATGCCGGCGGGGTGAGCAAAGATGAATTCGGATTCGGTTTTGACCACTTCAATATCGGCGTAGGTTACGGTCTGCGGATCAAACTGCCGCAGGTGCCGATGCCCATCAAACTGGATCTGGCGTTCCCGGTGCTCAATAATCAGGATCACGTCAAGAGCAGACTGCGGTTCCACTTCAATATGGGCTTCAGCTTCTGACGCGCCATAAACCTATGCAGAGAGTTATACGGCTGCTGATAATTTGCGGAGCGCTCTTTTCCGCTGCCGCAAAAGAGTTACCGGAACACTCCGATGCCGTTCACCGGATACTTGCCCGGGAATTTGCCCGCCGCGACAGCAACGCTCTGCCGTACAAGCTTCTGCAAGCGATCGAACAGCGCAAACACGCTGCAGTTTTTACAACAGAAGGCGCCGCTGTCAGGCAGAGTTTGCGCGATTATGCCGCAAACCTTGCCCGGCAGATCAAAACTGATCCGGATGCTGTCAATACCTTTATGCT
Organism: Victivallaceae bacterium; assembly: GCA_045587205.1. Lineage (GTDB taxonomy): Bacteria > Verrucomicrobiota > Lentisphaeria > Victivallales > Victivallaceae > SIG78. Next base: position 67,846 of record JAZNBV010000060.1, read on the forward strand.
GGCTGAAACAGTGACCTTTCCCGGTTCGGGATTTCACCAGCCGGAACTGGCGGCGGTGCTGTACAGATACTCTGCCGGCAGTAATTATATACCCTCAATGCTCCGGCTGGCGGAGATGCTGTTCTGCGGCAATACTCTTAAACACGATCCCGTTCTGGCTGAAAAAATTTTACAGAAGATTGCCGGCGGCAGAAACCGCCAATATGCCGCGCAGGCGCATTTTTTGCTGTCAGCGCTGCACAAAAACTCCGCATCCGGCGGCACAACAAAAAATATTACTGCAATAAAAGCGGTTTTTACTTCAGAAGATCCCCCGCAGGAAAAACTTGAAACTCTGCACAAATTCTGTACAGAAAATCCCGGTTCCGCAGCGTTGGCACTGGCGTTGATTTATCTGCAAAAACCGCTCCCGCACGCAGTTATGGCAATCAATTCTGCACTTCTGGCAGAAAAATATCCGCACAGCAGAGAAAAAGCTGCAAGTTTACTCTTGGAACTGGATAAACAGTATCCCTATACATTTATAATGACCGCGATCTGGCTTGATACACTTGAAACCGGCGGCGATCTGGCGTGGGCGAAACTTGAAAGCGATACATTTTTTATGCAGATCCTGCAGCACGATCTTGCTGCAGCGGAACAGACTTTGCAGAAGTTCTGGCAGCAAGATGCAGTGAAAGTCTGCTGCAACGGTATATTGCTGCTGCTTATGGAAGAAACTTCCGCGCAAACGATCCTGAAAAATATTCTGCAGCACAATCCCGGCAATAACCTGCAGATCCTGCTGACTCAAACGCTGTTGGCAGCCATTCTGCAGGAGCGCACCGGACAACTGCACTATGCACAGAAACTTTTTGAACTTGTCCGCAATCAGCCCTCCGGACAATCAGGATTTGATTTGAGCAAGATCATCGACTCCGCGGTGCCGGGGGCAATGGGCATAAAACCGCCGGTCGTACTGCAATCTTATCAGGCGGCGTGGAACATAGCGCTCTTAATGCAGCTGGATGCCCTGCTGGCAGACGGCGAAAAACACAAAGCGGAAAAACTCCTGCAGCAATATCAACTTCTTGAACTTGCAGAACCGCTGAAAAGTTTTCAGCGCAATTTTGTAAAAAAATTTGCACCGCACATACTTGCCAAATGAAATAAATGGTGTAAATTTACTCTATTGCACGCTCCGTGCAATAATTTAATGCATATATCCATTGAAAAAAAGTTACATAAGTATATATTCATACGGTGGAGGAGTCTCATATTATGTCAAAAAAAATTCTTAAAGCCGCCGTTGCCGGTCTGGGCAGAATCGCCTGGAGCTGCCATCTGCCCAATCTGCAGAAAAGTGAACACTTTGAAATCATCGCCGTCTGCGACCCGCTGGAAAGCGTCCGCAATGAGGCAATGAAAACTTTTGATATACCACAGGGTTTTGCCGATCTGGATACATTGCTTGCCGAAGTCAAGCCGGATCTGCTGGTGATCGCCACGCCGACCTGTTTTCATACCCAGCACGCGGTTGCCGCGTTGAAAGCCGGCTGCCACGTTTTCTGCGACAAGCCCGCCGCAATGAATCAGGCCGGCTACCGCGAAATGCTCGAAACTGCCCAAAAGTGCAACCGGGTGCTGGAAATTTTCCAGCCGCGCCGTTTCAATCACGATTCTGCCGCCATCCGCGAGATCATAGCTTCGGGCGTATTGGGCAAAGTGTATCAGCTGAAGGTATTCTGTGCCAATTATGTGCGGCGCAACGACTGGCAGGCATTCAAAAGCAACGGCGGGGGGATGCTTTTCAATTACGGCTCGCACTATGTAGATCAGTGCATAAGTCTGTTCGGGCGCGATTACAAACTGCTGGGCTGTTCGGCGCGGCGCATACTTTCGCTGGGCGATGCCGATGATGTAGTCAAACTGCTGATCGATTTCAACGGCATTGAAGCTGATATAGACATAAATCAGGCAGCGGCACATCAACCCTATTTTTACACGATTTACGGCGAATACGGCAGTGCTGAACTCTCTGCGCGCGGTCGGATCGGCTGGAAACTGCGTTATTACGACCCGGCTGATGCGCCGGAAACGGTTCTGCAGAAGACTCTGGCGGCAGAAGGCCGGGCATATCCGCGCCAGAACTATGAATTCAAAGATGAAGTGTTTCAGGTGCCGGAAGTAACGGAACCCGGTGCGTATTATTACGAAAACCTCTACCGGGCGATCACGGCAAATGAACCGCTTATCAATCCCCCGGAAGATACTCTGACCCTGACCGGCTTGCTGGATGCTGCCGAAGCAATGGCTGCGAGGTGATGATTATGCTTAAAAGCGGAGTTTGCAGTGTAACATTCCGGCAGTTGAGTCCGGAAGAAGTCATCCAGCTTGCAGTTAAAGCCGGGTTGAATTCCATTGAGTGGGGCGGCGATATCCACGTGCCTGCCGGCGATCTGGAAACTGCCCGGCGCGTGGGCGAACTCACCCGTGCCGCCGGATTGGAAGTTGCCGGATACGGCAGTTATATGCGCTGTCTGGATCCGGCGGAAATCGCTCCGGTGACGGAAACGGCAAAAGCTCTGCAGGCTCCGGCGATCCGTATCTGGACGGGCAGCACCGCCCGCAAAAATGTTTCAGCCGATGATGCAGAATCAATGGGGAATGTGATCCGGCAGCTGTGCGATACTGTTCCGGAAATGACAGTTGCAAGCGAGTTCCACCGCAATACTTTTACGGAAGATGCCGATTCTGCGTTGGAAATGGTAAAACTGGTTGACCGCAAAAACTACCGGAGCAGTTTCCAGCTCTATGCACACCACGATATACCTTCTGCTGTGGAAAAAATTGAGCCGTTTCTGGGCAATGTACACGTTTACAGCTATGAACACGCGCCGCTGGCAGATACTTTTGATATCTGGCAGAACCTGATGGAAAAGTTCAAGCGCCGGGATCGGACACTGCTGCTGGAATTTACCAAAGATAATCTGCCGGAAAATTTTCTTGCAGATGCCGAAACGCTTAAAAAACTGCTGCAAGTGTAAAACTTACAATGGGTATTATGAAAAAATTGCTGCTGCTGTCAACTCTGATGATCGCGCTGAATATTTTTGCCGCAGAGGATGATTATGAACACCTTTTCCGGGTGATGACCGATTCGGCAACTCCGGCTGCGACCTGGATAATGGCCCCGATAAAAAAAACTCTGCCGGTGGATTTTGATCCATCCGGGATAAAAGAGGCCTTTATTGAGTACGAACTTTTGCTCGATACAACCGATCCGCGCACTAAAATCCGGGCGCGACCAGATACCAAATGGCGCGATATGCTCATTACGCTCAACGACAAAACTGTTTTCTGCGGCAATCCCGGAAAACTTGCTATGAAAGGCATTCACCGCGTACCGGTGAATAAAGAGTATATCAAAGCCGGAAAAAATGTTATAACTCTTGTCTGGGCGCCGGCGCCCAAAGCTGCAAAGGGCAAAAAAAGCAAGATCAAACCTGCCGGATATACCGGTTATATATATGTGGCGGCAGATGCCACCGATGCCGAAAAAATCCGCCGCAAGCTCCCCAAAAATAAACGCAACGCACCGGAAAATGATATAATCCGCATCCGGCTGCTGGTAAATATCTGAAAAAACAAACCAGTTATATACAAAGGAGTTGAAATGAAATTTACAAGTGCAGTTCTTGCATTAATGCTGACGGTATTCTGTACCGCTGCCGGCGAGTTGAAATTCAGTGAAAAATCCGGTATTTACACAGTGGAACACCCATCATTCAGTTGCGCGGTCAGTTCCACCGGCGGCAAGATCGTAAGTTTTATCGACCGCAATACCAATAAAGAGATTGTTGACAGCCGCAGCACTCAAACCGGTGGTATGGGTAAAACCAATGAGTCGCTTTTGCGCGATATATCACCCCATTTCGGAGATTTCACCATAAAAGCGGTTGCATCCGGCAAAAAACAGCTTACACTTACAACTGAATGGGAAGGCACGCGCGCGGTTTTCAAAGGTATAAAGATCATCCGTCAGTTTGAATTCGATGCCGAAAAGAGTTATATCAAAGTTACCGAAAATATCCAGGCGGTCAGCAACAACGCTGAACTTATGCTCCAGTCTCACAACACTCTGCAGTCTGATAATCTTGAAAATGCAGTTTTTTACAGTCGCAACGCTGAAGGCGCGGTGCGTTTCAGTATGGATGATCTTTCACTGAATCCTACACAGGCGGTGATCGATCCGGCGGTGCCGTGGTTCGGTTATGTCAACGGCAATAACGGTCTGGCATTTGTCTTTGAAAAGAGCAATCTTCTGAACCACTGCTTTGCCTGGTTCAGCAAGACTTCAAAAATACTGGTAACAGCAGTTACACTGAATAAATTTGATGTCGCACCGGTCGCCGAACGCGATATGTGGCACACCAGTTACTGCATTGTGCCGTTTGCCGGAACCGGTGAACTGCTGCACGCAGACTCCGCGCTGACTGTTTGCGGCAAAAGCGTTGGAGGCAAAACGCAAATGAGCGTATATCTGCCTGAAGCTGTGGAAAAAGGCGAAGTTTATGCCGCTGACAAAAACAACCGCGTGCTGGCAAGTGTGCCACTAAAAGCCGGTCAACAGCTCTATAATCTGGAGTTCAAAAGTCTGAAAGAACAAATTTTTGTCGGGTTCCGCGGCGGCAATGGCGAAGTAAAAGCGTCGGTGCCGGGCGATATTGCAAGCATAAAGTTTTTGAAGGCTTCACGCAAGCTGCCCAAAAAGACGATCAAAGGCGGCGTGGAAGGCAATTATTACTACTACAAAGAACTCTATCTGTCGCGCGAAATGCCCACCTGGGTGGGGTTCGGTATGCGCGGAGATTTCCGCAAAAAGAAAGATTTGCGCTTCGGGCTGCTGCTGCCGCCGGAAGTCAAATATATTGCCAGCGCGCCCCGTAATAAACTGGGCGAACAGCGCGTTGTCGTTGACGGCGTACCGATGATCCGGCACGAGCTGGGAGTGTTCCGTCCTTCCAGCAGCAGTGTAGCCAAAGAGGTGGCATTGCAATTGGTCGGACCGGTTACGGACAAGAGTTTCATCGGCGTGCAGACATTCTGGAAAGGCGGCGAACAGAAGGTCAACAAGATCAAGGTTCTGGAAATTGCCAAACTGCCGGAACTCGAACGCCCGCTCAAGCACTTTTCCATAGGTCTGGAATTCCGGCGCGGTCTGGACAACTGGCCGATCGAAAAAGCCGGCTTCAACACCCTTATGCAGCCGCGCGTGGAACAGGAACTTGACAATCACAAAGGCGACGGATTATACGCTGAACAGATTAAAAAACTCTCCGATCGCGGTATCCGGATGGCAATGAGTTTCCTCGGCCCCTACAAACCCACAGCAGTGCTGCTTAACCTCGGCAGTTCCCGCAAGGTTGCCGGAACGCTGCTGCACCCGCAGAAGCACTATAAAGAGATCGATTTTTCGGAATTTGCCGCTATCAACATTGATGGCAAGCCCGCCGCCGGCAGCAAAAATTATATGCTGGTCTGTCCCGGCGCAATGACCCGCGGCAGATATGCGGAAAAAACTCTGGATATATTCAAAACCGCCATCGATTACGGATTCGATAATTTTGTGGTCGATGAAGAACACTGGGCTTTCGGAAGTTCAATATGTTTCTGCAAAAACTGTACTGCGGAATTCAACAAGCGCTGTCAGAACGCCAACTTGAAGATTGTTGACCTCAAGATCGTGGCGGTCAATGAGAAAAAATATCCCAAGCACTTTGATATCTGGTGGGATATGAAAACCGATCAGGTCGCGGAGATCTACAAACAGATCCGCAACACCATCGACACCTATCGGCCCAACGGCAATAAACGCACGCTGTCGATCTGGGTTGACCGCCGTACTTCGCTGAACAGCAAGCGTTACAGCGCTATTGAAAACCGCTTGTCCGATTACCGGAAACTGGCAAAGTACGCCGATGAACTGCTGCCGATGTGTTATGAAGCTGATTCAAAACTCATCCGGAATACTGCAAAAGTCTGTTCAGAACTGATCAAAGGCTGCCGTGCCAAATTGATTATGGGAATCAGCCCCAACCGTTATTACGAATACAACCGCGTACTGACCCAGGATTTTGCCGGAGTTGATGCTCTGGAACAGCAGATACTGGAATCCTGTTTTTCCGGTGCCGCCGGAATTATGATCTGGGCGCCTTACTCCGGGTTGCGCGGTGCCAACGGTATGCTCAATACGGCACGGGCGGTCAAGCGGATTCTGCCCATTGAAGATATTCTTTATTACGGCAAAGAGGTGAAAATCGCCTGCAGCAATCCGGCTGTAAAGGTTACGGCGCGTGAATATAAAGGGCAAATTGCACTGTTTCTGCGTAACTATTCCATCAAAACTATGGAAGCACAGGTCACACTCCCCGGAAATATCAAAACAGTTATCGACACTTTCAGCGGCAAAGAAGTAAAAGAACCCAAATTCAAATTTGACGGCAGTCAGCGCATACACACTTTGCTGCTTAAATAAAGGTTTGCTCTTGAAAATATGAGTCTTGACTGGAACAATTTGCTTGTGGTGCCCGGCAATGCCGCCAAATCCTGCTGGCAGCGCGGGGTGAGTCTGGGCGGCAACTGGCACCAGCAAATTGTCCGGGATAACGATTTGTGGATCATTCTGAACGGCAGTGCAGTTATGCAGACATCCACCGGCTCGGTGCCTCTGCAAAGTGGTTCGATCATCTGGATGCGCCCGCTCAAGCAGTATCCGGTGGTGCAGAAACCCGATGACCCGTTAAGTCTGTTTTATCTGCACTTTGAACTCCTGCGCCCTGACGGAAGCAAATATTATCCCTCGCTGGAAGAGATTCCGGAAGTACTGCACGCCGGAGCGCACGCGCAATGGAGTATGATGGCAAACAGCATTGTAAAACTTCAGCGCGAACACGATCCGGCGGCTTCCGGATGTGCAGCGGTTATGCTCAAGGCACTGCTTATGTCGCTGGATCATTACCTTTTGCACAACGACCGCACTTCGATGCCCCGCCGCAGCTGCCAGATAGCGTTGGAAGCCGCTGATATACTGGAAAATGCCAACGGCGGTTTTGAAAAAATCGAACATCTTGCCCGGCGTTTTCACCTTACACGGGGCGCATTCACCCGCATTTTCAGCGAATACTGGCAGATTTCACCGCACGCGTATCAGATCAATTGCCGGATGGAAAGCGCCAAACAGCTTTTGCTCAACAGCGATTTGCGAATCAACGAAATAGCATCCCAGCTCGGCTATCCGGACTGCTATTTTTTCAACCGCCAGTTCAAAAAGGCAGTCGGCACCACTCCGGCTGGCTTCCGGAAAGAAAATACATTTGTCACTATTAAACAGGTAAGTATAAATGAATATAAAGAAAATCTTTTGTGCGACGGCGGCAACCGTGGCTCTATCAATGACGGAGGCTCAAACAATGAATAATCTCACTGATGTTATGCTCAAAGATTCATATCAAAGCATAATCCCCTATTTGCGGGTTCCGGCGGGGCGCCCCGGCTGGTTCTATTACGGCGAGGGCGCCAGCGGCAACTGGAGTACTCAATGCACTGCCAAGTGTTTTGCGGCAATGGCAGTTATGGCAAAAGATAATCCTGAAGCGGGCAGAACGGCGCACGGGCTGTTCCGATATCTGATCAATACGCATTTATCCGGCACCACATTCTGCGAAAATAATCTGCGCTGGGGCAACACCTGGATTTCGGCACTTTCTCTGGAACGGGTGCTGTTTGCCACCGATTGCATAAAAGAGCTGCTGACCGATGAGGATAAAGCCCTATTGCGCAAGGTACTTTTAAGTGAATCGGATTTTCTGCTGAATTATCCCATTGAGGCTGCTATCCCCGCCGATTCCGGTATGAACAAACCGGAATCCAACCTCTGGAATGGCGGCATACTGCTGCGCACTGCGCTCGACTACCCTGATGCACCCAATGCCGGAGCGTACCGTGAACGCGCGTTGAAATTTTTTGCCAATGGTATCTGCACCCCGCTGGATAACGATCCTTTGCAGGTGGGGTCCAACTTTACGGAAACGCTGGGGCTCAATCACCACAACTACCTTAATGTGGGCTATATGGCGATATGTCTTTCGCACGTGGCGATCACGCACTTTATGTGCAAGGACCGGGGTGTTGCCGCACCGGAAGGACTTTACAAAAATGCGGAAAAACTCTGGCAGCTGCTCAAGGGTTGTACTTTCCCCGACGGCAGAATGTGCCGCATCGGCGGTGATACCCGCATAAGATACTGTTACTGCCAGCTTTATCTGCCGATGATCGCATTGTGGGCGGAAGATTACCTCGGCGATGCCGATGCTCCGATGATCCGTCAAAAAGCAATAGAACTTTTGCGCAAAGATCAGCTGGCATCATCCAACGGCTCGTTTTTCGGTGCGCGGCTGGGCCACCTGGAACACGACAGTTACCAATACTACTGCCGGCTGGAAAGCGATGCCTTTGCGATGCTGGCATTTATGAGTTATTATCAGAACAAAGTCAAAACTTCAGCCTCAAAAAGTGTTCCAATGCTTACAGAGTGGTTCGATGATTACCACGGCGCTGGATTTTTGCGCAACAAGCACTGCATACGCTCCTGGAGTGCGCGCTCGCCCTACGGAGTTATGGCGCTGTGCGTACCGCTTGACTCCAGTGATATGGCAGAATGGCTGGGCAATCTTACCGGCGATATTTATTCGGTCAATCCGATACTCTCCACTCCGGAAGTGGAAAAAATCACCCGCTGCAGCCAGGAGAGTTTTACCGGTTACGCCGAAAGTCTCACCACCGCCGCCGCGCGTGCCGAAGGCGAACAGGAAAATATCTTTGCCCGCCGCCGTCACGCGGTTGCCGCGCTGCCCGACGGCCGTTCGATGGTGATTCTGGAGTATTCCGATGCCATAAGAGAGGTCACGCTTGATCAGCTCACTGCTATTGCGCTCAAGATGCCCAATGATATATTCAACAACAAAATGCGTATCTACAAAAATGAGCGCATTGAGTACCGCGCCATCCCCGTGGAACAGGATAAAACGACTGATCTCCAAAGCAGCCGGGTCTGCGTGGATGATAAACTTTCGCTGATGATGATCTACGGCGGAAATACCCTGCAGGTCAAACAGTCAGCCAAGCCCAATGTCATCATCTGCCGCCATCCCTACCTTACCAGTCTGACGGTGGATGTGATCGGTTCATTCAAAAAACTCCGGCGCGTGCGTTCCGGCGAAGTGCTGATCGACAGCGCCTGTGCGGTCAGTGCTTCCGGCAGCGATTATGCAGCAAAAATCCAGTGCCGCAAGCTTGATCTTCCCGGGTTGTGCCGGGGCGTGGAAGTTACTCTGCCGGATAATCGGACATTCCGCGTAACGGTCAATTTCGGCACTGATGAGGCGGAAAATCTGCCCGCGCAGAGTGTAAAACTTGAGGAGATAAAAAAATGATCGACCGCAACTCCACCGCCCGGGATTGGAATATGGCGCGTACCGATGTGATATTTTTTCCCGTCGGCGCCTTTGAACAGCACGGCGCACATCTGCCGCTGGATACCGATTGCCGCCTGGCCGATTACTTTGCCCGGGTGCTGGCAGAGCATTTCAACGGTGCGCTGCTGCCGGTGCAGTGCATTGCCAGCAGTCTGGAACACACCGGCTGGCGTGGAGCATTTTCACTCAAACCCGAAACCCTGATAAATGTGGTGCGCGACGTTGCCGAAGAGGCCCAGCGCCAGAATTACCGCTATATGGTTGTCGTCAGCGGTCACGGCGGAAACTTTCCGCTGGGGCCGGCAATACGCGAATGGAACCGCCGCGATCAGAAACTGAAAATATTGCTGGTCTATCCGTTCGGATATGCACACGCGCTGGATGAACCGGGCAAAATGGATCTGCACGCCGGTAAAAACGAAACCAGTGTGCTTATGCATATTGGCAATTATGATTTTATGCCCGCGGAGGATTTTCCGCCCGGCAATCAATCCGGTATATTGCGCCAGAGCGACCTCAATACTTTCGGTATCGGGCGGCTCAACAGCGCCGGGGTACCGGGATATCCGGCGGAAGCCAGCCGTGAACTCGGCAGCAAGCTGGTCGGAATAATGAGTCAGAAGATCATTGAAGAAGTGGAAAGCCGCATTGCTATGCTGGAAGAAAATCCCCGTTTCTGCGGCCGTGGCGGCTTGTACATCCGCCAGTGTGACAATAGCGATATACCAAATTTGCTTGAGCAATTCAGGGCAGTCAACTGGCAGGTGCCGGCTGAAAACCTGGAACGGGTTCTGCAATATGGCGAACTATGGAGTATGATCCACTTGAACCGCATTGTCGGCACCGCCGGATTTGTTAAGCAGGGCCGCCGCGCGTGGATAGTGCTGGTCTCCACCCGGAGCGAATGGCGCAAATGCGGTATCGCCTCTGAACTTATGAAAAAGATCATTGAACGCACACAGGGATTCGGAGAAGTGATGCTCGATGCCTCCACGATGGGCGAAAATGTCTATCGCAAACTGGGTTTTCAGGAATGCGGCAATCTGCATTTGTACGAAATTGCTCCAGGCAGTGCCCCGGAAGCACCCGAACTGGATTGGCAGCCTGTCCGGAAAGAAGATTTTCCTCTGCCCGGCTGCCGCGCCGACAACCCCGCAACGGAATGGATCTTTGAATCCGCACCGGAGCGCTGCTTTGCAGCGAGATGCGGCGGCAGGATCGTCAGCTGGTTCACCGCGCGTGAAAAAGGCAATGTTGTCCACATAGGTCCGGTGTATGCTGAAAATGCCGCAATGGCGCTGGATGCTTTGAAACAGGCGCGTAAGGTCAACCCGGCGCGTACCATTTCGCTGGATATTTTTACCTGCGAAAATGAATTGCTGGAAAAAGTAAAAGCGGACGGCGGCGTACTCAAACAGACCCATTGCCGGATGTATCTGGGCGAAAAGTTCATCCCCCACGCCGAAGACAATATCCGTACATCAGCCGGTCCCGATCTGGGGTGAGATCCAGTTCTGCTCTCAATAATCTGCCAGTATCGGCAACCGCGCGAATAAAAAAGGGGGGGGCAAAACTGTTTTGTGGGGAAAAAACCTTTTTGAAAAAAGGTTCTTTTCCCCACCTTGTCCCGCCATAGCCTTTGGCGACGGCGGAACCCCATTTCTTGGCACGGCGTAATGAAATGAAGTCGGCTCCAAAAACTTTCGCAGG